>CAYUFG010000007.1:15879-35491 GCA_964443815.1 uncultured Halobacteriales archaeon | reverse complement strand
ACCCGGGGCCTCTCCCATGCCAAGGGAGTGATCTACCGCTGATCTACGAGCCCGTAACTGATCGGTATTCGGTCTCTTCGTTTAAACCCTCCGAAGCGGTAGATCGACAGGCCGTGCGTGAGGCTAGTGGATGGACTGGGCGACGATGTCGGGTGAGTGGGACGATACCTCAATACCTACATCCGATAGAGAATTTGGCATAGGAATAATATTCCGGCCATAATTTCTGCGCAATTATATTTGATAATTGGCCGCAACTCATAAGCCTGGATGGGGCGGAGGTCCTAAGAAGTAACGTGGTCTCGGGTGATAGGGCGAGCCGGAGCGACACTGACCAGACACGCGACGGGGTGCCGCGCCCACACTCGGGTCCGGCAGCGGGAGGTGCGAACCAAACGCAGTCTCGCGGCCAGACCACACTTGACTTCGCCGTCGGTGTGAGCATCTTGCTACTGACGCTCGCGACTGTCTTCCTGTTCGTGCCCGGGGCACTTGGCGTATTCACGGAGGGTGGTCAGGAGAACATTGGGAGCGCGAACCGGATCGCCTCGAGCCTCTCAGAAGGCCTACTTGGCGATCCATCCCGACCGCATTTGCTGAACAGAACCTGTACCGTCGAGTTTTTCGACAACAAATCGAATCCCGACTGCCGGTACGCCGGGACGAATCTCAGCGATCGAGTGGGTCTCAGTAACTTTCTGAGAGCGAACATCACGCTCCAATCCAATCTCTCAACGGATAGTGATGGGAACGATATTTTATGCTGGGACCGTGACGGTTCGATACTTGTTGAGCATGACGAGAGCGCTTGCACCGGAGATTACGTAGAATTGCGGATCGGCCCCTCTCCACCGACTGGATCTGCAACTAGCGTCACGGCTAGACGGATCGTGGAAATTGAAGACACAGACGCGACGCTACTTGTGGTGGTCTGGTGATGGACCGTGCACAGATTCACACGCTCGAAGCAGTCGTCGGGTCTCTGTTGTTGGTCGCCAGTATCGTCTTTGCCCTGCAGATGACAGCCGTGACACCGCTGTCGGCCAGTACCTCCAGCCAGCACATCGAAAACCAGCTGCAATCGAGTGCTACAGGTGTGCTCGCAGGGGCTGCAACCGAGAACGAACTCAAACCGGCAATGCTGGCCTGGGATTGGAAAAACGAGAAATTCTACGGGAGTACTGACGATTCCTTCTATACCAGCCAGTCACCCCCGAACGCCTTTGGCGACCGACTGAAGCGGGCATTTACGGACCGGGGTATCGCGTACAACGTTTATGTCGACTACTCGAACGATGGCGGGATAATCTCGAAGCGTGTCGTGTATCGGGGCGAACCCAGTGATAACGCGGTCCGCGCTGCCAAGAAAGTAGTTCTGACGAACGATGATGTCCTCCGTGACTCGAACATGGACGAGACCTCGCACCGCTTTAACTCTACCAACTTTTACGCGCCTGACATCGCATCGGCGTCTGGAACGCACAACGTACTCAAAGTGGAGGTGGTCGTATGGCGGATCTGAGCCGACGGGGGCGACGCGGCCAGATTTTGCTCATCACGGCGTTTGTTCTGGCGGTGATCTTCGTGGGACTAGCGCTCGTTATGAACACGGTCATCTATAGCGAAAACCTCGCAACCAGGGCTGACAGCACGACCAGTCAGCCGATTCTCCATGCCAACTCGATGGAAACCGGAACCGAGGAAGTCATCCGGTACATCAACCGACACAACACTTCCCAGACGACGGATTATGTGGAACTCCAGGACGATCTAGATGAAGCTTACGCCACGTTCGTAGATGTATCCGGTCGGCATTCACTCAGGGACGGGCAGGTGACCAACGGCGGACCAATCACACAATTCAGGGGTACCTGGATTAGACAATCGAACAGCACGAGAAATTTCACCGATACCAATGCTAACTCGAGCTGGACCACGATAACAGGGGCAAATGGAGCGAGAGGGCTCAGAATTTTCGTGACGAATGTATATGTCCCAAACGGGACCAATGCCTTCAAAATCGAGGCCCAGTCAGCTTCGACATGGACACTTCGAATTGGAGATGATATACTGTCAGTTGACGATGCCCAGGGACAAATCCATGAGTGTACTGTACCAACCACGAATTTCTGGATAAACGTGTCGAAAGGCACTGTCGACGGGAATGATTGTCCAGGCCTCAATTTTGCCGATGGACTAGGAACTATTGACAGTATCCAATACGACAATGCCGATCAGATAACTGGTACTTATCGAGTGATTGCAAATGATACCGAGGGGAATATCAATGATACACCCCCCTTTGGGACAGACACCTCCGGCCCATTTACTGAGAGGGGAATCTACGGAGCTAAGGTCGAGATAGACTTCGAGCGCGAGAGTCTCGTTTTCCGGACTGATCGGAAGGCCATTCCAGGGGTGAACGATGACTCATAACCGATCTCAGGCGTTGGCGCTCGACTACGTCATCGGGTTAGGTGTTGCGATGGTACTTACGATGGGTCTGCTAATTGCGGGTGGCGGATTTATCGGCGAACAACGCGAAGCTGCCGCTAGAACTCAGCTCGAGGTCGTCGGCCAACAGATTGCGGCAGATCTCGAAGCCGCAGACAGACTGGCGGTATCCGCCGGCAACATGGGCACAATCCGGCTAAATCGCCAAATTCCCGAGACGATTGCGGGCTCGCAATACCGCGTTGAACTTGTCGAGATCTCTGATCCGTATCTCGAACTTCGGACGGCACAACCGGACACAACTGTAAAGGTCGAATTCGTCAATTCAACAGCTATCACCGGAAGTAACGCCGGTGGCGGACTGATTTCTATTAGGTACACGAGCGGAACGCTTACGCTTGAATCGGGTGGAAACTAATGCGAAACCGTGCCGCCAGTGACGTCGTCTCGTACGTGCTCATATTTAGTATGGTGAGCGTGACGATTGGAGTAGTATCAGTAGCCGGGGTCGCGTCGTTGCAGGACGTCCGCAACGTTGAGCAGGTCTCCAATACTGAACGGGCGTTCGAGGTATTGGCCGACAATCTCAAGGACTTACATAGGGAGGGCGCTCCGACTCGTGCGACAGAGATCAGCCTTGCGAACGGCGGAATATCAACCACGTCGACCGCAACGGTCAACCTTTCCGGGTGGGACGGAACGAGTGGCTTCTCCACAGGTAACATTACGAGTGACGTCATCCGATGGAGAGGCAATCGTGGGGACTCGGAAGAGCTTGCATACGAGTTCGGGAGCGTACTCCGCAGTTCCGAAACTGGTGGAATCATAACTCGTCGCGGGCCGTTTCAGTTCGATACCGACCGGATGATCATCCCAATCGTGCAGACGCGCGCCACGAACCCGGCTCAATACGGCGAGGGAATCGTTAGGGTCCGTGGCGCTCGCTCCCTACCCAGCATCGTCCACCGAGGTGACGTCCCGGACACATACAACCTCTGGCTGAATGTGACCACGGACCATGGGCGGGCTTGGTACGATTACCTGAACGACCGCCCCGGCAGGGATGACTGCTCGCTCGACGAAAGCGGTCCCGTTGATCGGATAGAGTGCACCTTCGACCCGCCAGACGAACTGTATGTCACCGTCCATCCGATCAACATCGAGCTGGAGCGGTGATTCGTCGCTTCAGTTCAGCTCGATTCCCACACGGTTCTCCGTGACGTGTAGATAGGTAATGTACTTCGCACCGCTCGTTTCCTCGAAGGTAAACCGACCCGCGGAGAGCGACTCATCGACCCGACTTGACCCTTTCCCGTTTCCCGGAGACTGACACTCGCTGTTGCCTGGCCCGTCCTTCACGGTCAGGTCGTACTTCGGACCCATCCGAGAGATATAGTGATTGACGGTGAAGTTCATCGAGGCGGCGTCCCCCTTCGACTCGTTGAACCACTTCGAGCCGTCCACGGGGTGTTGGTTCAGGGTGATGTTCTCGGGCACGTCTCGGTCGGCGATGTGGCTCCCGAAACACCACTTGTTGTCCGAACCGGTCAGGTCGATATCCGTGTAGGTTAGCTTCGTGTCGTTGTTCGTGAAGTCGATATCGAGCTCCTGCGTCGAACAGTTGATCTGGATGGCCGTCCCGGGCCCCGGCGTGATAGAATCGTTCTGCCACTCCCGAACCTCACCCGTGCTAGCCTTGTAGTAGTAGATGCTGAAATCGACGACGTCGTTGTACGACCCGCCGCCGGTGCACTTGCCCTTCGTGTGGATATGCATCTCGAACTCGTCGCCGTTGTCGTTACTGTAGAGCGACCAGTGGCCGTTTTGGAAGTTGCCGTCGGCCGCGAGCGTTAGGGAGAAGTCGTTGATTGGGTGGCCTTCGGCGATACCGCTGACCTCGAGCGAGTCGCCTTCGAGCGGCATCTCGAAGTCTCCCAGACTCCCGCCGATACTCTGGAGGACTAGTCGAACGGTCTCGTTCGAGTCGTTAACTGTCACGTCCGCGGTCGTCCGCTGTCTGGCGTATTCTGCCCAACCCTTGTAGTAGGGACTCTGGATACGGATCGCGACCGTCCCGTTTCGGATCGGATTGTCGTACGGCGCTTCGGTGACGTCGTAGGGAGCGCCCGTGCCATTCTGGCTGCCGGTAGTGGCGTTCGGATAGATGAGTTGCGCCTCGCCGATATCGCTGACCCGCGTCAGTGGCGAGGTAGCCGACTCTTGGTCGCCGGCGATCCTGACGACCGGGAGTGTTAGCGTCGCCCCCCGATAGTGGAACTCCGGTGGCGAGAGCATCTGCGCGTCGCCGGCTCCGTCGAGCCGCCAGACACCCCCGCCCTGATACGCGATCAGGGTGTCGCCGTTGCTGTAGACTACCGAACCGAGGTCTTCCTTGTAGATGGTTTCCGTTTCACCGGTAGTATAGTTGATGTGATCGATAACGAGCCGCCCCTCGTCTGGCCTGGTCTCGACCGTGCCTCCGTCCTGGCCGAACGAGAGCGTCTGTGTGTCGGAGTTGCCGAGCGCGACCATCGCCGTCCGGGAGTCGAGTAGCGTCATAGTGTGTTCTGCTCGGTCCAGCGCGGATTCGTGTTGAGTGTCGGAGAGCGCTGCCGAGCCGAGACCGGCGATTACCAGAACGCTCGCAAAGACGACAACGATGATAATGACGGTACCGACGACGGTCGAGAGCCCGCGAGCAGAACCGTCCCGAGATCCCGGTAAAGGGATACTATGCATCTTTCATCACCTTTCTTGTTTCGTGTAATAAAGACAGCGCCAAAGTATTGATAATGATAATGGCTCCGTCGCGATTCGCGGATTCGGGTTCGTCCCGTCCCGAGGTGCAAGTAGAAACAGACAAGTAGCCGAGTAGACGAGTCCCGGTGGGAACGCACGACCGCAAATCCGACGCGCCGTCCGCTTGGGCGGCTTGGGATTGCGGACCGTGTACCGTCCGGCCCAGCCGGACACATCGCGACCGCGGTCAGTGTCGTTCCAATCAGACCAATGGCACGAATGCACACCAGACGCCGCGGCTCGTCCGGATCGGACCGGCCCGCGGCAGACGACCCCCCCGAGTGGAGCGACGTCGACGAGGATGCCATCGAGGACCGCGTGGTCGAGTTGGCCGAGGCCGGCCACAGCCCGAGCGAGATCGGCCTGACGCTGCGCGACGAGGGCGTCGACGGGACACCGGTCCCGGACGTCTCGCTTGCGACGGGTAAGAAGATCACCGAAATCCTCGAAGCACACGACGCCGAGCCGGATTTACCCGAGGATCTGCGTAACCTGATGCAGCGGGCCGTCCGCCTGCGCGAACACATGGATGAGAACCCGACGGACTACCAGAACAAACGCGCTCTGCAGAACACGCAGTCCAAGATCCGCCGGCTCGCGGACTACTACCGCGGCGACGAGCTCGACGAGGACTTCACGTACAGCTACGACACCGCCAAAGAGCTGCTGTAGATGGCCACGACCGAGCGCCCCGACGAGCACGTCACTGCCGACCGCGTGGCCGCCAGCCTCGGCGATGCCGACTTCGTCAGCGTGGTTGCGGCGCCACGCGGCGACACGCTGGCGGCTCTCGGAGTGCTCTGCCGGGCGCTCGACGATCGAAACGTTCCGTTTCAAGCGGCCGTCCGACGGACCGTCGGAGACGGTACCGAGGACGCCGACGAGACCGTCTCGCTTGGGCTCGGCGATGCAGATGCGACACACTCTCTCGCCTCGGATCCGGTCACCGACGCGTATGAAATCGCCTCGGTGCTTTCGACTCCCGACGCGTTGCTCGGAGTCGCCGGACTTACCGCCCGTGAGCCCGTCACAACGGGACGGATCGACGACGCGACGGCAGCCGGGCTCTCCCGGCGACCCGGGCTCGCGATTCCGACACCGGATCCGGTCGACGGGTTGGCCCACTCGACACTCGTACATGGGTCGTTCTCTGGCGACGGCGACGCGGCCGATGCGGTCGTCGGCGAGTTCGAAGCGACCGAGGACGCGTGGCGCCGGCTCGCGTCGGATGTCGCGCTCGCCGTCGCGGAGTCGGCTCCCCCGGAGAGCTGCGCCGGTACGGCGCTCGAGCGGATTCTCCGGCCACACGTTGGCGGCCCTCTCGAGACGGTCGGCGGATTTGCCGACGTCCTCGACGCCCTCGCGCGCCATGCGCCGGGGGTTGGCATCGCGGCCGTCCTCGGTGATGTCGACTCGCAGACCACGCTCGACGTGTGGCGATCCCACGCGCAGACGGTTCACGAAGCGGTGGCCGCGGCGGAACTGCGACGACACGACGGGCTCGTGACTGTCGACACGGACGTCGACGGGACGACAGCGGAGCCAGTCGCGCGCCTACTACGGGATTACCGATCGCCGGAACCGGCCGTTCTCGTGGTCGGTCACGACCGCAGCACACTCGCGGTCGCCGACGAGTACGACGCTGCGTCGCTGCTTCGGGACTGCGTCGGCGATCACGTGACGGTCGCGGGCCACGATGGTCTCGCCTCTACGGCGGCCGACTCGACCGACGTCGAGACCGACCTCAGAACCGCGTTGGGAGGCGGATCATGACTGCACGGTACGCCCGGATTCGCACCGAGCACGACGACGCGGCGGCGGCCGAGCGCATCGCGACCGCTCTCCGGCCGGACAACACGCCGGAGATGGTCACTGCGGTGGACGGCGCGGCGATCGAGACGGCGATCGAGCGGGAGACGACCGGCGGCCTGCGGGCGACCGCGGATGACTACGTCGTCAACCTCCGGGTGGCGACACAGCTCGCGAACGACGAGACACACGACACATGAGCGAACGATCAGTATCCAGACGCAACCAGGAGAAGCAATGGTACGAGGTCCTCGCGCCCGAGCAGTTCGAGCGCGCGGAGCTCGGCAACAGCCCCGCAGAGGAGTCCGAGCAGCTGCTCGGCCGAACGATCGAGACGACGCTGGGGGACCTGCGGAACGACGCCAGCGAGAACAACACGAAGTTAACCTTCAAGATCAACGAGGTGGCCGCGGAGACGGCGTACACGGAGTTCGTCCGCCACGAACTCACGCGAGACTACCTCCGTAGCCTCGTCCGCCGCGGCTCCTCGAAAGTCGAGGCGTACGTCACGGTGCTGACCGCGGACGACTACCGCGTTCAGATCCAGCCCGTCGCGTTCACGACGAAGTCGGCCGACGAGAGCCAGGAGAAGGCTATCCGCCGGCAGATGATCGACATGGTCGAGGAAGCCGGCAGTGAGCGGACGTTCGACGAAGTCGTCGACAGCATTGTCGAGGGGCGACTCTCCTCGGCGATCTACAACGAAGCCAAGACGATCTACCCACTCCGACGAGTCGAGATCCAGAAGACGACCCTCGAGGCTCGTCCCGAAGAGGTCGCCGCCGAGGAGGAGACGAGCGTCGACGTCGACGAGTAGTCACTTCTCGACCACGACGGTGCCGACCATGCCCGCGCTTTCGTGGGGCACACAGAAGTACGGGTACTCGCCGGCAACATTGAACTCGGTGGTGTAGGTGTCACCTTGGCTCAGCCGTCCGCCGAACCCGTCGAACCAGGCGTCCCGGGCGACGGATTCGGTCTCGTAGCCACCTGACGCGAAGTATTCGGCGTCGTCCGGGAGCCCACCCTCGTAGGCTGTCACGGTATGGCCCTGTTTGCTGGTGTTCCGCCAGATGACTTCCTCGCCGACGGCGATCGTCACAGTCTCGGGCTTGAACGCGACCGTCGACATGCCGACGTCGTACTCCCCGTCACCGGCGGCCCGGCTATCGAGACAGCCGGCGGCGGTGGCAATCCCCGCCAGGCCCGCGGTCCGCAGGTACGTCCGGCGGTTCATACAGAAGCTGGGAGATGGCGGGAGTTATGCGCCACGGTCCGGGTCGAAGGGAAACGCTCTTGGCCCGAACGGGCGCAGAACGGCGCATGAGCAATGGGGACGACGAGGATGCCCAGGCGGGCGGTGAGCCGGCTGCCGAGGACGCGCCGGTGGGCGACGAGTCGGATACCGAGGACGCCCTGAATGCCGAAAACGAATCCACGGTGGACGAAGCTGGCGAATCCGAAGCCGACTCGGACGAGACCGACGTCGAATCCGAATCAGACGAGGCAGATGCGGAGCTCTCCCCAGACACACTCGCCTCTCGGCTAGACGACGCTGAGGCGGCGCTTGAAGACGCCCAGACCGAATCTGACCTCGACCAGGTCCAGGACGTCCTCGACGGGATCGCCGCTGATCTCGATGCCGCGGACCTTCCTGAGGGGGACGAGGACGAAGACGGAGAGCAAGCCGACCTGGAGGACCGTCTCGAGGACCTCCGCGGAAGACTGGAGGAGGCCCGCGGCCCCTACGCTTCCGATGTGGCCGACGTGGTCAGCGACGCCGAGTCGACACTCACTGAGGCTGAGTGGACCGACGAGGGCGAAGCGGACGCCCTCGCAGCCGTCGAGGCGTTCCTCGATGCAGCGGGCGAGCCGCTCGACGCATCCGTCGATTTCGATGGGACTGACCCGGAAGCTGCCGCAGGATCACTCGAATCGGTTCGGGACATCATCGCCGACGCCGATCTCGACGCGGACGAGGACGCGGCCAGTATCGAGTCACTGCTCGAGGCAGCCCACGCGCTCGCGGACGCCCTCGAGGCCGCGGAGGTATGGAGCGACCTGACCATCCGCGAACAACTCGACGCGCAGGGCTTCTACGACATCCTCGATCCGGCCACCAAGAAGGACTTCCCGCCAGAGTGGAACGCGATCAAGCTCTACGCGACGAACGGCGAGACGGAGCCGATCCTCACAGCCCTCGAGCGCTACGAGTCCGACTTCATGGAGGAGAACATCCTCGACGCGCTGGAGCGGTACGCCCCCGAGGCGGCCTTCGAGCCGATCAATGACCGTGCGGAGCGACGTGACAACCACGCGATCCGCATTCTCGGGAAGATCGGCGACGAGCGCGCCGTCGATACCATTCAGGAGTTCCTCGGCGGCGGCGACGTAAAACTGGAACTGGTTACCCTGCGCGCGCTTGGCGCGATCGGTAGCGAGGAGTCGACGCAGGCGATCGCCGACCGGCTGGTCGCGGACAACACTGCGATCCGCTCGACTGCAGCCCGAGCGCTCGGCATGATCGGGGACACCCGGGCGGTCGATCCCCTCGAAACCCGCCTCGCCGAGGACGACGCCGACGAAGTTCGCGCGAGCGCGGCCTGGGCACTGCGCCAAATCGGGACGGAACGGGCCCTCGGAATTGCGGGCGAATACGACGATGACCGATCGTACATCGTCCAGGCTGAAGCCGAGAAGGCGACGGGCGCCTGAGCGTCCAATTCGGGGCGGGGGCCAGCCCGTTCAGCCCACTGTTGTGCTGCTGAAGTGTGCTGTCCCCTCCGTGGGAGCGAGAGAGGGCAAGTTGGTATAGAGGATCGTTTCTGCGGACGCAGATTCACTCTGCGAGGGCGGCCATAGCGGGTTGATCGGGCTCGACGTCCCTGGAACGACCCTGCCAGATATCTCCATTTCCGGATACCGGGTCGGCGATACCACTCCCCGACGTCGCCGCCCGCGTTGCCGT
Organism: uncultured Halobacteriales archaeon; assembly: GCA_964443815.1. Lineage (GTDB taxonomy): Archaea > Halobacteriota > Halobacteria > Halobacteriales > Haloarculaceae > CAYLJD01. The sequence continues at coordinate 25,461 of CAYUFG010000007.1, read as the reverse complement.
CGGTCGTCCAATGGATGTCCGGTGGGGGGCCTGGCGTCCCTTATGGTTCCTCAGGAATCGCGACCTCGGAGCTGCCCAGGTCTCGGTCGATCTCGGCCTCGCTCATTTTCCTCACCAGCGCGTCGAGAACTTCGTCCCGTCGGCCGGGCACGAACTTGATCGAGCCAACGACCAGGTGGCCGCCTCCGCTAACGCCGGCTCCTGGCACCTCCTCCTGGAGCTCCGCCACGTACCGGGGAATGTCGAGTCGAACGCCATCGGAACGCAGTACCGCGAAGTCCGGGCCGAACCCGATGGTGATGACGGGATCGCCCGTCTCTTCGACCTTCCGGTCGTGAACCTCGCCGGTCGTCTTCCCGGGGGCTGGATACGTGAAACGCTTGGCGTGGCGCTCGACGTCGAGTCGGTAGAGATGAGCGCCATTGTCGAGGTCCTCGTGGGTCACGTGGGCCATCGCCACGTCGAGTTGGGCTTCCACGTCCCGCTCCGACCGGTCCGCGAGTAGGTCAACCAGTTCTGCGTGTCTGGCACGGTCGTCGCAGTTCACGTTGAGTACGTCGTTGATAAGCTCCCGTCCAGCATTGTAGCGGAGCCAGTGGGTGGCGTAGTCGAGCGCCTCGCCGATTTCCCGAAGCCGGGTCTCGTCGTAGCCAGCCTCTCTGGCCAGCGCCAGATAGTCTGACATGGCCTCGCCCTCAGAGCGGTCGGACAGCCCAGCGACGGCGGGGACGTGCCGGAGTTCGTCCGAGAGGTTCGGGTCGATCATCCGGGCGAGTTCGACACAAAGCATCCCCGTGGTGATCCGGTAGTCTTCGTCGTGGAGGTAGGGGTTGACGTGGGACTCGACGAGCGGCTCGACGGCCGCCGGGTCGGGGTGGTGATGGTCGACCACCACGACGGGCACGTCGTAGTGAGCGAGGTTCCGGTACGCCGGCGTGTCCTCCTCCGTGCTGCCATTGTCGAGCATGAGCAGGAGAGGGAGTTTCTGGCCGTGGCGCGTGCGGTCCTCGAGTGCGTAGTTCAGGTCGCGGGTGACGTCCTCGAGTTCGTAGTAGGGCGCTTTGCTCGGGAGGCGCTTGAGGAGGTGTTGTGGTGCGTCAGGATCCATCCAGTGGTCGGCGATGAACCGTTCGAGGGCATATTGGAGGGGCACGCTCGCGCAGAGCCCGTCGCCGTCGGCGTGGTGGCGCATACGGATCGGTCGGCCCTCGAGGACCGCCTCGCGAAGGCGCTTCGCGACTCGCTCTAAGTCATCGCGGAGCTTGTCGAGCGCGTCCCACTGGACGAACGGATCGATCTCCGCCGGCGCAGCGAGATCGGTGGTGGCTGTCTCGAGGCGGCGAGCCACATCGTCCGCGGGTTCTCCGTCGAGGACAGCGACATCGTTTGCTTCGACTTGGATGGCGCCGTCGCGCGTCTCGACGGTGCCGCTGACCCGGACGAGGTCATCCATCTCGACGACCGGATGCGCCCGCACGCCCGCTGACGCAAAGGCTGCACAGGGGACGACGCCGTCCTCGTCCCGTACCTGGAAGATGGTGGGACCACCGGTCTGCTTGATTTGGACGACTTGGCCCTCGATGTGGACACTCTCGCCCACGTGATCGGCGAGTTCGTCGGCGGTCGCGAGTTCTCCCGGTCCGACGGTGGTAGTAGTGTACTCCCCGGGGGCGACCTCCGTGAAACTGAGATCGCCGTTCTCGCGGACCTCCGTGAGTTCAACGAGGAGTTCGTCGCCGACCGTATACGATCCGCGGAGCTTCGACTCGTGGACGAGCCCGGACACCGAGTCCGAGAGGTCGACGAAGACGCCGTACTCGACGACCCCGTTGACGGTCGCGTGGTAGTACTCTCCTTCCTCGATGTCTTCCACGGTGCAGTCCGCATCGAGATTGTAGACGACCGGCCCCGAATCCGGGGCCGCGGCGCCGGCTCCGCCGGCGCCTTGCGCTGGTGACATGAACGCACGTTGGCTGCTGGTCCGTTTTTACCCTTCGGTCTGGCCCGGAGCGGAACGCTTAGATGGCGGCGGGCGACACACCGAGGTAATGGGACTGTTCCGCTCGAGCGAGATTCTCGGCATCGCCGAGGGCGCGCTCGAGTTCGCACTCTCGGCCTCCGAGGAGGCCCACCCGAACGAGTACATGGGCCTGCTGCGGGGCGAGGACGCTCGCACACTCGACCTCGACCGAGAGGGGACGGTGCTCACGGACGTGCTGGTGATCCCTGGCACGGAAACGAACCCCGTGAGCGCGACGGTCAAGACGAGCATGGTCCCGAACGACCTCCGGGCGGCGGGATCGGTCCACTCCCACCCGAACGGCGTCTTGCGGCCAAGCGACGCCGATCTCGGGACCTTCGGCAGGAACGAGGTCCACATCATCATCGGCGCACCGTATGGTCGGGACGACTGGCAAGCCTTCGACCGCGACGGCGAACCGATCGACCTCTCGGTCCTCGATGTAGACCCCCCTGAGGAGCAGTTCTTCGACTTCACCCAGGCGGACATCGACGCCCAGCTCCGCGAGGACGGCGTCGATCCCCGGGAGGACCGATGACGACGACGGTCGTCGCCCAGGGCACGTTCGACATCCTCCATCCCGGGCACCTACATTACCTCCGAGAAGCGAAGACCATGGGCGAGGACCTCCACGTCATCGTGGCGCGCTCCTCGAACGTCACGCACAAGCCGGGACCGATCGTCCCCGGGCGTCAGCGCGTCGAGATGGTGGGGGCGTTGAAACCGGTCGACTACGCAAGGCTAGGCCATCCGGAGGATATCTTCGTCCCAATCGAGGAGATCGAGCCGGACATCATCGCTCTCGGGCACGATCAGCACCACGACGACGAAGCCATCCAGGCCGCCGCCGCAGAACGCGGTGTCGACCTCGAGGTCCGACGAGCCACCCCGCTGGAATCGGGTGATGGCGAGGCGTTACTCTCCACTGGCCGAATCATCGACCGAATCCTCGAACGGCGGGGCTGAGGCGACTCAGAACCGCGAGCGAACCTCGTCTAACAGCGTGAACGACTCTCCGGTCAGTGCGTGGTCGGCCAGGAACGTCTGGTTGACCATCGCGACGTGTTCGGCTCCCTGACTGCGGTAGTGCTCTATGGTCTCCGCCACGTCGTCCGGCGAGCCCCAGACGTATCGTTCCTCGAGGACTGCCTGGGGAACCGACTCGGCGGCCGCGAGCGACTCCTCCCGACCGAGCCGCGTCGGGACGTACTCCGTCAGGCCGCCGAAATCCGCGCCAAGGGGATGGTCGTGTCCGTGCTTCGCGTACATCTCCGCCGGCATCGGCAGACAGTTGATCCGTAACAACAGCGAGTCGAGCAGGTCGCGACACTGCTCGGTCGACTCGGCGATGACGACGTTCATGTAGGCGCCCTTCGTGATATCGCCTGGGTCGCGGCCGGCGTCGCTGGCGGCGCTTTCGATCGTATCCCACGCGGATTCGTAGTCGGGGACCGCCATCGTCGTGGGCAGCCACCCGTCCGCGTACTTGCCGGTGAGACCTAGCATCCGTGGGCTGTGGGCACCCAGCCAGAGATCGGGGTACGGTTCGGCACCCTCACGATCGACCGGTTCGAGGCCGTACGCTGCGTCCGTCAAGCTCCAGAACTCACCGTCGTAGTCGAAGGTGTCATCGACGGTGCCGTCCCACGCGAGACGGATGATCTCGAGTGCCTCTTCGAGTTTGCTCACCTGGTAGTCGTAGTCCATACCGTAGGGGCCGATGTTCTCGAGTTCGCCGGCGCCGAGGACGAGGTGCGAGTGACCGCCGGTGAAGTGATGAATCGAGTGGAATGCCTGTGCGAGCGTGATCGGGTGCCTCCGGATTGGGTCCGTCGCAGCGACGCCGAGGTCGACGTTCTCGGTCACCGCCGCGGCGTAGCCGATGGTCGTCAGCGTCTCGAAGAAGGGATGAGGACTCCGCTGACGCTCGACGGCCTCGACGAGGTCATCCGTCCAGATCGAATTTGGATACCACCCCATGTAGTGATCGGGCCACCAGATGGTGTCCCACCCCTTCTGGGCGATGCGCTCCACCGAGTTCGCGAACCGGTCTGCGGGTGGCTGCTGGGGACCAATCGTCCCGAAGGAGAGGTCGTCTGTGGTCATTGCTGGTGGGTCGCTCTCGCCCGGTAAAAAGCCCGCCGACGCGCTACTCGGGGACCTGGATTTCGACGTCCCAGTCGGACTCTGCCGAGACGACACGGACCTCGTCGTGACGGTTCAGCAAGCGGACGATCTGGCGGCCGATCTCTTCGGGCGGGCGGTTCGACTTCGGTTCGGTGACGGTGGTGAACTCTGTATCGCTCATGGTCAGATCTTCTCCAGCAGGTCGATCGGTTCGTAGCCCTTCACGAGGTTCCGTGCGAGGGTGCGCCGCTGAATCTCAGAGGGGCCCTCGCCAATGCGGCGGATGCGGCCCTCCCGGTACCAGCGCTCCAGTGGCAGGTCCTTGGCGACACCCATGCCGCCGTGGATCTGGATCGCGCGGTCGAGGACGTCGTGGAGCATCTCCGAGGAGTGGAGTTTGACCATCGACGCCTCGTGCCGGACGTCGATGTCGTTGTCGGCCTTCCAGGCACAGTCGTACACTGCGAGACGGGCGGTGTGGATCTGGGTCGCGGAGTCGGCGATCATCCAGCGGATGGACTGCCGTTCCGAGAGCGGTTTGCCAAACGTCTCTCGTTGCTTGGCGTACTCGAGCGCCATTTCGAGGGCCTTTCGGGCGATTCCGAGGTGGGCGGCCGAGTACAAGATTCGGCTGGTTCGCACACCGCTCGCGGCCAGTTCGAAGCCCTCGCCGAGGCCACCGAACATCGCGCGGTCGGGCACCCGCATGTCGTCCATGTGGATCTCGAAGGGGTCCTTCGGGCGGATCACGTCGATCCGGCTGTGGATGTTCCACCCTCCGGTGTCCGTGTCGACCATGAACGCGGTGATGCCCTCGTCCTCGCCGTCGACGATTGCGCGGGCGAAGACGACGGCGAAGTCGGCATACCCAGCGCTCGTTATCCAGCGTTTCTCACCGTTGAGGACCCACCCGTCGCCGTCCTTGACGGCGCGAGTCTGCATGTTCGAGGGGTCCGACCCGCCCGCTGGCTCCGTGAGGGCGAACGAGCCGGATTTCTCTCCCTCGATCGCCGGTTGGATGAACTCCTCCATGTGGTAGTCGTCGGCCGTCTCGAGGTAGTACTCCGGCGAGCCCACTTCGACGCCGGGTTCGATTTCGACGCCGTTGAGCCCCATGTTGTACAGCCCGAGCCGGTGCTGGACGAGTTCCTCGGCGACGATGACCCGTCCGAGGACGTCGAGCCCACCGCCGCCATACTCCTCGGGGATACCCATGGCCCAGAGGCCCTGTTCCTTGGCCTTCGCCCGGAGTTTCTCCTCCTGCTTTTTCGGCAGGTGCGTGGCCTCCGGATCGAGATCGTCAATCAGCGGCAACATCTCGTTATCGCGGAATTTCCGGACGGTGTCCCGGATCATCCGGTGTTCATCTGACAGCCCAAACTCCATGACCGTGAGGGAGTGGCCCACGGGCAAAAACCCACCTATTCCCGCCGTCGTCCGTCCATCCTCAGTGGAAACCGAACCTCTATGGGAGCGGCGTCAGACCTCCAGGTATGTCCGATGAGATCCTCCCGAACACGGACAAGGTGTTGTACGATGTCGACGATCACGTCGCGACGGTCACGCTGAACCGGCCGGACAAACTCAACGCGATGGATCCAGAGACCTACGCCGCGCTGTCGGAGGCGTGGATGCGGATCCGCGACGACGCCGACGTCTGGGTTGGCATCGTTACCGGCGCCGGAGACCGGGCCTTCACGGCGGGTGCGGACCTCGAGGAAACGATCACCCCGGGCGAACTCGGCTGGGACGACTTTTGGAAGACCCAGGACGAAATGATACTCAACAACGGCCTCGAGGTGTGGAAGCCGATCATCGCCGCCGTCGACGGGTACTGCCTCGCCGGTGGGATGACGATGCTCCTTGCGACCGATATCCGCATCGCTGGGGCGGACGCCCAGTTCGGCCTCTCGGAAGTCAAGCGAGGCATCCTCCCGGGCAACGGCGGGACACAGCGCACGATCCGTCAATTACCGTACCCGATCGCGATGGAGATGCTCCTGACCGGGGATCACGTGTCTGCCGACGAGGCCCACAAGTGGGGGCTCGTCAACGAGGTCGTCGACGCGGGCGAATCATTAGAGACGGCCCACGAGTACGCTGAGCGTCTGGTCTCGAGCGCACCGCTCGCGGTCCAGGCGATTAAAGAACTCGCCGTCCGCGGGCGTAACATGTCACTGGCCGATGGAATTCGACTCGAGGAGTCGTTCAGTCGACACCTATTCGAGACCGAGGACGCCGTCGAGGGCGTCGAGGCCTTCCGCGAGGACCGCGAGCCCGAGTGGCGGGCGGAGTGAGACCTCCAGGCCTACCCGATTACTGAATCAGCGATCGGCGTCGGATTCCTCATTCTCGGCCCCAACTTAGAACCGCTCGTCGACAGACTCGGCGACGTGCTCTCCGAACGGCAGCGAGGACGTTAGCCCTGGGGAGACCGCATTCAGGACGTGCGTCGACCGATCGCCGTGTTCGAATAACGGCTCCATCACGAGTTCGCCGTCCTCGTGGACCATTTGGGCGCGGATGCCGGCATAGCTCTTGTTGAAGTCGTCGACTTCGACCTCGGGGACGAGCTTCCGGGCGGCGTCGACGAACGCGGACTTTCGGTAGGACTTGTTGAGCTCTGAAATCGCGACCTTGATCATCGTTGGCGAGGCGACGAGCTTCCAAAAGCCCTCGTAGCCGAGTGTGCCGGCGAGTTCACGGAGGTCGATCTGGGTGTTCTTGTAGGCCTCGCGGCCGAAGGCGAGGACGGCGTTGGGCCCGATGATGACTTTATCGTCCGTCCGGCGTGTGTAGTGCACGCCGAGGAACGGTAAATCCGGGTCGGGCGTCGGGTAGATCATCGTCTGGCAGAGCTCGCGCTTCTCGGGGACGAGTTCGTAGTACTCCCCCCGGAAGGGAACGATCTGGTACTCCTCGCCGACGCCGAGCTGGTGGGCCAGAGTGTCGGCGTGGAGCCCGGCCGCGTTCACGAAGTACGACGCCGAGATATCCCCGTTCGAGGTGTCGAGGTGCATCGTCTCCCCGAGGTGGGTAACCTGGTCGACTTCGTAGCCGGTAAAGAAGTCCACGCCGGCGTCGGCCGCGTCGCGGGCCAGCTGGTAGACGTACTGCTGGGAGTCGACGGAGGCGGCCTCCGGGCAGTACAGCGCCGCCTCGCCCGCCGCGTGGGGTTCGTGCTCGCGGATTGCCTCGCGATCGTGGAGGATCTCCGTTTTGACGCCGTTCTCGGTCGCTCGTTCCTGGATGTCGGGCAGCCGGCGACGCTCCTCGCGGTTCGTCGCCACGACGAGCACGCCCAGTTCCTCCAGGGGGATGTCATTCTCGCGGCAGTAGGCCTTCATCCGGCTCGTGCCTTCCGTCGCGAATTGCGCCTTCAACGACCCCGGTGGATAATTGAAACCGGGATGGAGGACGCCGGAGTTCCGTCCGCTCTGGTGCTCCGCGAGGTGGTGTTCCTTCTCGATCACGCAGACGTCGAGGGCGGTCTCGGTCGCCAGGTGGTAGGCGACGGAACAACCGACACAGCCACCGCCGACGACGGCCACATCGTAGTCGCTCATACTCGCCCATCAGGGCGGCCAAAAATGACGGTTGTGGTCGGGGACTTTGCCGACTTCGGCTTGGGCGTCGTGCCTCTCCGCCGACAACCAGTCGAATGCCGGGGCCGGGCGACCCCAAAGGGTAATGGTGGGACACGCCGGATGCCGGCCATGCACGATCTCACCCAGGCCGACGTGGCCGCCCTAGCGGAGCAGTACAACCTCCCCGTTGCCGACTCCGAACTCGGCGAGCTGGTCGACCTCGTCAACGACGGCCTTGGTGATCTCGAGGCCGTCCGGCACGTCCCGACAGACCGAACCGCGGCCGTCACCGGGAACCGCGAGTGGTGGCGCCCATCCCCTGACGAGTACAACGCCGTCGTCACCGCCTGCGAGGTCCCGCCACCGGACGGCGCAGACGACGAACTCGCCGGCGTGAGTATCGGTCTCAAGGACAACATCGCGGTCGCGGGCGTGCCAATGACCTGTGCCTCACCGGTCATGGACGGCTACGTTCCCGACGAGGACGCCGTCGTCGTGGAGCGGCTCCTTGACGCCGGCGCGACCGTCGCGGCGAAGACGAACCTCGATGCCTTCGGCAACGTCGGGCAGGGAACCAACGGGCTGTTCGGGCCCGTACGCAATCCCCACGACACCGATCGGACGGCCGGCGGCTCCTCCGGCGGTAGTGCCGTAGCCGTCCTCGAGGACCGGGTCGATGTCGCGCTTGGCTCGGACACCGGCGGGTCCGTTCGCATCCCCGCTGCCTACTGTGGTCTCGTTGGCTACAAGCCCACGGCTGGGCTGGTCCCATCCCTCGGCATGTTCGAGAACACGCCGCTGTTTGACTGTATCGGGCCGATCACTGAGACTGTTTCCGAAGCGGCGGCGGTGTTCGATGCTATCGCCGGCCCGATCGAAATCGAACCGCTCACCGTCCGCGCTGACTGGGCAGGCGAGTACGCGCCCGGCGACGCGACAGCCGCCGTCCACTCGGCGATCGACCCATCGTCGTTGACGCTCGGGATCCTCGATCACGGCTTCGATGGCAACACTACCCACCGCGTCGCACAGCAGATACACAAACGACTCGACGCGGTCGCGGACACCGGTGCGACGCTGGTGGACATCGAGGTCGATCACGTCGAACACGCGACGCCCGTCAAGAACACCCTCTCGCTCGTGTCGAATGCGATGTACTGGGGCAATGGCACCCACGAGAACCGCGACGAGCGCTCGCGTCGATCCCTCCCCGCCGACTTCACCGTGCGGCGCGACGCTCGCGGCCGCCGCCTCAACACGGAACTCAAAGCGAAGGTAGTCGCGGGCGCGGCGCTCTTGGAAGACGATGGTGGCGCCCTCTATCGGACAGCGATGGCTGCTCGGGAGGTCCTGCAAGACTCGTTCGAGACTGCCCTCTCGGACGTCGACGCGCTCGTGACGCCGACGATGCCAACGGTTGCGACGCCCCTCGAAGACTCCCCGCCGGCCTTCGACTACGGCCAGAACGTCCGGCCGGCGAGCGTTACAGGGGGCCCAGCCGTCACGGTGCCGGGCGGATCAGTCGACGAGCTTCCCGTGGGCCTCCACCTCGCCGGTCCTCGCCACGGCGATGCTGACCTGCTAAGGGTTGCGGCAGCAGTCGAGTCGGTCGACTGACCCCGCCTTTCTTCTCGATGACACATCCAAAGCGGAAGCCGACGACTTCGGTCGTGGGAGGATGTCAATGGGGGTCTTACCGTCCGGCTCCCGGTTGTTCCGCGATGCCGTGGCCTCCGATATCATCTCGAGTCCAATCGCCGGAATGCTCGTGTCTCGACGGGAAACATCGTCTCCGCGTCAGCGTTCACAGTCGGCACCTGCGGGCGACTGATCTGCTCCCCAGCGGGC
>CAYUFG010000007.1:4280-15779 GCA_964443815.1 uncultured Halobacteriales archaeon | reverse complement strand
CGCGTCAGCGTTCACAGTCGGCACCTGCGGGCGACTGATCTGCTCCCCAGCGGGCAAGTCATGGATGATCCCATACCCCATGTTCCGTCCTGTTTGGATATGAGGACGCTACCGAGATGGGTCGGTTGCCTCCCCGCTGTGGTCACCGGCTTCGGCGATCTGGAGGCGCCAGTGGAGGAGGTGGCCGACATCGGTCTCCACGAACTTTTTACGCACCCTACCGGATTGACGTCCATGCGTACACGCGGGCAGGTGATGATATCGTGGAGGTAGCTGTCATCGGGGCGGGAGCACTCGGATGCCTCTACGGCGGCCGAATCGCCGACGCCGGACACGACGTTGCGCTCGTCCACCACCGACAGGAGTACGTCGACGCCATCAACGACCGGGGCCTCCGGATCGAGAGCGAGGTAGAGGGCGACCCTTCGATCGAGCTCCCCGTCCGGGCGACGACTGACGCGGACAGCGTCGGTCCCGTGGATCTGGCGATCGTGTTCGTCAAGGCCCACGTCACCGAGGCCGCTCTGGACCAACACCGCGGGTGCATCGGCCCGGAGACCGCCGTTCTCTCCCTCCAGAATGGCCTCCGCCACTACGAGATCCTATGTGCGGCCGTGGGCCGAGACCGTGCACTGGCCGGCACGACTTACCAGGGAGCGGTTCTTGAGGAACCCGGCCGAATCACGCAGACGGCAGGCGGGCCATCGACGTTCGGTGGGGATGATGCGGCAACTGCAGACGAGGTTGCGACCGCACTTGAGTCTGCTAACCTCCCAGCGAAGGTCGTCGACGATCCGGTGCGGGTCATTTGGGAGAAGCAGCTGTTGAGCATCGGTATCAAGCCGATGGCTGCGCTCACACGCCTGACAAACGAGGCGGTGGTCGCCGACGCCGACCGGCGAGACCTGATGCGCCAACTCGTCAACGAGGCGGTCGCGGTCGCCGAAGCCCGGGGCGTCGACCTCCCGGATCGTAACCACGCCGAGGGCGTGATCGACATCTGTCGGGGCACCGACCACTACTCGAGCACCCTACAGGACATCTGGGCGGAGCGGAAGACCGAAATCGACGAGATCAACGGCGCGCTCGTCGAGATGGCCGAGGCGGAGGGAATTGATGTGCCAGCAAACCGAATTACCACAACGCTCGTACGGGGACTCGAGGAGAGCTATCGTTAGACGTCGACGCCCTGCTGGCCTTTCAGGTCGAGGAAGTCGCGGACCTGGTCGGGGGAGGCGGGTTTGCGACCGGTGACCTCCCAAGCGAGGTCGACCATCTTCTCGACCTGCTCGGCGTTGCTCGTCGCGAGTTCGCCGCGTTCGAGGTAGAGGTTGTCCTCGAGCCCGACGCGGGCGTTCCCGCCCATGTTCGCCGCCTGGGTGGCGAGGGGGAACTGGTTGCGACCTGCGCCGAGCACGCTCCAGGAGGCATCGTCGCCGAACAGCCGGTCGGCGGTCTCGGCCATGTGCTGGAGGTGCGACGTGTCCGCGCCGATGCCGCCGTGGATACCCATGACGAACGTTATGTGGATGGGCGGCTCAAGCAGGCCCCGGTCGTAGAAGTGCTTCGCGTTGTGAAGCATGCCCACGTCGTAACACTCCAGTTCCGGCATCGTATCGTGCGCGTCGAACAGCTCGAGGGCAGTCTTCAGCGATTCGAAGGTGTTCGGGAAGATGTGGTCCCAGGTGCCCTCGAGGTAGTCCGATTCCCACTCGTGATCGAACTCGTCCATCGCCTCCGCCATGGGGTAGAGGCCGAAATTCATGCTGCCCATGTTGCAGGAGGCCATCTCGGGCTCGATGGCTGGAATCGTGCGCATGCGCTCCTCGACGCTCATGTTCATCCCGCCGCCGGTCGTCGGTTGAACGATTGCATCGGTTTCAGCCTGGATCCCACCGACGACCTGCCGAAAGAGGTCAACGTCGCTGATGGGTTCGCCGGTTTCCGGGTCGCGCACGTGGACGTGGATGATGCTCGCTCCGGCCTCGGCCGCCGCGATTCCCTCTTCGATGATTTCCTCGGGTGTGACCGGCAGGTGCTCGGACATCGACGGTGTGTGGATCGCGCCCGTCAGCGCGCACGTTATGACGATGTCGTCTAATGATCTTGTCATGAGCGGGCCGACGGCAGCCTCGCCCAAAAGCGTTTCCCGTCCCCCGAACGGGCCGTCGAGAAAGGGATTTGTGGCCCGGGACGGTAGGGGGGTAGCATATGCGTGCCCTCGACGATATTGACGTGGTATCGCTGGCCCAGATCTACAATGGGCCCTACTGCTCGCTCATGCTCTCCTATCTCGGCGCTGATGTGGTGAAGGTGGAACCACCGGAGGGTGAAAACCTCCGCTTCCGGGACGACGGTGGGAGCTTTACCCCAGAGACGTGTATGCTGAATTCCTCCAAAGACAGTGTCACGCTCAACCTCAAAACAGACAGGGGTAAGGAACTATTCAAGGATCTCGTCGCGGAGGCCGACGTGCTTGTCGAGAACTACCGCGTTGGCGCGATGGAGGATCTCGGTCTCGGCTACGAGACGCTGGCAGAACTCAATCCCGAACTCATCTACGCCCACGGGAGCGGCTACGGCGAGTCGGGGCCCTACACGGACTATCCGGCGATGGATCTCACCGTCCAGGCGATGACCGGCGTCATGCACACGACGGGATTCCCGGATAATCCACCCGTGAAGACGGGCGTGCAGGTGGGTGACTTCATGGGTGGGATCCACCTCTTCGGTGGTATCGTCTCGGCGCTCTACCAGCGCGAGCGCACGGGGGAGGGACAGTTCGTCGAGGTGAGCATGATGGACGCGGTCTACCCGACGCTGATGTCGCCAATGGGCGCGCACTACCGGACCCCAGAGGCACCTCCGCGGACGGGCAACCATCACAGCGGCCTCGCACTCGCGCCGTACAACGTCTACGAGGCGGCGGACGGGTGGGTGGCGATCATCTGCGCGTCGAACCGCCACTGGGACCGACTCGCACCGATCCTTGGCCGGGAGGACCTCGTGGACGATCCCGACTACGCGACCCACGAACTCCGCTCGAACAAGATGGAGGAGATCGACGACATGGTGGAGTCATGGACGATCGAACGGGATCGTGACGAAATCGTCGACCTGTTGCTCGATGCGGGCGTTCCGACGGCGCCCGTTCAGGAGCGCGACGAGGTGCTGTTCGACCCCCATCTCGAGTACCGAGACATGGTCAACGAGATCGACCACCCCACCATCGGCGAGGTGCGTGTTCCGGGCCTGCCGATGAAGCTCCACGCGTCTGACGATCCGGAGATCCGGCCGGCGGAGGCGGAAGGTGACTCGAACGAGGCGGTCTACGGCCGCCTGGGGCTGACGCGCGACGAAATTCGCGAGCTCGCGGACGACGGCGTGATCTGACGTCCAGGAGGGCCCCGCCAGTATTTCTTTGGGGGTCCCAGGCCTTGTCCCGCCAACCATGGCACTACTCATGGGGACGGACGACGGCCTGTTCCGAGCGGATTCGTACCCCTTCGGGATCGACGATGCCGACCGGATTCTGGATTGTGGCCGCGTCACTCAGGTCGCTGACCTCGACCACGCGGAGGGCGTCTTCATCGCGACGAGCGACGGCGCCTACCGATCGACGGACGACGGGTCCACCTGGGAGCCCCTCGACGTGCCGAAAGGTGAGCGGTACTGGTTCGATGGCGACAGCGTCGTCTTCGCGGTTCACGCCGCACCCGATGGGACTCTGTACGCGGGAACGAACTTCCCGGCGATTCATCGATCCTTCGACAACGGTGGATCCTGGCACGAACTCGACGGCTTCAGGGATCTCCCCTCCTCCGCGCAGTGGGAGTCACCCGAGGATCCAAAGCGCGCGCGAATTCGGACGATAGATACGCCGCCTACGCGACCGGACAGACTGGTTGTCGGCGTCGAGGTGGGGGGAGTCCACCTCAGCGACGACGGTGGTGAGACCTGGGTCGACCGCCGAGACGCCATTCCCGAGGACGACGTTCACCAGGTTCTCCCGTTGACTGCGGACTGCTGGCTGGCGGCGACGGGATACTTCGACCTGGACCTCGAACACGTGGGCCTGGAGACCGGGCTCGGTCATGCCACCGGCTGGGGCGGCTTGTACCGGACGACCGACGCCGGCGAGACGTGGCGGAGGCTCGATCCCGGTAACGACTACTCCTACATCCGGCGCGTGTTCACCCACGACGGAACCGTGTTCTTCAGCGGCGCGATCGGCGCCCCACCGGCGTGGGACGAGGACGAACACGAGGCGGCGCTTTTCGAGTCGACGGACTTCGGCCGGTCGTTCGAGCGCGTATCCTTCCCCGGCGAACCCCATCAGGTCGTCGAGGACTGGGCCGTCGCGGCCAATGGCGATGTACTCTGTGGCTCGGGGCTGTTCGACATCCCGGACCCCCGCGGGGACGTCGACGGGCTGATCTTTCGACGAACCGACGAGGGATCCTACGAGACCGTCGGTCGGCTCCCGTCGAGCGTCGGCCGGATCGAGGTGGTCTGACTATTCAGCTTCGTCGCTACACCTCGGTCACCGCCTCGTCTTTCTTGTCGATCACAGTCCCGCGGAGGTTGTCGTATTCGAGGGCAACGTGTGGCAGATCGTGTGGGTCGTACAGCGCGTCGTCGTCGAAGGTCCCCGTCGACCCCTCGATGAAGAAGTCAAGTCGGTTGACGCCCACTCGAGGCTGGAACAGCAGGAACTCCGCGGGTCCCTCGACGATCTCGTCCTTGTTATGGGCGCCAGGTGGGAGGTAAAAGGACTCCCCCTCACCGACCTCCGCCTCGTGGGTCTCGCCGTCATTATCCTTGAACCAAAATTTCACTCTCCCTTTTGTTGGAACGATGAACTGGTCCATCGTCGGCGTGTGCGTATGCCAGGGAATGCCCTCGCCCTCCTCACCGTGGAGGTGCATCACAGTCATCGTGTTCGTCTGGATCAATCGGCGGCTGCCGCCCGCGCTCGAGTCGCCCGTTTGGCCGATTTCCGTGTTCGTCGGCGTGGCCTCGATGTCGATCTTGAACCCGCGCTGTGGCAGGAAGTTCTCCAGGTCTATGTCGACCATGCCGGCAGGTCCGAGAGCGTCACAATAAGCGTTCGTGAAAACCTGTCCCCGCTGGCCGATAATTTGGGGTCCGTCGGCACGCTCGGTGCACGCCACGAGGTCATGTCCGGTGAGACGCTGGTGGAGCCTGACGGGTCAGCAGACCGTCTGTACGATGGCTCCTTCAGCGGAGTGATGGCGGCCTCAGTTCCCCGGGGACTCCCCGCAGACGATGACCGGTCGATCCGACCCGAGGATCACCGACTGGGAGACGCTACCGAACAGGGCCTTGCCCGCCGGCGACCGCTTCCGGCCGGCCACGACGATGGCGTCGACCTCGAGTTCGTCGGCCGTCTCGATGATCGTCTCCGCGGGATCGCCGCTGGTTTCGTGGTAGGACACCTCGAAGCCGGCGTTCTCGAGCGCGGCAGCGGCGTGTTTGACGGCGCCGACCTGTGAGACCGAAGCACCTTCGGGGTTATCGGTGAAGTCGTGGAACAGATGCGCGACGGTCGAATCGGCGTCGAACAGGTCGACGACCGTGTCCGCCTGGGTCTGCGATCGGTCGTCATCCAAGTCGATTGGCACAAGAACGTCTCTCATGTTCTCGATAGTCTCCCGGCTCCGAAAAATACGTTCTGGTCGAGTGACAGACCTGCCGAGACAGAAACGTCACTCAGGTTCGGCCGCGCCGGCGTCCCCAGGCAGGTCGTACGTGAATGGTGAACCTTCGGGGAGATCCCGGTCGGCAAGCCGCTCCGGGTCGATGACCGAGTTGTCCCAGCTGACGGTGTGAACCGGATCGACGGCGAACCAGAGCCAGTTGTCCCGAGTGCTGTACACCTTCTTCACGACGTCCGGAATCTGTCCGTCGTAGAAACCGTCCTCCCAGTGGGACTCGAGGTCGGGGTAGCGGTCGGTGTCCCGAACCAGCGAGGCGTAACCGTGGACGAACACACCCTTCAAATCCAGGTAGGCCCGGCCCTCTTCCACGAGAAGGCCGACTCTATTGTCATGGAAGACGTTCCGACTCTTGCGCTGGTCGGGGTGGGTCAGGATGTAGAGACACTCATCGTCCGGCACCGTCGTGTAGGCTAGCGGGACGACGTGAGGCCAGCCATTCTCGGAGACGGTCGCGAGGTAACACTTGTCGTGGGACTCGAGGAACGCACGCTCTTCGGCCGCGGAGAGACTCATGGACGACCGTCTCGCCGGCGTCTGTTGAGCGTTGTGCTACGCCGGAAAGACAGTCTCCGGCAGGTACGCGGAGACAGTCCAGTTCGGCGCGTTCACCACCTCGGTCAGTTTCAAGTCGACCGCGGTCGAGCAGAGGATGTATGCCTCGGCACGAGTGAGCCCCCGCTCGGCGTGGAGGTGGTCGATCATGTGCCGAACCGCGAGCTTCGTGGCGTCCATGAGGTCGTCAGCGATACCAGTGGTCCCGTAATAGTCGCCGGTCAGGTCCCCGGCCGTCAGCGGGGCTGTCGTTTCGAACTGTGGCTGGTCGAGTTCTATATCCCGCCGAACATCGAACCTAGCGGTGACCGTCGTGGGTGCCTCGATGCCCGTGACGCATACCTCGCCATCCCCCTGGGCGGCGTGGCCGTCACCGATCGAGGCCAGCGCGCCGTCGACCTCGACCGGCAGGTACAGCGTCGAGTCGGCAGTGAGGTGTTTGCAGTCCAGGTTTCCGCCGACACGCCGCGGGGGCGTCGTGCTGTGCCGGCCATCGTCAGCGGGCGCGATGCCGACGACCCCCGGGAACGGGTCGAGGGGCACCTCGATGCCGTTCACGAAGTGGCCGACGTTGCCTTCGAGCTCCCAGAAGTGAAAGCCCGGCTCGTCGAAGTCATCCGGGAGGAGTCCTTTGCCGGCGTCGCTCGGGTAGAAGTAACTTACGCCCCAGCCGTGGTGCTCGACGTCGAGTAGTTCGATCTCGAGGACATCGCCGGCGGTCGCCCCTTTTACCCGAATCGGGCCGGTCAGTGGATGACCCGTGTTGGGCTTGTCAGCGAGGTCCGCCGCGGTCGAGTCGCGATCGAAGTAGCCGTCGGGAGCGTCGCGACACTCGAATTCGACAACGTCACCGGGTGAGACCGACGCGACGGGGTCGAGGTCGTTATCGAAGTAACCGACGTGGACGGTGTCGTCGGCATCCGGAATGTGATGGTCCGCGGCCGTCATCCGTCGTAACCCTCGACGACACCCTCACCGAGGAACGCCTCGATCTCCGCGTCGTCGTAGCCAAGTTCCTCGAGCACCGCTTCGGTGTGCTCGCCGTGGACGGGCGGGGCCTGGCGGATTTCCTGGTCGATGGCGTCCATCTGTCCAGGGAAGCCGATCATGTCTATCTCGCCGAGTTTCGCGTGGTCGGCCGTCGTGATCAGGTCGCGATGCTCGGTCTGGGGGTGCTCGATCACCTCGTCGACGGAGTTAACCGGCGAGGAGGGGATCCCGGTGTCCCAGAGGGCGTCCATGGCCTCGTCCCTCGTGAGCTGGCGCATCTCCGCCTCGAGTATCGGCTCGAGCTCGGCACGGTGTTCGATTCGGAGTTGATTCGTCTCGTACTTGGGGTGGTCGATCAGGTCCGGGCGGTCGATGACTTTCTCGCAGTACTCCTTCCAGTGTCGGGGTGTGATCGCGCAGACGTTGACCCACTCGCCGTCCTTCGTTTCGAACGCCTGGTACGGAACCACGGCGGGATACTTCGTCCCCATCCGCTCGGAAACCTCGTCGTTCATGAGGTAGCGGTACCCGTGCAAGCCGAGGTTGAGTAGCTGGACGTCCCACATGGGCATGTCCATCTCCTGGCCCTCGCCGGTCTTCCGCCTGTATTCGACGGCCGAGAGTAGGGCGAAGGCGTTGTACAGCGCCGTCGTAATATCTGTGTAGACGAATCCGGCCTTCGCCGGCCGCTCGGGGAAGCCGGTGACGCTCATGACGCCCGCCTCGCCCTGGACGGAGTGGTCGATGGCTTTGCGGTCCCGGTAGGGCCCCGACTGTCCGAAGCCGGAGACATGGCAGTAGATGACGTCCTCGTTGACCTCGCGAACGTCGTCGTACCCGACGCCGAGATCGTCGACGACGCCCGGCCGGTAGTTCTCGAGGATCACGTCGGCCTTCGCCGCCAGGTCGAGCACGATCTCGCGTCCCCGCTCGGTGGACATGTCGACGGAGATGCCCCGCTTGTTGCGGTTCGCCCACAGGTAGTACCCCGCGACGCCGTCCTGTTTGGGCTCGTACTGGCGGAGGATGTCGCCGGTCCCAGGCCG
Source organism: uncultured Halobacteriales archaeon (assembly GCA_964443815.1). GTDB lineage: Archaea > Halobacteriota > Halobacteria > Halobacteriales > Haloarculaceae > CAYLJD01. The sequence goes on along the minus strand of CAYUFG010000007.1, from coordinate 7,450 downwards.
TTCGACCTTGACGACCTCGGCGCCGAAGTCCGCGAAGAGCATCGTCGTGAGCGGCCCCGCGGCGGCTTCTGCGAGTTCCAGGACATCCAGGTCATCGAGGGGGAGTGTCATGGCCGCGCGTTCGCCGACGCCCTACCTATAACCATCGGACCGCCCGGCGGCGGTCAGACGGCGACGATGCCGGTGTCGTCCTCGAGGTCGATATCGGTGCCGTACGGGTCGGAACACTTGGCGACCCAGTCGACGATTTCGGCCGCCTCCTCCCCGTGTGCACGCGCCGGCACACCCGACACCGACTTCGGTTTCTCGATCCAGCCGACGGGGTGGATCTCGACCGCCTCGAGTTCGAAATCGTCGGTGAACCGGCACTCGGGCACGAAGCTGCCGGGTCCCACGAAAAACCCGCCCTCCGGGGCCAGGAGGTTGTCACCCTTCCCGAACGACTCCCGGTCCTGCTCGCTCTCGGTGACGGACTGGCCCCAGGGGTAGACGAGGCCGCGGGCGGCGAAGGCCTGTTGCGGTGTCGCCTCGAGCGGCCGTTCGTCGAGATCGTGCCCGTGGCGGTAGTAGAACTCCGCTGGGATACGCGTCACCGAGTCGCTCTGGAAGAACAGGTCGCCGGGGTCGTAAAAGATGGGCGCGCCCTCGTACACCTCGAGCCCGCGAGCCGGCGTGTGACTCCCCTGGCAAACGACCACGTCCGCGCCCGCCTCGACGCAGTTTCTCGAGAAGGCCTCGATCCACGCGGGTGGCTTCGAGACGTCCGAGCCCGGGTCGTGTTCGTGAGTGTGGACGTGCGCGATGACCAAGTCTGCCTGCATCGAGGCTCCCTGGATGGCGTCGAGGTTCCCTTTAGCGTCGCGCTCGTGGACCTGCTGGCGGATGCCCGGCTCGTCACTCTCGTCGATTCGGGTTATGGTGTTGTGGATGCCCGGGGGGTTGAGGTAGAGCCTGTCGTCCTCGATCCGCGTGGCCCACATGCCGAACTCGGTCGCGAGGTCGACGATCTGGTCGAACCTGTCGGGGCCGGCCGCCCAGTGGTACCGCAGCGGGTTCGAACCTGGGCGTCCCGTCACGTCTTTGCGCTGTTCTCCGGCCCGGGCCCATCGCTGGAGCGACGGCGACATCGAGACGAGGGCGACGCGGCCGGCTTCGGTGTCTGTGAACACCGGGGCGCGGGCGTCGGCCAGGTTCTCGCCCGTGCCCGCCAGTGGAAGCCCCGCCGCCTCGGCCGCCGCCCATGTCGACCGAAGCCCGCCGTAGGAGTAGTCGTTTGCGTGGTTGCCGGCGTGAGAGGCGATGTCGAACCCGGCCCAGGTGAACTCCTCGGCCACGAAAGGCGGCGACCGCAGCCAGTTGCCGCCGCCCTCGGCCGCGGGATATACTTCGGGGCCGTCGTAGTCGTGACAGATCGTCTCGAAGTGGGTGTGAGACACGTCCGCGTCACGAAGCAGTTCCACGACGGACCGGAAGTCTTCGTCATCGCAGATGCGGATGCGCTGGGTGATGATCGAGTCGCCGGTGACGATGGCGTCGAAACTCATTGGTGGCTCTCGTTTGGGACCCGATACCACGTGCTCGCTTAGTCTTTGTGACCCACGATCGGGGCCGCCGGATACAACGAGGGACCGCAACACCCGCGAAGACCGCCTCCCCCACGCAGTAGACCTTTACCGCGGTACGCAAAATCCCTCAGCCATGGAGCTACCCGTCACGGATCGCATCATCGGCGATCTTCCCGTCGGCGATGCTGATGACGTCGCGGCCTCGATCGACACTGACGCGACGCTGCTCGTGTCCGGCTTCGGCGGCGTCGGCTACCCGAAGGCGGTCCCACTCGCCCTCACGGACGCCGACCGAGACCTCGATCTGACGGTCGTCACTGGTGGTGGCGTCGGCGACGAGATCGATGTCGCCCTCGTCGATGCCGACGCCATCGCCCGGCGTTTCCCCGGCCAGGCCAACGCCACGATGCGGGACGCGATCAACGAGGGCCGAGTTGCCTTCCAGGGCCGCCAGTACGGCGGGTTCAGTGACGACGTCCGCTTCGGCGGCTGGGTCGACCGCGGAGTTGCGGTTGTCGAAGCGATCGCGGTCGGCGAGGACTGGCTCCTTCCCACCACTGCCGTTGGCCACACGCCGACGTACGTTGAGCACGCTGACCGAGTAGTCGTCGAAGTGAACGAGGCCCAACCCCTCGCGCTGCAGCACCTCCACGACGTCTTCACGCTGTCGGACCCACCGACGCGCGAGCCGATCCCGCTTCGCGAACCGACGGGTCGCATCGGCTCGCCGTTCGTTCGGTTCGATCCGGAGAAATTAGATGCCGTCGTGCGCACCGACCGCCCGGACTCTCCGTACACGCTGCGGGAATTGGGCCCGGCCGATGAAGCCATCGCCGACAATTTCGTCGACTTCGTCCAGGCGGAGATGGCGCGCAATCCGATCTTCGCCGACGCGCTGAACTTCGAGTGCGGCGTCGGGAACATCGGTAACGCGTTGCTCTCCGCGCTCGAAGACCTCGACGTCGGCGACCGGGAGCTGACGTACTTCGGAGAGATCGTCCAGGACGGCATCCTCGACCTGCTGGACCTGGAGCACTTCACTGGCGCGAGCGCGACGTCGCTCTCGTTGACAGCCGAGGGACTCGACGCGCTCCTTGATGACATCGATCGGTACGCGGACAAACTCGTGCTGCGGCCGACGGAGATATCGAACAACCCGACGCTGATCGACCGGTTCGGCGTGATCGCCGTAAACGGAGCCCTCGATGTAGACGTCTACGGCCACGTCAACTCGACTCACCTCGGCGGAACGGACCTCGTCAACGCGATCGGTGGTAGCGCGGACTTCAACCGCGCCTCGCCGCTCGCCGTGGCGGCGCTGCCCGCAACCGCCGCCGGTGGAGACGTCTCACGCATCGTCCCGATGGTCCCCCACGTCGACCACACCGAGCACGACGTCGACGTGGTCGTCACGGATCACGGCGTCGCCGACCTCCGGGGGACCGTCCCCGAGGAACGTGCGGAGCTGATAATCGAGCAGTGTGCGGCCCCCGAGCACCGGCCGGCCCTCCACGACTATCTCGACCGAGCCGGCACCCGCGGAGGTCACCAACCACACGATCTCGAAACGGTCTTCGACCAGTTCGGGTGACGTTTTCCTCGCCG
>CAYUFG010000007.1:0-4180 GCA_964443815.1 uncultured Halobacteriales archaeon | reverse complement strand
GGAGGTGCGCGTGAACTCGATCCCCATACGGCGGTTGTTCTCCGGCAGCGCGAAAATCGGTGGCCTGTAGCGGAGTGAACGTGGAAATTTCGGCTCGACGCTGGGCGTGAGTGTGGGTGACCGGACGGAGGCGATTCCCGCCCGGCCTGAAGGCCGCGATTCTCTCGCCGAATGAAGTTAGGGGCGCTCATCAATCTTTATTTGAAGATGTCGCCCACCTCCGGTCATGCCACCGATCGAATCCGAGTTGTCGACGTGGGACGCGTCTACCGTCACGGTCCGCGGGCAGGACCTCGCTCACGACGTCATGGGCGAACTCGACTTCGGCGGGACGGTGCTCCTCTTGATGACCGGCGAGGTGCCCAGCGAGGGGGAGCGCCGCCTCGCAAACGCCATGCTCGACTCGCTCATGGTTCACGGGATGACCGCCCACGCCGTGGCAGCCCGACTGACTTACCGATCGGATCCCTCGCTCCAGGGTGCCGTCGCGAGCGGCCTGCTGGGCGTCGGCTCGAACTTCGTCGGCTCGATGAAGGAATGTGCGGAGGTGCTCCAGGCAGTCGAGGCCGCCGAGAACGCCGACGGTGCCGCAATCGAGGCCGTCGATACCTACCGAGAGGCCGGCGATCCGTTTCCCGGCATCGGCCACCGCTTTCACGATCCGGTCGACCCCCGGGCACAGCGCTTGCTCGAACTCGCCGACGAGGAGGGCCTGGCAGGCCCACACGGCGAACACCTCCGGACGATTCAGGCGGACTTCGAGGAGCGCCTCGATCTGGCCCTCCCCGTCAATATCACAGGGGCGATCGCGGCCGTCAGTTCCGACTTGGGGCTGCCGCCCTCGGCCGCCCGGGGGTTCGCGGTGATCAGTCGCGCCGGCGGCCTCGTCGCCGAAATCCTCGAGGAAGCGCGGAATCCGGTCTCCGGTGACATTGTGGCAGCCGTTGAGGAGAAGTACGAGTACACCGGGCCACCGGCCGAGTGAGTCAGTAGAACGTTTCGTCGGCTTTCGCCTTCTCGAGTAGCAGGTCACACGGCAGCACTTCCGCGATCAGTTCGATCTGCTCGTGCATCCCCGCCAGGTCGACCAGCGACCGCACGACCGCCTCGGCGCCGACTTCGTCGCACTTCTCGAGTGGGCCCACCGGCCAGTTGCCACCGAGTTCACAGCCAGTGTCGACGTCTTCGACGCTGGCGACGTCGTGTTCGACCATCTTTGCGGCCTCGTTGATGATCGGTGCCCACACCGTCATGACGTCGAAGCCCTCCCCGGCCTCGGGATCGATATCGGGTTCGTCCTGGTCGCTGTAGTCGTAGAAGCCCTTGCCCGTCTTCCGGCCGTAGTGGCCCTGCTCGTACAGCTCGTGGATCTGCGGAATGAACGGCGTGTCGTAACTGAGGGGCCGGTCCTCCTCGAGGTGGTCCTCCTGGCTCTCGACGCGGATCTGGATACCGCCGGTGTAGTCGGTCAGCTCGAAGGGCCCCATCGGAAAGCCCTCGCGGTACTTGAACGCGGAGTCGATCTCCTCGTAGGTGTGATCCCGGTAGTGTTGCACCCACCCGGCGGCCTCGTGGAAGGGCCGCATACACCGGTTGACGATGAACCGCGGCACGTCCCGTTTGCAGCGGATCGGCGTCTTGCCGTAGGACTCGACGAGCGACTCGCACAAGTCGGCGGTGGCCGCTGTCGAGTACTCCGTCTCGACCACCTCGACGAGGTCCATCAGCATCGGTGGGTTGAACCAGTGCGTCCCCGCGACCTGCTCGGGGCGGTCGGTCGCCTCGGCCATCTCGGTCACACTCAGGCCGGACGTGTTCGTCGTGAGTATCGCGTCACCGGGGGCGTGCTCGTCGGCGGTGGAGAAGATGTCACGCTTGACCGCCATCACTTCCGGGCCCGCCTCGGTGACGACGTCGGCGTCCGCGACGGCATTCTCGAGGGACTCTGTGGTGGTGAACCGCTCGAGCGCGGCGTCGGCCTCCGCATCCGTCACCGCACCGTGCTCCACCTGTTTGTCGAAGCTCCACGCCGCGTGTTCCTCGGCGGCATCGAGCTGGTCGGGGTCGACGTCTTGTAGGACCGTCTCGTAGCCAGCGAGCGCGGAGACGGCGGCGATGCCCCGCCCCATCTCGCCGGCACCCACGACCGTGACGTGCTCGACGTCGTCGATGGAAAGCGTCATGTCCGGCGTTGCTCGCCGCCGGTCCAAAAGGATGCCGAGTCAGATTTCACGAAGGGGTGCCGGGAAGACGGTCTCGTCGACGCCCCGTTGGCGGGCAACCTCGACCAGTCTACGGGCGTCGGCCGCCGACATCTCGACGCCGTGCTCGCGGTGGTCCAGATCGCTTCGATGCTCGTACTCCCCTGGTAGGAGGAGTTCCTCTCCCTTCGCTGCGTCTCCCGGCCCGTAATCCGCGGAGAAGTCGCTCTCGCGGACGTACCGGGCCATGGCCGCGGCCCGTTCGGCGGCCCGTTCCCGGCTCGTGAACTGCTCGAGATCAATCGCCGTAAAGACCGCGTGGTTGCCCCAGACGACGTCGTCTTCGCCGGAGACGGTTCCGTCGGAGAGGTTCGCGGCCATCAGTTCGCTCATGACACTCAGATTGAAGCCTTTATAGCCGGCAGAGGGCCCACCGAGCGGGAGCAAGGCGCCGACCTCGTCGTCCTCGAATCGCTCCGGGTCTATAAGGGGACTGCCGTCATCGTCGACGAGCCAGGTATCGGGGACGTCATCCTCCCGGGCCGCCGCCGCGCGGATCTTCCCGTGGGCGACCTGGCTCGTCGCGATGTCCATGACGAATGGGAAGTCGAGCGCGTCGAAGGTTGGGACCCCGAAGGCGATCGGGTTGGTCGAGAAACGCCGCTCGGCGCTGCCCGCCGGCGCGACCCAAGCGCTGCCGGGGTTACAGACGAAGGCAGTGAATATCATCCCGGACTCGGCCGCGATCTCCGCAAATTCCCCGACTCTGCCGATGTGCGAAGTGCGATTGAGCGTCGCGACGCCGACGCCGTATTCGGCCGCCCGCTCCACGGCCTCGGCCGTGGCGGTCCGTCCGACCAGTTGACCGAAGGCCCAGTTCCCGTCGAGTCGAGCCCAGGTCGCTCCCGAATCCGCGACCGTCGGCTCTGCGGCGGGGTCGATGCGGTTTTCCTCGATTTCCCGGCGGTACTTCCCGGCCAGGTGTCGAGTGCCGTGACTGACGTGTCCTCTCCGGTCTGCCGTAACCAGCGAATCGGCCACCGCGGCGGCCACGTCGGGTGGTGCGCCGTAGGCTTCGATCAGCGCCGTGGCGAAGTCCTCGAGGGCCGTCGGGTCGACGCGAAACATGGTCGGGCCACAGCGATTCGGCCAATAAAGCCATCGGTCGGGCGACTGCGAACCGTTCGCCCGCTCGTGACTGCAGGCCCGAATGATTAAGCCCCGGCCGCGGGAGGCGTGCCTATGGCAGCATCGGTAACCTACTACGGCAACGCGGTCTGTAGCATCGCCATCGGTTCTGATACCGTCCTCGTCGACCCCTACATCTCCGGGAACGACGAACACGATCTGACCGTGGCTGAGGTCGTCGAGGCCGAAGCCCCCGACGCGGTTCTCGTGACTCACTCCGCCCACGACCACATCGGCGACGCTGAAACCATCGCCAAAGAGTACGACGTTCCCGTGCTCACCGAGCCCGCCGCCGGACACTACCTGGAGGCGAGGGGCGTCCCCGCGGAGCTCGTCACGACGGTAGTCTGGGGGATGACGGCTTCCATCGGCGGGCTCTCGATCCGGATCCTCGAGGCCCACCACGTGTCCATCACGGAGCATGAGGGCGAGCTCCTCTCCGGGCACCCGCTGTCGTTCCTCGTCAGCGACGGCGACCACAGCGTCTACCACATGGGCGATACGTCGATATTCTCCGACCTGCAGCTCGTCGGCGAGCTTCACGACCCCGACGCAATCTGCATCGGTGTGGGCCAGGCCTACGACGCCGCGGCTGAGACGGACGAGCGGATCGAGAAGAACATTGCGGAGCTGTCGACCGACGAGGCGGTCATGGCCGCTGATTGGATCGACCCCACTTATGTCGTTCCGATACATTACGTCGGCGACGAGCGGGCGGCGTTTCTCGAAGCGCTTGCGGCTTCCCCGGCCGACGCCGAGGCGGCGCCTCTCGACGTGGGCGAGTCACTCGA
>CAYUFG010000006.1:9465-35755 GCA_964443815.1 uncultured Halobacteriales archaeon | reverse complement strand
GGACATGAGCTTCCCAAGCTCATAGCCCGGGTTCAATTCCCGGCCGGCGCATGCCTTGGTACAAGAGAAGCGAGGAACTCGGAACGGCGCAGGGGCGCCGGGCTAATCCGTGAGAGCGCCTGTGAGGAGCAGCCACGAGAAGCGGACGGAAGATGGCTTTGTCTGTTAGCGGCCGGGACACCGCAACGCCGCAGCACTCGACGTATCAGTGCCGGGATGCATCCCTTCACGTATGGCATGTTCGTTGGTGCACCCCCTGTCAGGTGACCCCATGGCTGGAGTGTGGAGCATCCGTGCCAGACAGGCAGGTGGCTGCCATGCGACCACGCGACTTGCAAAGAGTGGTTGGACTGGGCTTAGGGCCAGTGAGAGTGCCGGTACTCGGTCGGTCGGACAAAGAGTGATCCAATGGTGGCGAAGCCGGCGACCAACCGGAAAACGGCAGTAAAGAGAACGGCCGGGCCACACAAATGGACGGCTCGGCGGAGTTTCGGCTATTCCTCGGTGAGAGGGGCTACGGCCGAGACGAGGCCGAGGAGTTCGACTTCCCAATTGGCCCACTCGGTTTCGGCGAGGAGCTAGCCGGGAATACGCTGTCACGCGGGCGCTATCGAAATGACCCCGCCCGACAACACCCTTCAGCACGGCTTCGAGTCCTTCCAGGGGTGAGTTATCACCGAGGACGCCGGCTAGCCGTCCGTGCTCCCCCCGTGAGAGCCACGATCGGTTCACGTTCAGCGGCCAGGACGTCAGGCCGAGACGGTCATCGCGGCTCGAGACCGCATTCCTCGGCCAGCAGCCTGTGGGACCGACGGACCGCTTCGTCGCTCGCGGTCGACTGGTGGATCATCACCTCGTCCACGCCGACGCGGTCGGCGAGTTGCCCGAGCAGCTCGTCGAGGGTCGCTGGACTGCCGGAGAGAGCCCGCGGCCACTCGTCGGTGTCGAGTTTGGCTGGCGTCGGCTCGGGCACGCCGCCGAGTTCGTCGATTGCCTCGTCGACGCCCGGTCTGGAGCCCACGATACCGCGTTCCATTCGCCTGTAGACTGCTTCGGCAACCGCCCGCTGTTTCGCTGCCGCCTCGTCGGACTCCGCGCAGACGGCGTTCACCGCGATCATCCCCTCGGGAGCCTCGATGCCGTCGGCGAGTCCCGTCGATTGGAAGTGCTCCCGGTAGGTTTCGAACGCCGCCTCGGCGAAGGTAGGTCGGATGAACGCCGCGAAGCAGAATCTGAGGCCGAGGTCGCCGGCGATCGCCGCGCTCGAGGGGCTCGAGCCAAGCACCCAGGGCACCGGCTCAGCCGCGCCGGATCGGGGCAGTTCGAGGTCTCCGTAGGGGTGTCCCGGCGGGTAGTCGTCGTAGAGGTGCGAGACGACAGCCTCGATCTTCTCCTCGTGATCCTTGTCGGGATCCGCGACGTGGCGGTCGGTACCGAGGGCGCGGTCCGAGGCGGGGGAGCCGTTCGCCCGGCCAAGGCCGGCGTCGATTCGACCCGGAGCGAGACCGTCGAGCACGGCGAATGCCTCGGCGACTTTGAACGGGCTGTAGTGGTTGAGAAGGACGGCCCCCGATCCGATCCTGATCGCGTCGGTCTCGGCAGCGAGATGGCCGAGCAACACCTCCGGCGTGGTCCCCGCGATGGCGCCGCCCATGCCGTGGTGCTCGGCCACCCAAACGCGCGAGTAGCCGAGTCGTTCCGCCTGCTGTGCGACGTCGACGGTGGTGGCATAGGCGTCTGCGGCCGTCCCGCCATCGGGAACCGGCGAGAGATCGAGAACGGAGAGGTCCATACCGCCCCGCGGTGCCCCGGGAGGATACGGTTTGGCCTTCTGAGCGGCCTGGCATAGGCCGCCCCATCAGAGTTTGCTAGCCTCGCGTGCCTGGCTCGCCCGCCGATCCATCTGACCGAACCGATGTTCGACTGCCCGGTTGAGGTCGGCCGGAAGCTCGCCACCCGTGTTTTGGATGGCGTTTGAGAGGTTCTGGAGGCGGGTTTCGAGGGTCTCAAGGTGCCGTTCGGCGCGCTCGCGGTCGCCGGCGGCGGCGCGCTCCGTGGTGCGCTCGGCCGTCGCCGCGACTGCCTCGAGCGCCCGGGCAAGACCCGGTGGCGCGGAGTCCCCGGACGGATTCGAGCCGCCACCGGACGTATCCTCGCCGCCGTCACCGACCGCCGATACTGCCGCGGCGGTCTCCCTCGCCACAGTCGCGATGTAACCAGCGAGCGAGCTCGTCCCGGTCCGTGGCTCGTCGATCCGGACCGCCGACTCGTCGCCGGGGTTGACCCGGAAGGCGCCGACGTCGTCGTCCGCATCGACAACCTCCGTCGTGTACGCGCCACCGGCGTGCACGTAGACCGCGTCCGGTCCCGACAGCGGCGCGTCGTACAGACGGCCGCCGAAGTCGTCCTCGACTGCGAGCCGCTCGAGATCGACGTCGGTTCCGTCGGCGTCGACTTCGAGCTTTGTGGAGTCTTCCCGCGCAACGAGAGGGATCTCGCCGCCGACGCCCGCGGCCGTCGGCTCGTCGCCGCCGTCCACCACCGCCACCGTCTCGCTGTGGGGTGCAACGCCGGCGCTGTTGACCGTCAGCCGATGGTCCCCCTCGGGGATATCCCGGATGACCGCTCGCCCTTGGAATGTGGGGACAGCAGTCGGTTCGCTCTCGACAAGCGCGACCGACTCGACGCCCGAGGCCTCCGTCGTGACCCCCTCCTCCGCGGGGGCCTCCTCGTCCGCAACTGCCCGTGTCACGCCGGCGACGATCATGTTGACAGGTGCCGGCTCCCCGATCGCGTCGTACCGGGACGCGAGTGCATCGCGGTGAGTCGGATCGGAGATGTCCGCGGCGGGCGCCGTGTAGCGTGGCTGGTTCCAAGGCGCGTCGGTCGACGTGATGTGTCCGGCGACGGCGTCCTCCGCGAACTGCGGGACATCGAACTCGAAGCTCAGCTGGGGGCCGGCGAAGTCGTCGATGTCCTCGAGATCCCTCGTAGGAACGAGATCGTAGGCGATCTCGGCATTCCCGACCGTCGACCCGTGTCGGAACACCAGCCCGGTGTCGCGCCGGGGTAGGTCCGTGGGTGGCGAGAGAAGGTCCGAAAACGAACTCACCGTCAGTTCCTCCGGGACGAGTTCGTTACGATCGACTGCGGGCAGCCGGTCGTGTTCCGGCAGCGGTGCACCGTCGAGTTCGGGAACGAGGTAGGGGAGGCGCCATCCCTCGTCACGCGGCAGGCCGTAGGCAACGGGCAGGTTCGCGAGGGCCTCGACGCCCGACACTGCGCTGTTGGTGATGTCGGCGAGTGTGCCTTCGAAAGACACCCGCTGGAAGCGGTCCGCGTCGTCGTTCAACGAGAGCGCGCTCGAGTGCGAGCCGAGCTCCGACAGGAGGCGGGGCTTGGGGTCGGGGTCCGGATCGAGGAACTCGTTGTTGGGCACGTTCCCCGAGTGTGAGCTGGCGACGTAGAGCTGTGGCTCGCCGCCGTCGGTGTCGACGAACACGTGCAACACCTCCCAGTCGTGCCAGTGGAAGTTCGTCGTGAACTGGTCGAACGCCGAGTAGAACCAAAACTGGACGACGGCCAGCGACGACTCGGCGTATCGGCGGCCGTGGTAGAAGACGGTCGGTTCGGGCGGCGCGTCGGATCGCTTCGCCGCCTCGATGTAGCCGTTCAGGGCATCGAAGCCGTCGACGGCCGTCTCCCCGTCAGACTCGGTAACGTAGGGACGCGGGTCCGTCGGGAACCACCGCTCGGCCGCGTCGAAGTACAGCGTCGGCGCGAACCGTTCGGCAAGGGCTCGCGCCTCGTCCACGGGCAAGACCTCGGAATCGGCATCCTCGCCGCGCTCAAGGAGCGAACATCCAGAGAGCGCCGTTGCGCCAGCGGCCGCCCCGACGGACGCAAGGAGGGTTCGGCGGTCGAGAGCGTCGGAAACCCGCCTCACGGCGTCACCGGAACCAGAAGATCGACGGGGTATCTCTCGAAATTGACATCACGGAACCTTTCGTCCAGCGAGGGATAGGCCTTCGGGCCGAGTCGGTACTACTGACCCCCACAGTTATCAAGCGTACTCCCGATCAGCCATAGGAAATGACAGACGTGAAACTCGACGCGTGGATGCGTGAACTCGACGGCGACTACCCAGCCCTTCTAGAGACGGTCCAGGATGCCGGACTGGACGGGCTGTACTTCGCGGAGGGCAAATCCAACCCGTTCAACGCGCTGTCGATCGCCGCCGACCGCACCGACGATCTCGACCTGGGGACCCGGATCGCGCTGGCATTCCCCCGGAGTCCGATGCTCGCGGCCTACGCCAGCTGGGACTTGGCGCGGTATTCCGAAGGCCGGTTCGCGCTGGGGCTGGGCACGCAGGTCAAAGCCCACAACGAACGGCGGTTCAGCGTCGACTGGGAGTCCCCCGGCCCGCGTCTGCGGGAGACCGTGCTCGCGATCCGCCACATCTGGCGAGTCTGGCAGGGCGAGGAGCCCGAACTCGACTTCGATGGCGACTACTACCGGTTCTCATTGATGACCGAGAACTTCGATCCAGGGCCGATTGACCACCCCGATATTCCCATCTTCGTCTCGGCGCTGAACTCGTACAACGTCCACGTCGCCGGCGAAGTCTGTGACGGCATCCACCTTCACCCGTTTAACTCGCCCGAGTACCTCCGCGAGGTGATGTATGCCTGGCTCGAGGAGGGGGCCGAGCGCGGCGACCGCTCGGTCGATGACGTCACGGTGTCCGCGAGCCCCTTCATCATCACCGGCGACACCGAGGAAGCGATCGCGGAGAAGCGAGAGGGGGTCAGAAAACGGGTGGCCTTTTACGCGAGTACCCCCTCCTACCGGGACGTACTCGAGTTCCACGGGTGGGGTGACCGCGGCGACGCGCTGCACGACCTCTCCCGCGAGGGCCGCTGGGAGGAAATGGCCGAGCACGTCCCCGACGAGATGCTCTACGACTACGCCGTCGAGGCCCACACAGACGACATCGCCGACGTCGTGACCGATGCATACGATGGTCTCGCCGACCGGATCGTCCTCTCGACATACGGCTACCCGTTCGGCAGGACGCTGACGCCGGCGTAGCGCTCAAGGCTGCATGGCGGCGTGCTCTCGGCCCTTCACGAGGTCCGTCGCCAGCCGGTTGTAGGGGACGTCGACGCCCGCCTCTTCGCCGTAGGCGACGACGGCGCCGGTGATTGCGTCGATCTCCGTCGGTCGGGCGTGCTCGACGTCGATCAGCATCGAGGATTGCTTGTCGTAGTTGGCCAGACACGCCTCGCGGACGGTCTCGACGGGGTCACCGAGGATCTCGACGTCCCGGGCCCGGGCGACGGCCATCGCCTCCTCGACGAGCCGGCGCATCACCCGCTGGGTGGCCTCGACCTCCCAAAGCGGGCCGTCGGGCAGGCCCGACAGGACCGCTACCGGCTTGATTGCTACGTTGATGAACTGCTTGTGCCAGATGTGGGGCTCGGGATCATCGACTGCATCCGTCTCGATGCCGGCGTCGGTGAGCTCGCCGGCGAGGCGCTCGGCGCCCGCGTCGTCGGCACCGCCGAGGACATTGTCGCCACGGGCGTTGAGCGTCACCGCTCCCGGTTCCTCAAGCGTGGCGCCGTACGTGGAGTACCCGCCGAGCGCGCGGTCGCCGACGGCGTCGCGGACCCGGTCGTAGTTCGGCAGCCCGTTCTGTAGCGTCGCCACCTGCGTTTCCGGTCCGATCAGTCCCTCGACGTCGGCTAGCGCGTCCGCTGTGTCCGTGGACTTGACGAACAGCATGACGGCGTCTGGCGTTTCGAGGGAGTCCGGGTCCGTCGTCGCCCTCGGGTAGGCGGTGAACGCCGAGCCGTCGGGTTCGGTGACGGTTAGACCCGACTCGGCGATCGCGTCGACGATTTCCGGCCGAACGTCCACCAGCGCGACGTCGTTGCCGTCCGCGGCCAGGTGGGCCCCGAACACGCTCCCCATCGCGCCGGCGCCCACGATCGTGACTCGCATGAGACCGCGCTCGCGCGGAACCGGATTCAATCTTATCCCCCTCAGTATCGAGGCGCTGGCCCTGCCGGTGAATTGGACACCGACGAGTCACGCCACACGGATCGGCTTCACGCAGTCGAGCACGACGCCCTCGCCGCCCGACTCGAGTGCGTCGGCGATCGTGACCGGCGAGCGCGAGTCAAGCCAGCGGTCGAACGCGTCACCCGCGCCGTAGAACGCCTGCAGGTTCGGGTGCATCAGAAAGACCTCGTCGTCACCAGGCGGGGCGTCGAGTGTCGCGAGGGCCTCCTCCGGTGTGTCGCCGCCCTCGAGCAACCGAGTGTCCCAGGGCGTGACGGGCTCGAGGATCGTCAGATCCCCGTTCGTGCTCTCGGGCCGGCCGAGCAGCCACTCGATGCCCAGTTCGGCGGCGGCCCGGACCGTCCCCTCGCTCGTCTCCATGAACGGGACGTGAAAGCCCGTGGGGGTGATGTCCGCCCTGTCCTCGAACCGCGAGAGGGCGGTCGAAAGTTCGTCGTGGGCGACGTCGTAGTCCACCCCGGCGAAAGTGGTGTGCCGTAGGCCATGGAGCGCGATCTCGTGACCCTTGTCGGCGAGCGCCGCGACGGCATCTGCCTGGACGTCGAGATCACGGGCGAGTATCGAGAAAGACCCGGTGGCGCTGGCGTCGGCAAGCCGCCCGGCCAGCGAGGTGAAGTCCCCATCGTCGTACGTGGCGGTGACGTGGAAGGTCCTGGCATCGAGCGCCCGCTCGGAGTCCGCTCCAGCGACGAACGAGAGGAAGGTCCTGACCTCGCGGCGCAGTGGGTCGGGGACTGGATCCATGGCTGAGAGATGACGGTCGGCCAGGTAAAGCTAGTCCCGGAACCGGGCGGGGTCGACGTGGGGATAGTCGTCCGGAGGGCGACTCTCGAGGAGCTGTTCGGCAATGATCCGGCCCGCGGCGGGAGCGAGCTGGATACCCTCGGAATTGAAGGCCGCAACGGCGAAGCCATCGACGTCGGTCAGGCCGACGATCGGCTCGCCGTCGGGCGTCTTCGAGACGAGTCCGAGCCACTCGTCGAGCAGTTCGACGGCGTCGAGCTGTAGCGGCGGGAGTAGCTCGACGGCCGCCTCGTCCATGGTTTCCCGGAGGTCGTCGGGGACGCGGGAGTCGTCAAGATCGGCCAGGTCGCGCCGCGTTGCCCGGTTGTAGCCCCCACCCGCACGGCCGATCATGGTGGTCCCGTCCCCCCGACCGGTGTAATAGACACCGGAATCCTCGTGCTTGAGGTTGGGGACCGTGTGTCCAAGCGGTCGCGGACGGACGTCGAGAATCGGCCCGAGGGTGTGCCGGACTGGGAGGTCGTACCCCGCCATGGCGGCGACGTCGGGGTTGTTTGGCCCGGCGGCGCTGACCAGTTGCGATGTACGGATGCAGCCGTCAGCTGTCTCGACACCCGTCACTTCGCCGCTGTCCACGAGCACGTCGCGGACGGCGGTGCCGGTCTCAAATCTTGCGCCTGCGGCCCGCGCCCGTGCGGCGAACTCCCGTGCAAGCGCCCGCGGTTCGAGGCGGATTGCGCCGGGGAACAGTAGCGCCGCCTCAATCGCGTGTCGGCGCAACTCCGGGAAGAGGACGTGTTCGGGAATTTCCTCGGACTTCAACGGCTCGCCGACGCCCGAGTCCGCTCGGTCCTGGAGCGCCGTCGCGCTGGCCGGCGAGGTGGCCACTTCAAGCCGTTCGACCCGCTCGTACAGCGGATCGGCGTCGTGTTCGACCGCGGGGTCGGCCAGGAAATCGTTGTAGACTTTCAACCCGTACCGCTTCATCCGCCGTTCCGCCGCGCTGCCGGTCATCCTGAACATCGCGTTGGACTTGGCGGTGGTCTCGCCCGCGAGCGCGTCTGCACGCTCAAACACGACGATATCCAGGTCCGAACGGCTGGCGAGGTGGTAAGCGACGCTCGACCCGACGATACCCCCGCCGACGATGGCAACGTCCACGTACATATGACGAGGATAGACGGGTGGCAAGGTAAAGCTACGACCCGGTCGCGGTGGGGAGCCAAGCTGGTATTCCAGGCTGTGCGGCGCTGCCAGAGGGGCTAGCGGTATCTCGTAGTCGGCATCCCCACGCGGAATCTGGCAAGCGTTAACTCCGCCGGCGAGGAAGGCGGCCCAATGGGCTTCGATAATGCGGTCCTCGCCGGCATCGGCGAGACCGAGAAGCATCGGCCGAGCCGGGAGAACGACCAGCCCTACCACACACTGGAGGAGTACTTCTGGATGGCCGCCCGGCAGACGCTCGATGACGCCGGCCTCGCCTGGCAGGACGTCGACGGCCTCGGCGTCGCCCGGCCGTCGACCGAGACGCCCTACCGGTTCGCCATGCTGCTCGCCGAAACCCTCGGCTTCGAGGACCTGCGCTGGGTCACGACGACCGACCACTGCGGTGGCCAGGCCGTCCCGCTGGTCGTCCAGGCAGCAATGGCCGTCGACGCGGGCGCGGCCGACTCGATCCTCTGTCTCGGCGCCGACACGCCCAAACACCCCCGGAAGGGGTCCGGCGAGATCTTTCCCCGGGACCCACGCGGTTACAACCTCGAGTACGTGAACCCCTTCGGCAATCAGGGTGCAAACGCCCGGCTCGCGATGACCCAGCAGCGTCACATGGCCAAGTACGGGACGACGCTCGACCAGCTCGGCAAACTGTACGTGACCCAACGCAAGCACGCCAGCGTGAACCCGCTCGCGTACTTCCGGGACCCAGTCGAGCTCGCGGACTACAAGGGTTCGGAGGTGCTCGCGGATCCAATCCGGCTCTTCGACTGCGTCGTGCCCGTGAACGCGGGCTTCGGCGTCCTCGTGACGACGCCCGAACTGGCGGCCGACCTCGGCGCGGACCCCGTCTCGATCCGGGGCTTCGGCAACAGCCACAGCCCCGACATCGCTCCGAAGCGGGACTTCCTCTCGCTCGGCATCGAGACGGCCGGTGAACGGGCCTTCGAGATGGCGGGGTTGGGTCCGGCGGACGTCGACGTCCTCCAACTGTACGACGACTATCCCATCGTCGAGGTGATGCAACTCGAGGAACTCGGCTATGCCGAGCGGGGCGCCGGTGGTGCGTTCGTCGAGGAGACGAACTTCTCGGTCGACGGCGACTTGCCACTGAACACGGGCGGGGGCCAACTCTGCGTCGGCCAGGCGGGCGTCGGCGGCGCGGCTTTTGTCCAGATCAACGAAGCCGTCCGGCAGTTGCGTGGCTCCGCGGGTCAACGCCAGGTCGACAGCGCCGAGGTCGGCCTCGTCACGGGCGTCGGCGGCGGCCAGTACGGCAAGAACCTCATCGCCAACTCGGTCGCTGTCCTCGAGGGGGGTGTCGCCGCGTGAGCGACGACCGGCCCCTCCCGGCGATGGATTCGGAGACCGACCGGACGTTCTGGACCGCGGCAGCCGAGGGGCGGCTCCTGATCCAGGACTGTCCGGACTGTGGCCAGCGGCAGTTCTTCCCACGGGCCTGGTGTCACTACTGTGGCTCGCCGGCCGTCGAGTGGCTCGAGGCCGCCGGGACGGGACACGTCCACACCTTCACCATCATCCGCCGGGCGACGGAACTGGGCTGGTTCGCCGACCGGATCCCGTACGTCGTCGGCTACGTCGAGCTAGACGAGGGTGTCCGGCTGTGTACGAACGTGGTCAACTGCGAGCCGACGTCGGTCGAAGCGGGGCTGGAGGTATCGGTCACCTTCGAACAGGTCACGGACGAGGTCGCGATCCCACAGTTCGAGCCCGTCTCCGGTGGAGATTAGGCCGTCGTCCGGGACGAAGAGAGACACACCCGTACGCTCCGCGTCGAAGGGTCAAACACACGCTTACGACCAGCGTACCAGCTGAAACGTGCGCTTAAGAGGAAACTGGCGCGTCGGCGGTTACGACGTAGTAGCCGAGCGAGCGGTCCGAGACACGTTCGTGGAGGAGCTTCGAGGCGTGCATCGCGTCGACCTGGGCGTCCGAGAAGAAGCCGATGCGCTTGAGAATCGGCCCGGCGTAGCCGGCGATCCGCGAGAAGGTGTACCGGCGCTTCGTCGCCGGCTCGACGTTCGCGGTGGCGTCTCGTACGGTCACGTCCACGAAGCCCGCCTCGGATAGTGCCGACCGGAGGCCGTCGATTGACCCGAACCGAACACCCAGGGCATCCTCGATCGTCCGGAGGTCAGTAGCGACGGCGTGCGCTTTCTCGTCAGACGGCGTGAACAGGTCGGCGATGGCTAGCCGCCCGCTGGGGGCGAGCACGCGACGGGCCTGGTGCAGTGCTGCGGAGACGTCGTCGGAGTGAGTCAACGCCTCGAGCCCCCAGTAGACGTCGACGCTACCGTCGTCGAGCGTCGCGAGCTCGTGGAAGTCGTCGTGGCGGAAGTCAGTCCGATCGGCGACGCCCTGGTCGGCAGCGTGCCCCCGGGCGAGGTCGAGCTGGGTCTCGCTAATGTTGACGCCGACGACGTCGATGCCGTATACCCGGGCGAGATAGACCGAATCCGCCCCCGCGCCACAGCCGACGTTCAGCACTCGGTCCGTCGAATCGACCCCGGCGGCCGACGCGAGGACGCGCATGGTATTGATGGCCGCGGCGGCGTCGTCCTGGTGGTCGTCGTCGTAGTACCCAAGGTGGAGGCTCCGGTGACCCTGGCGCTCCCACTCTCGCTCGTAGACTTCAATGAGCTCGTCGTAAAGCTCGGCGACCTGGTCAGTGGCGAGCGGCCGTCCGTCCATTGCCGGCGCTCGGAACTGGCCGGCTATAGGGCTTGTCACCAGGTCCCCGATAGGAAAGCTTGTAGGACCGACGCTCCTACTGGGGTGCGAATGGAGCCGCCGCTGTGGACCGACCGGCACGCGCCCCACCTCTCGGACCTCCCGCAGGAGGGTGTTCGCGAGCACCTCGAGCGTGCACTGAGCGATCCGATGAACCTCGTCCTGCACGGACCGAAGGGGGTAGGGAAGACGGCGGCGGCCCGCGCTTACGCACGCGAGCTGCACGACGAGCCCGACGCGGACCTGATCGAGATCAACGTCGCGGACTTCTTTGAACGCACCAAGTCCGAGATCCGAGACGACCCCCGCTTCACGCGCTTCCTCCAGGGCCAAACCGAGTTCTCGAAGCAGTTCCGCCGCAGCGGGGACAAGGACAACAAGTACAAGCGCGACTGGTCCAAGCGGGCGATGCTTGCCCACGTCATCAAGGAGATGGCGGGCTATGAGCCGGCGAGCGGCGAATTCAAGACCGTCCTCCTCGACAACGCCGAGGCCGCCCGGGAGGACTTCCAGCAGGCGCTGCGGCGGATCATGGAGCAGTCCCACGAGACGACGCAGTTCGTGCTCGCAACGCGGCAGCCGTCGGCGCTGATCCCCGCGATCCGCTCCCGCGGGTTTCCGGTCCCCGTCCGTTCGCCCACCCAAGCCGAAATCGTCGCCGTGATGCGTGGAATCGCCGAGGGCGAGGGCGTCGACTACGACAAAGAGGGGCTCGAGTTCCTCGCCGGCGCGGCCGGGGGCGACCTCCGCGAGGCGATCCTAAGCGCCCAGACCACCTGGGAGCGCGAGGGCGAACTGACCATGAACGCCGCCTACGAGACGCTCCAAGGCCTGGACGCCGACGAGCGCGTGAGCGAGATGCTCGCGGCCGCGGAGGCAGGTGAGTTCACCGACGCGCGGTCGACCCTCGACAACCTCCTCGTAGAGGAGGGATACAGCGGGTCAGAGGTGCTCGATGATATCCTCGACGTCGCCCGGTCGCGGTACGCGGACGACCGACTGGCCGAAGTCCACAAACTCGCCGGCCGAGTCGACCTCGACATGGCCGAGGGAACGAGCGACCGGATGCACCTCTCACACTTGTTAGCGGAGTTCGGGACGGCGGACTGAGAACGGGTCGACGGCGACGGATCCGTGCTGGGCGGCACACATCGATCATCAGCCCACCCGGCGATCGGTCGGGCCCGCGCAGCTAACCGGCTAGATCGCCTTCGCGCCGCGCTGGAGGTCGAGCGCCGCGGCGAAGTCCGCCTGCGAAATAGCGCCGATCAGTCGTCCCCCGGACTCAACGAGGGCGACGTCGCTCCGGGCCTGGTTGAGGGCGATCAGCGCCTCGAAGGCGCCCTGGCCGGAATCGAGTCTGGGCAGGTCGGTCGTCGCAAGGTCCCCGACCCGCGTCGCAGCGTAGTCCGCAGGGTCGACCGAACGCAGCGAACTCGCGGTGACGACGCCGACGACGTCGCCGCCGTCGGTCACGAGCAGGTCAGACCGCCGGGCCCGCAGCAGGCGGTCCATCAGGTCCGCGGCAGAGTCGTCGACGTCCACGGCGGCCTCGGAGGTCGCCAGGTTACCGACCGTCAGTCCCTCTAACAGTTCCTCGAGGACGACGGTCCGGGACTCGCCGGTCGCCGCGAAGTAGATGAACAGGCCGACGAGCAGGAGGATGATCTGGAAGGCGAGCACGCCGAGCGCGATAAAGACGAACGCGAATATAGTGCCGACGCGGGCGGCGATACGGGTCGCGCTCGCGTACGGTCGATTCCGCGCGAGGAGCGCGCGAAGGACGCGCCCGCCGTCCATCGGGAACGCGGGGAGCAGGTTGAACACCGTCAATACGACGTTCAGGACGGCGAGGAAGCCGAGCGTGAAGACGACGACGGGGAGGCCGGCGGGTGTGAGCTGGAGCGCCACGCCACAGACGACGGCCACGAGGATGCTCGCGGCCGGCCCCGCCAGCGCGATGACCAGCTCTCGGTTCCACTCCTTGGGGATGGACTCGAAGCTGGCGAGACCCCCGAGGATCCAAAGCGTGATCGACTCCGTCTTGACGCCGTACCGCATCGCGGCGTAGGCGTGACCGAGCTCGTGGACCGCGACGCTGGCGAAGAGGCCGATGGCGCCGAGGATACCGATGGTCCACGAGCGGGCGCCAACCTGGAAGGTGTCGGGATCGAGCGACCCCGGCCAGAGGTCGTTGATGAGGTCGACGTAGAGGTCGATCTGAGCCCCGCTCCCGAGTAGGTACGCAAGAATGGGGAGAAAAACGATGAGCGAGATGTTCAGGCGGATGGGAATGTCCCAAATCCGGCCGATCGTGAGGTTTCGCATAGGTCAGCAAGTGTCGGGAGGGGGTAAAAGCCGGCGGTTGGCGATTTCGGCCGCGCGAGGCCGCGTCGGCGGCCGTCTCGAAATCCTTTTACGCGAATCGGCGCCATTTCGGGATAACGAACCATGGATATCGCCATCATCGAGGAGGACGAGAACCCGATGTTGCATCGGACAGACGTCCGGTTCGAGATTACCCACGAGGAGGCGACGCCCTCGCGGCTCTCGGTCCGGGACAGCCTCGCGGCAATGCTCAACAAGGACGCCGCGGAAGTGGTCGTCCACGAACTCGACACGAAATTCGGCATGCGCACGACCGTGGGCTACGCAAAGGTCTACGACACACCCGAGCACGCCCAGGACGTCGAGCAGGATCACATGCTCGACCGCAATAAGATTGGCGAGGAAGAGGCCGCGAGTGAGGAGGCCGAGGAGGCCTGAGATGGCCCGTCACGAGCTCTACAACGACGACGGCACGACCGATCGGGAGATGTGTCCACGCTGTGGCGACACGTTCCTCGCCGCCCACGGCGACCGGACGCACTGCGGCCGGTGTGGGTACACCGAGTTCGACACCTGAACGGCGAGCCGCAGGCTTAAGGGCCCCAGCCGCGACCCGGCTGGCATGCCGGACGCTCCACTGGCCGACGTTCTCGTCGTCGATTTCACGCACGCCCGAGCCGGCCCCTGGTGTACGGAGATTTTGGGTGAGCTCGGGGCCGAAGTGATCAAGATCGAGCCTCCAGGCGGCGACCACAACCGCGACAGCCACCCCAAGGCTGGGGACATGGGCCTGAACTTCGTCGCCCGATACCGTAACAAGAAGAGCATCGTCGTCGACCTGAAGACCGACGAGGGGCGCCAGCTCGCGGAGGACCTCCTCACAGAGGCCGACGTCCTCGTCGAGAATTTCGCGCCGGGCGTCATGGAGCGGCTGGGCCTGGGGTACGACTACCTCTCGAGCGAGGTGAACCCCGGTCTGGTCTACGCGTCGATCAAGGGCTACGGCGAGACGGGCCCGTACAGCGAGCGCAAGGGCGTCGACCTCGTCATGCAGGCCGAGGGCGGCATCATGTCCGTCACCGGCCCGGACGGCGGCCCGCCGGTGAAGGTGGGGCAAGCCGTCGGCGACATCGGTGCCGGGCTGTACGCTGTCATCGGCATCGTGACGTCGCTGCGCCGCCGGGACGAGACCGGGCGCGGCCAGAAGTTCGAGACCGACCTGTTCGGGACCATCGTCTCGTTCATGGAGGAGTACCTCACCGAGTACAGCATCACCGGCGAGAACCCCGGCCCGAAGGGCACCCGCCATCAGACCCATGTCCCTTACGAGCTCTTCGAGGTCGCGGACGGTCATCTCGCGGTGCACGTTCCCGACTCGGCGTGGCCGGACGTCGTCGCCGAGGTACTCGAGGAACCGGAGCTCGCCGAGTACGACTCGACGGAGGCCAAGCAGCACCACTACGACGAGATCATGGCGGCGATGCGCCCGGCCATGCGCGAGCGGACCGTCGGCGAGTGGACGGAGGTCCTCGACGAGCTCGGCTGTCCGTGTGGACCGCTCAACGAGGTCAGCGACGTCATCGACCACCCACAAGCCCGAGCCCGGGGGAACGTCATCGACTACTCGAACGAGCACATCGGCGACGTCGTCCTCCACGGCTTCCCGATGCACTTCTCTGAGGACGAGACCGTCTTCCAGCACGGACCACCCCAACTGGGCGAGTACACCGACGCGGTCCTCTCGGCGCATCTCGGCCTCGACGAGGACGAAATCGCGCGCCTTCGCGACCAGGGGACCGTCGCCTAGCTACTCGCCGGTGAACTCCGGCTCGCGGCCCTCCGCAAAGGCCGCTCGACCCTCGGCGTGGTCATCGCTGGCGAACGCCTGATCGCGGAGTTGTTGGACCCATTTCTCCTCCGCGTCGGTCAGGTCCGTCTTGGCGGTGATAGCGTCGACGACCTCCTTCATCTTTCGCAGCGAGAACGGCGCGTTGCTCGCGATGGTCTCGGCCATGTCGAACGTCCGTTCGGCGAGGTCGTCTCGGGGGACGGCGTAGTTGAGCAGGCCAATCTCGGCGGCGTGGTCGGCGGGGATCGCCTCGGCGGTGAATAGCATCTCTTTGGTCTTCGCGGGCCCGACGATGCGCATCAGGCGGTTGATTGCCTCGCCGCCGTAGACGAGGCCGACTCGTGCGGGCGTGACGCCGAAGCGGACGTCGTCGGCGCCAACGCGGACGTCGCACGCGGCAGCGAGGCCAACCGCGCCTCCGTAGCAGTCGCCGTTGATCATGCCGACCACGGGGTAGTCGTAGGACTCGACCGCGTCGAGCATCCGCGGCCAGGCGGCTTTCTGCTCCTCGGTCTGGTCGCTTCGGTCGATACTGAGGTCAAATCCGGCACTGAAGGCCTGCTCGCCTGCCCCCCGGAGGACGGCGATCGTCCGGTCGTCCCGCGCCTCCAGATCATCGAACGTCCGGACGATGTTTTCGAGCATCTCGAAGTCAAGCGCGTTTCGCTTGCCCTCGTTCTCGAGGGTCACGGTACAGACGTGCCCGTCGACATCCGCGTGGACGGTCCCGCTCATACTGTGTGAGCCTCGCGGCTGTGGCACTTATAGCCACGGTGGCGTCACTGACGGGAGGCACTCACGAGCCCCGCTGCCGCCGGCCAAGGCTTTATCTGACCATCACGAGAGACAGTGGCATGGAGTACACTACCCTCGGTAAGACGGGGATGACGGTCAGCCGAATCTGCCTTGGGTGTATGAGTTTCGGGACCGGCAAGTACGAATGGAGCCTCCCGGAAGACGAGAGCCGGGAGATCATCGAGCGGGCGATCGACCTCGGAATTACCTTCTTCGACACCTCGAACAACTACTCCTGGGGCGAGAGCGAGCGGATCGTGGGGAACGCCCTCGACGGGTACGACCGCGACGCTCAGGTCGTCGCGACAAAGGTCCACCGGCAGATGGACGACGAGAACCCCAACAGTGGCGGCCTCTCACGGAAGGCGATCGAGCAGGAACTCGAGCACAGTCTCGACCGGCTGGGGATGGACACGGTCGACCTCTACCAGATCCACCGGTGGGGGTACGACACGCCAATCGAGGCCACACTCCGGGCGCTCGACGACGCCGTCCGGCGCAACCAGGTCAGGTACATTGGCGCGAGTTCGATGTGGGCCTACCAGTTCTCCGACGCACTGCACACCAGCGACCGACTCGGCCTCGAGCGCTTCGCGACCATGCAGAACCACTACAGCCTGGCCTATCGCGAGGAGGAACGGGAGATGCTCCCGCTCTGTGAGCGTGAGGGGATCGGGGTCATCCCTTGGAGTCCGCTCGCGAAGGGGTTTCTTGCCCGGCCCCACGACGAGCAGGACACCACGAAGCGTGGCCAGGTCGACGACCTGCTGCATGAGCGGCCCTACGACGCGGACCCCAACGTCACGATCAACGAGCGGGTCCAGGAACTGGCGGAGAACGAGGGAGCCTCGATGGCTCAAATCGCCATTGCGTGGCTGCTACACCAGGACGCGGTCGACGCGCCGATCGTCGGAACGACATCCGTCGAGCACCTCGAGGAGGCTGTCGAAGCCGTCGAGATCGACCTCTCGGACAGCGACCTCGAGTACCTCGAGGAGCCCTACGAGCCGCTGCCGGTGATCGGCCACTCCTGAACGGTCAGTCGAAGTCGAATACCCGCGCCGCGTTCTCCCAGAAGATGGCCTCTCTGACATCATCGCCGAGGTCCGTCTCTGCGAACTGCTCGAACGGGAGCGTCGAGAAGGGGCCGTCCTGATCGGAGTAGACGTCGGTCCCGAGGACGATGGACTCGTGGCCGATCGCGTCGACGACAGCGGGGAGTTGGGTCCGGAGTCGCGGCGCGAGCGCGGTGTCGAAGACGACGTTCTCGAGGTCGAGTTCGTCCGCCCGGCCGACGAGTTCGTTGGTCTGCTCGCGCGAGGAGAACACGTCGAAGACGACGAACTGGACGTCGGGAAACGACTGGGTGACCTCGAACACCCGCCAGGGCGCCGTCAATCCGGAGCCAGCGTGGGCGTGGAGGCCGACAACGGCGTCGTGTTCGGCGGCCCGCTCCACAAGGTCGAAGACCATCGGCGAGTCGACGGCCGCTCGCTGCCAGCGGTTGTGCCACATGATGCCGTCGAGCGACTCGAGAAGGCGGTCAACCTCGGGGAAGCCCGCCTCGCCGTACCAGGGTTCGACGGTGCCGAAGGCGAGCGGGAAGCGGTCCGGATTCGCGTCGCGGACGGCCGCGACCTGGTCGTTCTTCTCGCGGGTATCGGCCAGGCCGTTCGGGTTCCGGTAGACGGGGGCCGGAAGGATACCCGCGGCGTCGATGCCGAGGCGGTCCATCACCGAGACGTGGTGGTTGGCCATCTCGGCGGCAGTCATCTCGAAGGTGTGGTCCCGGAGCGACCCGAGGTGGTGGTGAGCGTCGAATACCTGCATGGCGGGCGGTCGCCGACCGGGGGTAAAAAGCTACGGTGGACCGACGTGCTCTTTCCGGTGGCGAACCCACAGAGGACCAAATGGTTCGACGGGTGCTCGGCATCGAAGGGACGGCCTGGGCGGCCAGTGCCGCCGTTTTCGACGTGGAGGCTGACGCAGTTACGATCCACACCGATGCGTACGAGCCCGACAGTGGCGGCCTCCATCCCCGCGAGGCGGCCGAGCACATGGCCGAACACGTGCCTTCCGTCGTCGAGCGGGCGCTCGAGGGGGTGTCCGACCGGACCCCCCCGATCGACGCGGTCGCGTTCTCCCGCGGGCCGGGGCTGGGCCCCTGCCTGCGGATCGCAGCCACTGCCGCCCGGAGCGTTGCCCAGCGGTACGACGTCCCGCTGGTCGGCGTCAACCACATGGTCGCCCATCTGGAAATAGGGCGCCATCGCTCCGGCTTCGAGGACCCAGTCTGCCTGAACGCCAGCGGCGCGAACGCCCACGTCCTGGCGTACCGTAACCGCCGGTACAGAGTCCTCGGCGAGACGATGGACACCGGCGTCGGCAACGCCATCGACAAGTTCACCCGTCATCTGGGCTGGAGTCACCCGGGCGGACCGAAGGTCGAACAGCGAGCGAAGGAGGGCGAGTACGTCGAGCTGCCCTACGTGGTCAAAGGGATGGACTTCTCCTTTGCGGGCATCTCAAGCGCCGCGGCGGACGCCGTCGACGACGGCGTCCATGTCGCGGACGTCTGCCGTGGCCTCGAGGAGACCGTCTTCGCGATGCTCACCGAAGTGACAGAGCGTGCGTTGTCACTGACGGATGGCGAGCAACTAGTCCTGGGGGGCGGCGTCGGCCAGAACGAGCGGCTCCAAAGCATGCTCCGATCGATGTGCGAGCAGCGTGGCGCCGACCTGTTCGTCCCGGCGCCTCGCTTCCTCCGTGACAACGCCGGCATGATCGCGGTCCTCGGCGCGAAGATGGCCTCGGCAGGAGACACGGTCGCCATCGCCGACTCCGCCGTCGACGCCGACTTCCGTCCCGACGAGGTGCCCGTGACTTGGCGCGAGGAGACGGGCTCGACGTCGGTGACGGGCGAGTCCGACCTTGTTCAGGGCGCCGAGGCGACGGTCTCGATCGAGGCGGACGGGGTGACGAAACGCCGGTCGCCGCGGGCGTACCGTCATCCAAACCTCGACGCGCGACTCCGCCGCGAGCGGACGCGCAAGGAAGCGAGGCTCCTCCACGACGCCCGAGTCGAGGGCGTCCCGACGCCGGTCCTCCGAGACGTCGATCCGGTCGAGGGGACGCTGACGATGGAGCGGGTGGGTGACCGCGAGCTTCGAGCGACCCTCGATGAGTCACGGGTGCGTGCTGTCGCCCGCCACCTCGCTGCGATACATCAGGCGGGGATGGTCCACGGCGACCCGACGACCAGGAACGTACGGCTGTCCGAGGCCCGGACGTACCTGCTCGACTTCGGGCTGGGATACGACTCCCACGACGCCGAGGACCACGCGATGGACCTCCACGTACTCCGCCAAAGTCTCGCGGGCACAGCCGAGAACGCAGCGACGCTGCTCCCGGCAGTCCGGGAGGCCTACGCCGAGACCGGCGAGGAGTGCGTCCTCAATCGGCTAGACGAAATCGAGGGGCGCGGGCGCTACCGGTAGCACGGAAGGCTTATCTCCGTCCGGTGGCCGCCCACGCACACATGGAGTGGGGCGTAGTGCTGCGGTACGTCGTCGTCCTGGGCGTCCTGACGGGCGTCGGCGCCCCGCTTGCCGCGTGGGCCTTCGAGCGGTTTCCAGCCAGGGGCGCGGCCTTCGCCCTCCCCGTGGCGCTCCTGCCCGTGACGCTATTGACCGTCTGGATCGGCCAGGTCGCCTTCGGCCGGTGGACCTACTTGCTCGCGATCGGCCTCGTCGGCGCGGCCTCCCTTGTGGCCTACCGTCAAGGCGCACGGCCGGACTGGCGGGCCGTCGCGACGGGCTTCGTCGTCTTCCTCGCCGGGTTCGGCTTTCTGGTGCTGGTGCGAGCATCGAACCCCACCATCACCCCACAGGGTGGCGAGCAGTTCCTCCACTTCGCACTCACGAAATCCATCGAGCGGGCGAGCGAACTGCCCCCGGAGGACATGTGGTTCGCGGGCGAACCCCTCAGGTATTACTACGGGGGGCAGCTCCAAGTGACGGGCCTTTCGATGCTCGCCGGCGTCGATCTGAAGTTCGGCTTCAACCTCGGCATCGCCACCTTCTACGGCATTCTGGTCGCTACGGCGTACGGCCTCGTCGGCGCGGTGGCGGCTCACGCCGGTTACTCGCGACGGCTCGGCGGGATCCTCGGCGTCGTCTTCGTTGCGTTTGGCGGCGCGACCACGACTGCGATCCGGATCGTGGTTGCCCACCTGCCCGGCGATCTCGCAACGACGATCGGCGAGCCGGCATTCGGTTTCGCCGCCTCGCGGTTTGGCATCCCGCTACCCCGGTTCATCGCCGAGCAGGGCGGGCTGGAAGCGTGGACCTGGTGGTATACCCGGTACGTCGTCCCGGGAACGCTCCAGGAGTTCCCCCTGTACTCCTTCGTCAAGGCCGACCTCCATGGCCACGCGCTGTCGAATGGCTACATCCTCGTCGCAGCCGCGCTCGCGTTCGCATACTACCGTACCCCGGCGACCGAGCGGTGGCGCCGGGCCGGCCTCTTGTTCGGCGGCATCGGCCTCGTCGCCGGCGTCTTCGGCGTCATGAACACGTGGTCGCTACCGACGGCGGTCGGTCTCGCGTGGCTCGCCGTCGCCGCCGCCGACGCCCATCCGGCCTCGCTCTACCCCGGCGGGATAGCCCAGCCCTTCCGGCGAGTGGCACCCGATGGCGAGGGCAGCCTCGCCTGGCTGGGCCGGGAGTGCTGGCGGGTCGCCCTCGCTGTCCCGGCGGCGGTCGGCGTCGGCCTCGTGGGCATCGCCCTCGCGGCCCCATTCCTCGCTTTCGGCGACGTGCCGCAAAACGGGGGTGTCGGGTTCCTCCCGCCGCGATCCCCACTGCTTCCGTTCCTCGTGATCTATGGCGGCCTGCTCGCGGCGCTCGTCGGCCTGCTGGCGTGGCGGGGAAGTCCCGTTTTCCGTACCGAGGGGGGTCGCGGTCGCCTGCTGAGGCTGTTAGCGATGGGGGTGGCCACTCTCCCACTGCTGATCGCCGCGCCAGTACTCGCCATACTCGGCCCGCTCGTCCTCGTTACGTGGTGGCTGGTTCGCACCCGTCGGCTGGGCTACGCTGGCGTGCTCGTCGTCGGTGGGCTGGGCCTGCTCGCGTCGATGGAACTGATCCACGCGGTCGTCTGGCCGCCGGAACTCGATCGCTGGAACACGACGCTCAAGGTTGCCGTACAGGGCTGGACGCTGGCCGCCGCCGGCGTCGGCGCGGGGGTGGCGATGCTGCTCGCGGCCGGCGTCGACCGGTTACGATCAGGCGCTACGGGGACGGTTGATCGGGCACGCGACTTGGTCGGTCCGACCCTCTCCCGTCGTGGCGCGGCGTTGGCCGTCGGCCTCGCAGTCATCGTCGTGCTGGCGACGCTGCCGTTCCCGATGCTCGTCGCGGCCGACTCGATTGGTGCGCAGGTCCGGGACGGTGACGAATTTAGCCTCGACGGGATCGAACCGCTCGAGTCGTTCCACGCCGGGGAACTCGAGGCCATCCGATGGCTCGACGACCGCGACGGCCGGCCGGTCATCGTCGAGCGGCCCGGTTGGGACATCTACCAGTGGACCAACCCCGCGTCGACGCTGACGGGGCTACCAACGGTCGCGGGGTGGGCCCACGAGCGGGGGTATCGGGGCGTCGAAGCCTACGAGCGCCGCGCCGCGAAGGCCGCGAGCGTCTACGAAGGGCCCTGGACGAAGGGCGTCGCAGTCCTCCGGAATTTCGGCGTGGAATACGTGTACGTCGGGCCGAACGAGCGCGAGGCTTACACCGATCTCGGCGCGCGGTTCGCGGACAGGCCGGGATTCTCTGTAGCCTTCGAGAACGACGCAGTGACGGTGTACGCGGTGGACCGGTCGAAACTCTCGATCGAGTGAAAACGGTCATAACGCCAGCTCCCCTACGGGAAGGTATGGCTGACAAACCCGCTTCCGGCGAGTTGCTGGGAATCCCGTATAACTTCGAGAAGCCGAGCCTCCGCCGGCTGCTCTCGTCGTACTGGCAGCCCGGCGAGAGCATGCTCGTGAAGAAGCCCTTCGGCGTTGGGTACACGCTGAACCTCGCCAACTGGCGGTCGTGGCTCGTTATCGCCGCCGCCGCGGCGCTGCTCTGGCACGAGCGAGGGGGCGACGACGCCGACGAGTTCGGACCCGAAGCCGACGACGAACCCGTCGAGGTCGTCGTCGAGGACTGATCGACGGCGATAAGCCGGGCGGCGCGCCAGCGACCGCATGGTCACGTTCGTCACGACTAACGCGGGCAAGGTCCGCGAGGCACGTGACTACCTCACGGAGCCGGTTAAACAACTCACGTTCGACTACCCCGAGGTACAGGCCGACGAGCTCGAGACGGTGGCAGCGGCTGGCGCCCGGGCGGCCTACCGCGAACTGGGTGAGCCGTTATTCGTGGACGATTCCGGGCTAACAATCGACGCCTTCGAGGGCTTTCCCGGCCCCTACTCGTCCTTCGTAGAGAAAACGCTCGGCGTCGAGCGAGTGTGGCGCCTGACCGAACCCGAGGACGATCACAGCGCCGCCTTCCGGGGCGTGATCGCCTACTGCGACGGTGAATCCTTCGAGGCCTCGCCGGAGCCAGTGGACACGGGCCGGCGTGGCCAGGACCGGACAGTGGAAGAGCGTGACACGGCGACGACCGACGCGCAGGTCGACGAAACCGGTGACGTCCCGGTCAAGCTCTTTGCAGGAACCGTCCCGGGAACCATCGTCGCGCCCCGTGGCGACGGCGGCTTCGGCTACGACCCCATTTTCGAGTACGACGGCCGGACGTTCGCGGAACTCGACCGCGAAGAGAAGAACGCTGTCTCACACCGGGGGCGGGCGCTGTCACGTTTTGCCGAGTGGTTTCGAACCCGGTAGTTTGGTGTGAATACTGGAGTGCTTGGGCTATGATTTTGGCGTGGAAAGCTCGTCAGGCGCGCGGATCGCGATCGGGGCCAGGATACTCGCCGTCCTGAGTCGCTGCGTAGAGCGCCTCGGTGTCGAAACTCGCGACAAAGGCCCGTGGCGTTCGGATGCTGAGCCGGAGGTGAGGCTGGATCGCGAGATTCGATCGCGGATCGACGAGGTCGCCGTCAAGCGTCAGCAGGTGGGCAGCCTCGCCGGCGGCGGCCGAAGCCAGTCCGGGATGGTCCCCGTCGGAATGGGTCACGCGGACGCGCTCGTCGTCGATCCGGTCGCGCCAGTCGGCAGCGAGGGCGTCGTCCGCGAGATCGGCGATCGTCGACATGGCGTCGCCGAGAAGCCGGTCGCTCGCCACTAGCGTCACCCAAGAGTGTTCCCTAACCAGGTCGAGCGCCGCCCGGGCGGCCCCGCCACAGAGCAGGTCGGCGGCTAACACGTCCACGTCCGCGACAACGCGCGTCGGGTCGGCGGCAGCCCGCTGTCCCGGCGGCTCAGTCATCGGCCTCGCGTTGCCGTGTGAGTGCCTCGCGGATCGCGGACTCGTCGACGTCGAAGGTGGCGGCGCGCTCGAAAAGTGTGGCCCAGGTCATTGGGTCAGTCGGGCGTCTGACGTGGGTTTATGTGGGAGACGGCGGCACGTTCGACCGGGCGCGCAGTCGGTAGACGGCCTCACACCTCCCATCCTCCCACGGCGCGCCCGCCTCCCTATCTCTGCTTTCGTCATCGCGCTCACGCAGCCGCCTCCCCGCGGAGCCGCGCCCGGACGTCGGGGATCACTGACGGGTCGGCCATGACTGCGATGCTGTCACCGGGCTCGATGGTCGTCCGGGGGAGTGGGATGGCCATCGGCTCATCGTGCCGTCCGTGGGCGTAGACGCGCGCGCCACCGGGCAGTTCGAGTTCGACCACGCGGGTGCCGACGGCGGGGGAGCCGTCCGGGACCTCGACGCTCGCAATAGACAGCTCTTCGGTCAGGTCGGCGATGACGTTAAAGTCCCCGCCAAGCATGGCGGTCTTGGCACCGGCGGCGCCGAGTCGCTCGGGGTAGATGATCTCGTCGACGTCATCAACGTACCGCTCGTACAGCTCCTCGGTGAAATCCTCGTTCACACGCAGGACAGAGCGACAGCCGTGGGCCTCGCCGACGACGCACGCCGAGAGGTTCGTATTGAGGTCACCGGTGAGCGCGCCGACGGCGTCGGCGTCGTCGAGACCCGCCGCTTCGAGGACTGACTCGTCGGCGCCATCGCCTTCGATCACCTCGAATCCCTCCTCGCGGGCCCGCTCGGCCTTCGCGGCGTCGACCTCCAGGATGACAACCTCGTGGCCCTCGCTAGCGAGGATGCGCGCGACGCGGGTCCCAACTCGCCCGAAGCCCACGATGACGAACTTCATGCAGAAATGTACGACAGCCGGCGTGATAACACTACTCCCGGGGGGCGTTCCGACACCCCTTTCGCCGTCGACCACTCAGTCAACGCCGATGCGGGTGACCTTCCTCGGAACGAGCGGAGCCGTGCCCACGACGGCGCGGAACCCGAGCGCGATGGCCGTCGAGCGCGAAGGCGACCGGTTCCTGTTCGACTGCGGGGAGGGCACCCAGCGGCAGATGATGCGTTACGGAACGGGTTTCGACGTCGATCACGTGTTCGTCACGCACTGCCACGGCGACCACGTACTCGGGCTGCCCGGCTTGCTCCAGACGCTCGACTTCAACGAGCGGACGGCACCGCTGGCAGTCCACGGGCCCGCCGGGACGCGCTCGCGACTGGAGAGCCTCGTGTTCGCCACCGGCGACCGGCCGGACTATCCGGTCCGGATCCACCAGGTCGAGCCCGGCGAAACTGCGCTGTCGCGGGAGGGCTACGAGGTTCGCGCCGTCGCGGTCGACCACCGCACGGCTGCCGTCGGCTATGCCCTCATCGAGGACGAACGCAAGGGCCGCTTCGACCGCGAGCGGGCCGAGGCGGAATTCGGCATCCCGCCGGGGCCCAAGTACTCGAAACTCCACGCCGGCGAACCGGTCGAACACGAGGGGCGAACCATCGAACCCGACGAAGTCGTCGGCCCACCCCGACCTGGCCGACGAGTGGTGTACACGGGCGACACCCGTCCGTGTGAGAGCGTCGTCGACGCCGCCGCGGACGCGGACCTCCTCGTCCACGACGGCACCTTCGCCGCCGAGCACGCTGAGCGGGCCCGGAAGACAGCCCACAGCACGGCCGCAGAGGCCGCCGAGGTGGCCACCCGCGCCGGCGCGAGCCGGCTAGCCATCACCCACATCTCGACCCGGTACGCGGGCGACGACAGCCCACTTCGAGTCGAGGTCGACCGGGCTTTCCAGGGAGATCTCGCGCTCGTCGCCGACGACGGCCTCGCTATCGACGTGCCGTTCCCGGATGCCGACGAGCCAGCGAGTGTCGATCGACTCGACGGCTGATCGATGCCGCAAGTGCCAACTCCCTCGCGGTCCATCTTCAGTCGATGCCGCCCTTCCACCTCGTGGACGTCTTCGCGACGCAGCTGTACGCAGGCAACCAGCTCGCGGTCGTTGAACACGACGGTGAACTCGCGGGGGAGACGATGCAGGCGATCGCGGCGGAGTTCGACTTCTCCGAAACCACGTTCGTCGAAGCCGTCGAGAAAAGTCGCGATAGCGCTCGTGCGCGGGTGCGGATCTTCACACCCGACGGCGAGATCCCCTTCGCCGGCCACCCGACGCTCGGGACCGCTCACGTCATTCGGGAGATGCTCGTCGAGGGCCGGCCGGATCGGGTCGTGCTCGACCTAGACGTCGGCGATGTTCCCGTGACCGTCCGCAGGCAGAATGGAGGAGAGACGCTATGGATGCACCAGCAGGCCCCCGAGTTCGGGGAGACGCTCGATCGCTCGACGCTCGCCGAAGTGTGCTCCCTCGAGACCGATGCCATCGCCGGTGACCTCCCCGTTCAAATCGTCTCGACGGGCCTCCCGACGATTGTCGTCCCTCTGGCGGACCGTGACGCCCTCTCGCGAGCCGAAATCGACAGCGGCGCCTACGATCGGGTAACCGGCGACCGCGAGGCCAAAAACGTCCTCGCGTACTGCACGGAACCGCGTGATCCCGGGAACGATCTCGCCGTGCGGGTGTTCGCGCCCTTCTACGGCGTGCCGGAGGATCCCGCAACAGGGTCGTCGAACGGCTGTCTCGCGGGCTACCTGGTCCGCCACCGTGGCGGACCGGTCGCCGCGCGCGTCGAGCAGGGCCAGGAGCTCGGCCGGCCATCGCTCGTGCACCTCGAAGCAGGCGAGGGCACGGACGGCATCGACATCGACGTCGGCGGCCGCGTCGTCGACGTGGGTCAGGGCGAGCTAGTGTAGTCGCCGCCATGGATTTATGGCCGGCGACGGCATAGGTGAGGTACGGTGAAACCCCGGACGAGCGCACTCGAGTCGTTGGTTTTCGGCGTGGACGTCCAGAGCGGTGACGTCCGCGGCGAGGCACCCTCCTATGCGCTTGTAGTGCTCTCGGCCGAGGGCACCGAGCGCGACGTCGTCACGGGCCGGAAGCTCCACCGCCGAATCGCGAGCGAGGA
>CAYUFG010000006.1:0-9365 GCA_964443815.1 uncultured Halobacteriales archaeon | reverse complement strand
CGGTCGACGGGCAGCGGCGGCTGGAGCGAGGATCGCTACACCCGGCGCATCCACGGCGCCGTCAAGCGCCGCGCCCGGTCGGTCGAGTCGGAACTGGACGACGCCGGACTCGACTTCGAAGTCGACGCGACGGAGAAGTACGGCGGCTACGCGAATGCTACGTTCACGGTCGACGCCGGCCCGGAAGACATCCCCGTTACTACGGGGCGGGACGGCGACGTCAGGGTCGAGCTGGAGCAGGAGCGTACCGACGGCATCGAGTTCGAGCCGCTGGCGAAGCGGCGCGATCCCGTCGTCGTCGGCATCGACCCAGGAACCACAACCGCCATCGCCATCGTCGGCCTCGAGGGCACGATGCTCGACGTAATGAGTAGCCGAACGGCCGACACCGCGACGGTCGTGGAATGGATCATCGAGCGCGGTCGGCCGGTGGTCGTCGCGGCGGACGTGACGCCGATGCCGGAGACTGTCGAGAAACTCCGGCGCAGCTTCGACGCGGCCGGGTGGGTCCCCGACCGGGACCTCCCCATCGACGAGAAGCTCCACCGCACGCGAGAGGAGGCCTACGATAACGATCACGAGCGCGACGCAGCCGCCGCGGCGCTGTGGGCCTACGACGCCCACGCCGACCAGTTCGAGCGCGTCGCCGCGAAAGTGCCCGGGGAGCGGGACCTCGGGACGGTCCTGAGTCGGGTGCTGGCCGAGGAAACCCCCGTCGAGGCGGTGCTGTCAGACCTCGCGAGCGGCGACGCGGGCGACGATGGCCCAGCCGAGCGGCCCTCCTCGGCGGGGCCGTCGGCCGAGCGGCGGCGCATTCGTCAGCTCGAGGGGCGTGTCGAGCGCCTCGAGGGCCACGTCGACGACCTCCAGGCGACAGTGGAACAAAAGGACGAGCGGATCGCCGAATACGAGGCCGAACTCGAGGACGTCCGGCGTGAGGAGCGGCGCGAGGCGCGAGAACGGCAACTGGTCCAGCGGCTCGAGCGCAAGGCCGACCGGCTCGAACGTGAGCGCGACGACGCCGAGGAACGGGTTGCGGCGCTCGAAGACAAACTTGAGCGGCTGAAGGCGCTCTGGAAGCTGGACCACTCGGACTTCGCCGACGTCGCGGGCGACCGGGCCGACCTCGTTCCCGTCAAGGTGGTCGAACAGTTCACGACGGACGCCATCGAGGAGGCCGACGAGCGGTTCGGGCTCGCGGCGGGAGACGTCATCCTGCTCCGGGACGCGAGCGGGGCGGGCCGGTCGACGGCCGAGCGGCTCGCCGACGTCGATCCCCGCCTCGTCGTCCGCACGGGCAACCTCTCGTCGGTGGCCGACGAAGTCCTCTTCGAGGCCGAGGTTCCGGTCGCTCCGGCCACCGCCGTGACCGTCCAGGAGGTTGACGAACTCGCGGTCGCCCGCGAGCGGGAGATAGAGACGGCGGTCGAGGACTGGGCCGATCGGGCTCGCGAGCGCGAACGGGAGCGCAACGCGGAACTTGTCGACCAGGTCATCAGCGAGCACAGGGCGACGCGACCGAGCGACGCAAGTGAGCGTCGCTAGCGGCAGCCTCGGGGTGTGAGGCGGCCCGACGGTCACCGGGCTGCGGCCCGAATACTAGGGCGGCCTCAGACCATACCGCCGCCCATGCCGAGCGACGCCTTGAGCTGGGAGACGAGGCCGTAGACGACGAAGCCGAGCCCAGCGAGCACCAGCGCGATGCCGCCGGCGATGAAGAGGTTCTGCCAGGCGATGACGCCGATACCTCCGAGCAGACAGATCAGACCGAACAGGCCGAAGGGGCCAATCTTGCCGAACATACCCGGAGGCCGGCCGGCGGGCGCTTAAGCCTCCGGGTACAAACCTTAAACCGTTGCCCCGCCGAACTCGAAGTAATGAGCGACAACGAGAGTCGCACGGACCTCCGCATGCCCGAAGACGAGGAGGTGTTCGCGGTCGTCGAGGATATGCTGGGAGCCAACCGCGTCAAGGTCCGGTGCATGGACGGCGTCGAGCGGACGGCGCGGATCCCGGGCAAGATGCAAAAACGGATCTGGATCCGGGAGGACGACGTCGTCCTCGTGGAGCCGTGGGACTGGCAGGACGAGAAGGCCGACATCACGTGGCGCTACGAAAAACAGGAAGCTGACCAGCTCCGCGAGGAGGGGCACATCCAGGCGTGACCCACTCGAACGCATGACCGACCCCGGCGTATCGGGGAGCGTCGAAACGTGGCGGGGCGCCGACTGACATGCCGGAATTCGGGCTCCTCGATGCCGACGAGGCCGACGTCCCCGGCGACGAATTCGAAGAGATCGATGTCTCTGACACCGAAGCCGACCGGATCGCCCGCGAACGCGACCGGGAATTTGCCCAGTTCCGCGAACGCATCAAGGACGCCGACCAGTTCAAGTTAGAAGAGAGCGTCTTCGACGAGGCCACCTACGGGGCGCTGTACAAGCTGGTCCAGGACGGCTACGTCGACGCATTCGGCGGGCCGCTGTCGACCGGGAAGGAGGCAAACGTCTACGAGGCACTTGGCGGTGCCGCGGCAGGCGAGATCCTGGCGACCGAGGAGGGGACGGTCGCCGTAAAGGTCTACCGGATCAACACATCGAGCTTCCGTGACATGCGTGACTACCTCGAGGGCGACCCCCGGTTCGACGGTATCGGCAGCGACAAGGGCGAGGTGGTGAAGGCGTGGGTTCGCAAGGAGTTCTCGAACCTCGGCCGGGCCCGGGAAGCCGGCGTGCGCGTGCCGGTCCCGGTGGCCGTCGAGCGGAACGTCCTGGTCATGGAGTACATCGGCACCGAGACGGGGCGGGCAAAGCGGCTCTCCGAAGTCGAAGTGGAGAACCCCGAGACCGCCTACGACGTGGTCAGGGAGTACATGCGTCGGCTGTATGCCGCCGGCCTCATCCACGGCGATCTCTCGGAGTACAACGTCGTCTTCCACGAAGGCCAGCTCGTAATCATAGACCTCGGTCAGGCGGTGACCGTCCATCACCCCAACGCTGACGACTTCCTCGAGCGGGACTGCGAAAACGTCGCGAGTTACTTCCGGCGTCTCGGAGTCGACACATCCGCAGGGGAGCTCGAGGACGTCGTCCGCGAGGAGTAGTGGCGCGTGCGATACTTTCAAACGGGCGAGCGTCGTACTCGCAGTATATTATGCAGCACGTGAAGATTCCGCAGGACCGGATCGGAGTGCTGATCGGGGCCGGGGGCGAGACTATGCGCGAGATCGAGGATCGCGCCGAGGTCCGGCTGGACATCGACAGCGAGGAGGGATCGGTTCGGATCGAGCGCGTCGGCGATCCCGTGACCGGCCTCAAGGGGCCGGACATCGTGAAGGCCATCGGTCGCGGCTTCTCCCCCGAGGACGCGCTACGGCTACTCGACGACGATATGATGCTCTTCGACATCATCGACATCGGGGCGGCCAGCCGTAACAAGAACGACCTCAAGCGCCAGAAGGGTCGGCTGATCGGCGAGGACGGGCGGACCCGCGAGCTAATGGAAGAACTCACCGGTGCCTCGGTGACCATCTACGGGTCGACGCTCGGCGTCATCGGCGGGCCCCAGCAGGTCGAAACCGTCCGCGAGGCCGCGGAGATGATCCTTGACGGCGCCCCGCATGGCTCGGTGTACTCCTTTCTCGAGCGCAAGCGCAAAGAATTCAAGCACAAGGGGATGGACTACCACCAGTTCCACGGCTGAGGGATCGCGGCCGTCCCACCCACGTGGAGACCAGCCGACACCGGGGATCGTTCGTCTCGGGGTCTTACTCCTGCAGGAGCGCCGCGGGATTCACGACTGTATCGACGCTGCCGCCGTCGAACAGCGTCCGAAGCTTCTCACCGGCGCTCGTCGCGGACCGCTCCAGGTAGCCGTCGGTGCTCGCGGCAACGTGAGGTGTCACGAGGACGTTCGGATGTGACAGCAAGGGGTCGCCGGAGTCGGGAGGTTCCGTCGAGAGGACGTCCACTGCCACGCCACCCAACTGATCGGCGGCATCGAGGAGAGCCGACTCGTCGACGACCTCCCCGCGGGCCACGTTGACGAGATACCCGTCATCGAGTGCCGACAGCTCGGACTTACCGATCATGCCGCGCGTTGCCTCGGTTAGTGGGACGTGTACCGAGACGAGGTGCGCCCGCTCCAAGAGCTCGGAGAGTGAGAGCAGGGTCACGCCATTCTCCTCGACGGTCTCTCGGTCGTATCGCGGATAGAGTGCTGATTCCCGGTCGCCAGTGACGTACGGGTCGAAGCCGACCACATCGGCACCCAACGGGGCCAGCGCGCGGGCGACGCCAAGGCCGATCGTCCCGAGCCCGACGACGCCGACCGTCTGTTCGCCAAGTTCGGGAACCGTCCCCTGGGCAGACGACCACTCGCCGCGTGAGGTCGCTTCGATCCGCGACGGCAAATCCCTGAGCATCGCGATCATGAGTCCCAGCGTATGCTCGACGACCGCCGGTCCCGGGCCCTCCGGTGTGTGCACGACTGCTACCCCGTGGTCCGTTGCGGCGTCGACGTCGATGTGGTCCGTTCCTGAGCCGTGCGTGACGAGAAACGAAAGCGGTGGATGGGCCTCGAGCAGCCGGCGGGTAACCCGGCCAGTCCGGAAGTACAACGCGGCGTGGTCGTCGAGGGCGTCGACGATGTCGGATTCGACATCGGCCCCGACGGCGCCGCGCTCCAGCGTGAGCACGTCGAAGTCGAGATGGCCGGACGCTGCGGCAAAGGTGTCCGTCCGGACCGGGTGGGTGTGGCTCTCGACGACGAGGACGTCGGACATGGTCCTCGTACCGACGACGGGGGATAAATCGATTTCGCCGAGCGCCGGGAATTGTGCTTAGGGAGTGACCCGAGACACCGAGAGCCACTCGACGCCGTCGCCGGGCAGGCCGTAGACCATCCGCTTGCGAACGCCGTGGGCCAGTCGGACGTCGAGCGAAAGGTCCCTGGGGGTGAAGTCATGTGCCGGGGGATAGACGCGGACGAGCAGTTCTGCGTGGCCGAGGTCGTCGAGGGAGTCGACATCTGCGTAGGTGCGGAAGTCAGCGCCGAATTTGAAGCCGGTCTTCGGCACGACGCCAGCGGTTCGCAGAGCACCGTATACCTGCAATCGGCGGTCGAAGCGGGCGCCCTCGACATCGCGACCTCGAGCTACGATGGTGTCTCGACCGCCGTCAATCGACAGTATTCCGGAGTCAGCGAGGTGAGCGGCCTCCACGAGTGAGAGCTGGAGGAAATCCTCGCCGACGGGCTGACCGTAGAACGCACGCTGGTGAAGCGTCGCCGGCGGATCCGCGAGCAGTACGCGATCGGACAGGAGTTCGCCCACGACTCCGGCCGGCAGGTCGTGGTGGGATGACCCCGCAATCGAGGGACGTTCGACGGCGAGGTACGTGAGTTCGCTCTCCTCGTCGACTACCCCGAGGACACCGGTCGCTTCGGTGTCGGCGAGGACGCGGAGCAAGTCGGTCGAGACATCACCGCGTTCGCTCGTTGGACGCACACGGTAGGCGACCGTCCCATCCCAGGGCCCATCCCCACGGGGGAAGACGATGAACCCGTCGCCGGTTTCGGCCCGCGAGAGGTAGAATCCACGGTCCCTGAGATCCTTGTAGACGAGGAATTCGACCTCGGAGACGGCAGCCGTCTCCAGGAAGGCCCGGA
The DNA here is from genome assembly GCA_964443815.1 of uncultured Halobacteriales archaeon. Taxonomy (GTDB): domain Archaea; phylum Halobacteriota; class Halobacteria; order Halobacteriales; family Haloarculaceae; genus CAYLJD01. The sequence continues at coordinate 3,698 of CAYUFG010000006.1, read as the reverse complement.
ATCCGAGGGAGCCACCGTCGTCTCTCGCGTCGGTGACCGTCTCGAGGTCGCCCCGAAACATGAGGTGGGCGGTCTCGACCGGATCGAGGACGAGTTCGCCGTCGACGGGTCGTCCGTAGCCACGGCTGTCGTAGAAGCGCTCGCGTGCGCGTTCGCCGGCGCGGACCACATCGCCGTCGAAGGTCGCCGGCATGCGTCTCAGTGGGCGCCGCTGGGGCAAAGCCCCTACGCTTCCGCCGGGGATGGCCGCTCGCACTGCTCGTTCAAACAGCCGTCGGATAGGGTCGGGAGTCCACAGGGACACTCGTCGTCGAACGGCTCATGTGGAATGGATCGGCTCCACTCGCAGTCGGGATAGGCCTCACATCCGAGCAACAGGCCCCCTCGGCGTCGGACGCGGAGGTCCTCGCCGCAGTCGGGGCACGACCAAACCCGGTCGAACGCCGCGGCGACCGTGTCTTCGAGCGGTTCACAGCCGGGGTCGAGACAGATCTCGAACCGCTGGCCCCGCTCAACGGCGATCTCCGGGAGGCCACAGTCATCGCAGGTGGAGTCGCGCAGCCTAGCGTCGCCGGGGAGCCCGTAATTCCCATCACACCCGACACAAGAGACGCGGCCGCTCGCGCGGATCAGGATCTCCTCACAGTCGGGACAGTCCGCGACAGGCGCCCCGGCCCTGCCGGTCGGGGACCGAAGGCCGCCGTAGCGATCCGCCACCGAGACACTGAGCAAAGCGTCGTCACGCCATGCCCGAAGGCCATCGTCGCTGACGGCGACACGGTCGGCTCTGGTGATCCAGGCCACCGGCTGATACCCCTCGGCGTCGTGGACGAGGACCGTGTCGTCGGGTTTGCAAATCACGATTACGTCGCCCCGGTACTCACGGCCGTCCCCGTCGTTGTAGGTGGCGGTACACCGGCCGGCAATAACCTCCGTCGGCGCTTGCATGGGCCGGCCTGGTCGCGTCTCACTACTTAGACGTTAGGTAGGTGGCCGTCCGGGAATGCGGCCCGGCCGGCCGAGATGGGTCGGGTACGGATCGATGGCAGAGTGGTTGAGGAGTCGGCCCACCGAACGCAGCCCAGCGTTATCCGGGGACACCGATGGTCACCCCGCCACAGTGGGGTGCTCAAACACCGTGGCGGGTGTGGTCACAGTCGTAGCCCCGACGGTGGCCGTGAGCCGGTCGGCGGCGACCAAAACCGGCTGACGGCGACGCCCCGTTCGGGGTCCGACCGGGACCAACCGTGCCTCCCTGCCGGGCCGCGTGGGACATGGTGGGTCTCCTCAGTTCACCATAGACGGAGGGGGGCGATATAACTCGCAGACGGTTAGCTGGATTTCGGTGACCGGGGGGTCCGAGCGACCGGGTTTTCGGTATATTTTTTACGTTTTACGAAGTCCTTATACCGGATTAGACGTTTTATAATTCCCTCTAACTTTGTATCTTCAGTCCAAAATCTCGACAGTCCGAGTCGCCTGGACGGGGGGGAGTGGCAGACTCGGAAAGACAACCTCGACAGCGAACTCGAGGGTCGATTCGTCCGCGCCAAAGACGCCCACGGGCAGGCGCTCCGTGCCCAGATACGAGGTGGTCGTCGTCATTTCGACCCCGTTGACGGTAACGCGGACGCCCGCCCTGGCACTGCCCGCAGTAGACCTGACCGCTACCTCGCCCATCGTGTTCTCGCCGCGTTCGATCGTCGCCGGGAAGTCCGTCCACTCGATTTCGACCGTCGGAAGCCCGCGAGCGTGCTCGACGACGCGTTCGGCGACGGGTTCCCTGAGGCCGGCGGCGGTAACAGCCGAGAGCCCTGCCCTCGCGACGTCGCCGGGCGTCTGCAGTCCCGCGGCCGCCAGTCGATCCGCGCGTTTCTCGCCGACACCGTCGATCGCAGTGAGGCCCACAGACGCTTCGGTTACTCCGGTTTCCACCCGGGCGGCGACGCGAGAGACGAGGTTCGCACTCCGTGGACCGGCCAGTCGTTCGCAGACGGCCCGGAGCGCCGACAGGAGCCGGCGGGCGTTCCGGCGGATGATCCACGCGTCACTCCTGAGCGAGGCGGGAGTGGAGCTTTGCATACCCGCCCGGAGGATGGCACGCACCTTCCGCGGGCCTGGGTCGAGGTCGGCCGCCGTCTCGCCGAGAACGGCGTCGATGGCGTCGGTTTCACCCGACCGGGGGCTGACGCTGTCGAACTCGGCCGCCCGGGCGACGGCCGCGAGGACGTCGGTTTCGTCGGGATCCGCGCCCTCGGCCAGATCGGCAAACCGACGCGCGGTCGGCAGCCTGAGGTAGAAGTCGGAGGCCAGGCGCCCGAGCGGCGTCGGCGTGAGACCGTCCGGTCCTCGCTCGACGAACCCCTCCTCGATGAGGCTGGAAACCGCAGCCTGTAGCCGCGTTTCCGGGGGTTCGTTCCCGGTTCCCCGGACGGCATAGAAGGTCCGCGAGAGCCACTCACGGGCGTCGGCGTCGTTCGAAATCGTCCCGAGGGCGACCGCGGCATTGCAGTGTTCCGCGAGGTCGTCACCGAGACGCGACTCGATCGGCGTCCCGTTCCGGAGCAGTCGACGGTATCGGTCGGCCTCGCTGCGGTCACAGACCACCCACGCATAGCCGCGCTCGTCGTAGCCTGGCCGGCCGGCCCGGCCAACCATCTGGCGGAGGTCGAGGGGGCTCATATCGACCTCTCCCTCCAGGGGATCGTGGTACTTTGTATCGCGGATGACCACGCACCGGGCGGGCAGGTTGACACCCCAGGCGAGCGTCGAGGTGGAAAACAACAGCTGGATGCTGCCCTCACGGAACCAGGACTCGACAAGGTCCTTGTCGGTCCGGGAGAGCCCAGCGTGGTGGAATCCGACCCCGTCGAGGACGGACTGCCGGAGCGTGTCGTCCTCGAGTTCCTGGCTCGCCGTGTGGAGGTCGTAGTCACCGCGGGCGGCGACGTCGACGTCGCGTTCCGCAAGTTCGTCACGGGCCTTCTTCGCGGCCTGGACGGTGTCCTGGCGCGAGGCGACGAAAGTCAGGACGCCACCGCCGTCATGGAGGTGGGGCTCCGCCAGGTCGAGCGCCCGGTAAAGCCGGCGGTACTTGTCGGCGAAGGCGTTCTCGCCGTGGCTGTACGTCTTGACGTCCGCCTCGAGGGGAACCGGCCGGACGGCCTGACCGAAGTCGAAGGTGGCCCGGTCGGGGGCGTCGAGCCAGTCGGCGATCTCGCCGACGTTCTGCATGGTGGCCGACAGCGCGACGATCCGGGGATCACAGAGCTGGCGGAGTCGGGCGACGGTCACCTCGAGACAACTCCCTCGGCGGTCGGAGTCAAGGAGGTGGACCTCGTCGACGACGACGCAGTCGACGTCGGTGACGAAGTCGTACCGCCGCGAGTCGTGCTTGCGGGAGGCCGAGTCGGCCTTCTCGGGCGTCATGACGAGGACGTCCGCGCGCGCCGCCCGACCGGGGTCGAGATCGCGCTCGCCCGTGACGACATAGATCGAGTAGCCCAGATCTTCGAAGCGCTGCCACTCGCGTTCCTTCTCGTTCGTCAGCGCCCGGAGCGGTGCTAGGAAGAGTGCGGTCCCCCCCTCCCGTAGCGTGTCACAGATGGCCACTTCGGCGACGCCGGTCTTGCCGCTGGCGGTTGGTGCGCTGACGACGACGTTGTCGTCGCGCTCGAGCAGTGCGGGCAGCGTCGCCG
>CAYUFG010000005.1:0-37936 GCA_964443815.1 uncultured Halobacteriales archaeon | reverse complement strand
GCCTCGGATTCCCATTTAACGTGTATGCCTCACTGGGGAGTCAGCCAGGCCATCGCCTCACAAGGACCGAATGTAGCGAACGCGCTTCCTCCCACGGCGCAACGCCGTGGGCTTCCGCGCTGTCCCGCTGTGATACGTCGGCGCCCCCTGACCGACCGGATCTTCCACCCGTCTGCCGTCCGGACGAACTCGTCCTCGAACTTGCCATGTCCGTACTCGAGGTTGCCGTTCGGCAGCGTGTAGACGACGGTGTAGTACCACTCGCCCGTGGCTTCGTCCCCGTCGACCTCGACGAGCGGGTTGAACACGTTGTGGGCCCGGTCCTCGTACTCCTGCTCGGCGAACCACTCGAAGTACCGGCGGATGCCGTCATGGCCTTCCGCAGGCTCGTCTAGTGGCGTATCGAGTCGGCAGTCCGCCACGAACAGCGACTGCATGCGCTCGGTGTCGAGGTCGTCTGTCGCGTAACAGAACTCGTGTTTGAGGCGTTCGATGGTGGCCACGTCCGCCACTGTCATGGCCCACAGATCGGTTAGCGGTCCCTTGACAGTTTGGATCAAACGACCTGGTAGCCGCCGTCGACGAACAACAACTCGCCGGTCACGTACGACGCGGCGGACGAACCGAGAAATAGCGCCGCGTCGGCGACTTCCGGCGGTTCGCCGGCCCGCCCCATCGGAACGGGTTTGAGCGTGTCCCCCGACGCGATCGTCTCGCGGAGCGCGTCGGGCCCGCCCTCGGATAGGTTCGTCGCGGTGAATCCCGGCGCCACGGCATTCACACGGATGTCGTGAGCAGCGAGTTCCAGCGCGGCCGTCCGCGTGATCATCCGGACCGCGCCCTTCGCCGCGTCGTAGCTAATGTGGTCCGGAAGCGAGAACTCGGCTGAGATCGAGGCGGTGTTCACGATCGCTCCGGGGGCGTCGCGGTCGATCATGTCCCGTGCCGCGGCCCGGCAGCCAAGCATGACCGCTCTCGCGTTCACCGCCTGCGTGGCGTCGTAGTCGTCGGCGGTCGCGTCCAGGACGCCCTTGCGCCGAACGATACCCGCGTTGTTCACCATGACCGAAACTCCGCCGAACTCACGGGCGGCCTCGACCAGCGCGTCGATATCCGCTGGCTCCGCGACGTCCGTCTCGGCGAAGGCGGCAGTGCCGCCATCGTCCTCGATTGCCTCGTGTGTGGGACCTCGCTCGTCCGGTGGCTGTTCGCGCACGTCACCAATAACCACGGTCGCCCCGGCGTCGCCGAAGGCAAGCGCCATCGCCCGACCGATCCCCGATGTTCCGCCCGTCACGACGACGGTCTCGCCGTCGAAGTCGTAGCTGACACGTCCCATACGCGTCGTCCTCGCCTGAAACCCCCATAAAGTCACCCCCGGTGGTCGGGTCAGTGCGGCAGGAGCGTCGCCCTCGTGACCTCGCGACTGTCGGACCGGTGAAGCGCGTCGGTAACGTCGACGAGGTCGAATTCCGAGTCGATCAGTTCGTCGTACGGATATTCATCGGCGTGGGCGTCGAGGAACTCGAGGGCTTTGCGGAGGTACCACGGATCGTAGCGGATTGCGGGGTAGATGTCGACCATCGACCGCGTCAGGCTCCCGGGGTCGAATTCGGTCGTGAGGCCGGGACTGACGTTACCGATCTCGAGGAACCGGCCGCCGGGGCGGACCAACTGGACGCCCTCCGAGAAAGCGTCGGGCACACCCGCAACCTCCACGCCGACGTCCGCACCCAGACCGCCGGTGAGTTCCTGAACGCGTTCGACGCGGTCCTCGACGGTGTCGTGCTCTCGGAAGTCGACCACGTGATCCGCGCCGAAGGCCCTCGCGCGGTCGATCCGGCCATCCACGCCCTCGACGACGATCACCTCGGCGCCGCGTTCCTTGGCGATCGCGGTCGTATTCAGGCCGAGCCCGCCCGCCCCCTGGACCACGACGGTCTCGCCGGCGTCGAGGCCGACCCGGTCGATCCCGTAAAGCATCTGCGAGAGGGCACAGTTCGCCCCCGCCGCGATGTTGGGGTCCAGACCGTCGGGGACCTTGTAGAAGTACTGTTGGGGGTGGACGTAGTAGTGAGTCCCGAAGGTGCCGTGGAAGTGTGGCGGCTCCTCCGGCGGCTTCGACCAGTGACGATACGCGTTCTCACAGAGGTTGAACTGGCCCTCCTGGCACGGCGGACACTTCTGGCAGGTTATGAAGTACGCCGGTGCGATCAGGTCGCCCTCGTTGATGGGCTCGCCGGCGTAGTCCGTCTCGACGCCGTCACCGAGTTCCGCCACGCGACAGAGCGCCTCGTGTCCCAGGACACCCTCCTTGACTTCGGGATGATGACCCCGCCAAATGTGTAGTTCCGAACCACAGACGTTGGCTCGTTCGACCTCCGTGAGTACCGCGCCCGGCTCAGGGTCAGGAACCGGGTACTCGCGGATCTGGACGTTCTCCGGCGATTCGAGGTACGCGAGCTGTCCACTGCCGGATGCCATATCGACACGTCGGCAGGATTCCTAATCAAACTACCCCCACACGCGAACTGCTAAGTGGCTGGTCGCCGCGGGGGTGGCCATGGCGCAGTCCGACGCGGATCGAATCGTCGACGTCGTCGTGGTCGGCGGCGGCGGGACCGGCATGGCCGCAGCGCTATCGGCCAGCGAGGCCGACGTCGATGTACTGCTGATAGAACAGTCGGCCGAACTCGGGGGTGTCACCTCCCGGGCCATCGGGAGCTACTCCGTGGCGGAGACCAACCACCAGGCTGCAGCCGGTATCGACGATTCCGTCGAGGCCCACTTCGAGGACATCGGCAAGTTCGTCGCCGAGGCGGCCGAGGCCGGTCGGTACACCAACATCACGAACGAGCGGGAGCTCCGCGAGCGGGATCGGCTGGATCTCCGGCGGCTCATGGTCGAGCTCGGGCCGGACACCTTCGAGTGGCTCCAGGGGTTCGGCCTCGAGTACAACGGCCCCCACCCGGAGCCGCCCCATCGCGTCCCCCGGATGCACAACGTCCAGCCCACGACGCGGGCCTACCGTGACAAGCTCGGCGACGCAGTACGCGATGCCGGCATCCAGGTCCGGACGGAGACGTCCGTTGTGGAGTTGCTGACGGCTGACGGTCGCGTGGTCGGCGTTCGCGACGGGGCGGATCGGCAGTACCGGGCGAGGGGAGGGGTCGTCCTCGCCACTGGTGGATTCGTCGCCAACCGGGCGCTCCGCGGGGCCTTCACTGCCGACGACCGCGCGCCGCCGATCACCGATCACGGCTCCGGCGCCGGCCACGAGATGGCCCGGGCCGTCGGCGCGGACCTCGTCAACATGGACCTGCAGTCCAGGTCCTTCCGTGTAGGTGAACCCCTCTGGACCTCGCCGGAGATCGGCGATCTCGCCGACGCCGGTGGCGTGCTGGTGACGACGGCGGGTGATCGCTTCGTGAACGAGCGGGTCGACCACGACCAGGTGGTGGACGCCACCCTCGACCACGCTGACGGGACCTGCTACCTGGTCTTCGACGAGGATATCGCAGACGAGTTCTCGGGCTGGCCCAACTTTCTGTCGACGTTCCCGGGCGTCGCCTACGGCTACGTGGAAGACTACGCGGAGACCGAGTACCTCGCGACGGCCGAGACGGCGGAGGCACTCGCCGCAGCGACCGGCTTCGATCGGGACACGTTCGAGGCGACACTCGCGTCGTACAACCAGGCCGCGCGTCGCGACCGCGTCGATCGATTCGGCCGTGTTGGCTTCGCCGGGCCACTCGACGCGACTCCACTGTACGCCCTGGGCCCGATCGGGGCGTACTCCCTGATCACGGACGGCGGCGTCGCGGTCAACACCCGCACCGAGGCCCTGGATCCCGAGGGATACCCGATCGACGGGCTCTACGCGGCTGGTGACACCGCGGGCGGACCGCTGCGTGTCGGCCACGGTCACCACCACCTCTGGCTGTTCAACTCCGGCCGGATCGCCGGCAATCAGGCCGCCGGTGGTGACACCTTGCTCGACTAGTCCTCCACGAGGACGCCGTCCGTCCGGAGCGCCGCAATTTCCTCCTCGGAGTACCCGTGATCGGCGAGTATCTCCCCGTTGTGCTGGCCGAGGGTGGGTGCCGGTCGGTCGATCTCGGGTTGGACGGCGGACAGTGACAGCGGCGTGTCGGTGAGCGTCAGCGAGCCGTATCTCGGATGCTCGACGTCGGTGAACACATCACGCGCCTCAACCTGGTCGAGGGTCGCAGCCTCGGCGACGGAGTTGTGTCGCGCGGCGGGGATGCCGTGGTCGTTCAGTGTCTCTATCGCCTCCTCGACCGGCTGTTCGGCGAGCCACTCCTCGAATAGTTCGGTGAGGCGGGCGGCGTCTGCAACGCGGCCGCTGTCGGTTCGGTATGCGGGCTTCTCGAGCAGGTCGGGGCGGTCCAGAAGCCGACAGTAACCCTCCCAGATGCGATCCGAATAGAGCAGCAACGCCACACAAACCCAGCCGTCAGACGCCTGAGCGGCGCCGTAGAGCACGTCGGGGTTGAAAAAGGCGTTCCGACCGCCCTTCGGCGGCTCCTCGTCGAGGTTGGTGACGTACTCGAAGGCACCGTCCATGTTGTGCATCATCGATTCGAGCAGCGAGACGTCGATGCGCTGGCCGCCGTTGCCCTTGTCGCGGTAACGAATCGCGCCCATGGTGCTGAGTGCGGCGTTGTAGCCGGCGTAGAAGTCCGCGAGGGAGGATTGGGACCGGATCGGCGGGCGGTCGTCGTCGTAGCCCAGCAGGCTCGAAAAGCCGGAGACGTGCTGGATGATGGAGTCCATGGCCGGCTTGCGGGCGTCCGGACCCGTCTCGCCGTAGCCTGTCACGTGCACGTAGATCAGCTCGTCGTTATAGTCGGACACCGTCTCGTAATCGACGCCGAGTGCCTCGGCGACGCCCGGCGGCCAGTTCTGCAGCAGGACGTCGGCCGTTTCCACGAGATCGTAGAGCACCTCGAGGCCCTCGTCGGTCTTGAGATCGATACACAGTGCCCGCTTGTTGCGGTTGTACAGCTCGAAGGGCGGGTTGATCGCCTCGCCGTCGAGTTGCCGGCGGTCGATGCGGTAGACGTCGCCCGTCGGGCGCTCAACTTTGACGACCTCCGCACCAAGATCGGCCAAGAACGTGGCACAGATCGGGCCGGCCACGGCCTGGCTCAGGTCGATCACCGAGACGTCCGAGAGTGGCATGGCCAACCAAACCACGCTGGGTCGGAAGAAATTTGCGGGCTATGGAATGTCGACCTCGACCCAGCCGTCAGACTCGACGGACTCGTAAGCGGCGTCCAAGACACGCAAAACCAGCAGTGCATCATCGAGGTCTGCAGGGATGTCACCCGAGGCCCGCCCCGCGAAGTAGTCGCCGAAAAAGTCGAGGACGTAGTCGCCCCATGCGGGGAAGCGATCGTAGCTGAACTCGATGTCAAGCTCGCGGCCCGGCGTCCCTACCCATCCGTCCCGATCGGATCGCAGTTCGAGTGGTACCGTGGAATTGCCCCCGCGACCGTTGTTGTGCAGCGGTGTGTCGGCGGTTGCCTCGGTACCGTAGATGCCGAAGCGGCTGTCCTTGATCGGGTCGCTCAGATAGTACCCCGTCTGGAAAGTTCCAGTGATTCCGGAGGCGGTTTCATAGAGGATGGCCGTGCCCGCCTCCACGTCGGCGAGGTCGTCGAATTCGGTCCGAGCACAGACTCGTGCGATCGGGTCGTCGAGTACGTACATCACGAGGTCGACCCAGTGGAGGCCGATCCACTGCAGCGAGCCACCGCGGCTCGCCGCCGGATCGTACAAGTAGTGGTCCGGGCCGCGGTAGTCGAGCTTGCTGCCGACGTAGCGGCCGTCGACGGACCAGATGTCGCCGAAGAAGCCGTCGGCGACGCGATCCTTGAGCTCTTGGGCGATGGGGTTGTAGCGGTAGAAGTAGGTCGCCCCGACTGTGATGCCGGCATCGCGGGCGCGGTCGGCCGCCGTTTCGAGGTCCGACGCTGTGCGTGCGATCGGCTTCTCCGAGAGCACGTCGACGCCATTGTCCGCGGCAGTCTCCACGATGGCCGGGACGGTATCGTTCCGGTAGGTGATCCAGACAACGTCGAGATCCGCCTCTGCGATCATCCGGTGGGGGTCGGCGTAGATGTCCGCCCGCTCGGCGACGGTCGCGGTGTCGGCCCCCTCGGCAGCGATCTCGTCGGGACGGTCCTGCATCGGCTGGATATCCGCTGCAGTGTATTGTTCGCCCGGTTCACACAGTGCGACGAGGTCGACGGGCAGCCGTTCGGCGACCTGGAAGTAGGGATCGCGGTGGTGGTGATCGACACCGACGTAGCCCACGCGTGTGGATGGCATGACGCGAGAGACGAGAGGGGCGGCCCGCTTAAATCTGCCCTCGGGACCGCGGACTCAGGGCTCCGGGGCGACGACGGCCAGCGCCACGCCCGCAACGGCGAGCCCGAAGGCGAACCCGAACGAGGTCAGGTACGATCCGGTTTGCTCGATGAGCCAGCCTGCGATCACCGGGGCAGTGAACCCGCCGGTGAAGGAGGCCATCGAGAGGACGGCGATGGCGCTGCCGGCAACGTGATCGTCGACGAGTTCCCTGATATAGGTGTAAAAGATGCCGACGCCGAGCTGGACGAAAAAGCCCGCGAGGACGAGCATCGCAATCACCACAACCGGGGTCTCGATCGCCCAGAGGACGACCACGAGCGGGAGCGTCAACAGAAACGACGCGAGGGGGACGGGCCGTCGTCTCGCACCGAGGAACCGATCGGAGACGATCCCGCCACTGGGGCGGGAGATGACACCCATCGCGGGGAAGAGCGCGACGAGCAGGCCCGACTCCGCGATGCTGTAGCCGATCTCCGCGTTCAGGTAGGTCGGCATCCAGCTGTTGAAGAAGAGGTTTAGCGAATACGCCACGAACGACATCCCAGCGACGACCCAGACGGCGCGGTGAGTGAGAACGCGCCAGAAGTCAGAAAGCGCGGCAGTCTCGGCGGTCTCGGCTACCTCGGCCGTCCGGTAGGCAGTCAGGGCGAAGACGCCGTAGGCAGCCGCCGAGGCGGCGGCGAAGACGAGGAAATTCGCCTCCCAGCCTGCCTCGGCGGCTACCAGCGGCGGCAATCCCTGGCCGACGACGTAGCCAAGGGGCGCGCTTGCGGTGAAAACGCCGGTCGCGGTCGCCGCATTGACACCGGTGAAGGCCGCGCTGACGATGTTCGCGCTCGCGGTCCAGGTCATGATGATCCCCACGCCGGTCACGAAGCGGGCGACGAGCAGTTCGACGAAACCGCCGCGGAGTGCGGCATCCCACGCCCAGAGGTTCGAGCCCACGACGAGGACGGTGCCGGCAAGCAGGACCAGCCGGTTATCGAGCCGGTCGAGCGCATACCCGACCGGGAGTGCGAGTAGTGCCGGCGAGAGGAGGGCGAGACTGACGAGCCAGCCCGCCGCCGACGGCGAGATAGCGAGGTCGGCCATGATCGGGTTCAGCACGCTTGCCGGCATGATCTGAGTCGCCGCGATGAACAGCGACAGGAGCGACGTACCGATGAGAACCGATGGGGCACCCCCCACGGCCCCGAGGCGGGTTCGGCGTGTGAGGTTCACGGCCACCGCTCCGGTTGGCACCGCCCGCTCGGAGGCTGCCAGCCGGTCATTCGCCGACGAACTCCGGCTCCCGTCCGGCGTCGAATGCCTGAATCGCCTCGTGGTGGTCGTCGGTTTCGTGGCAGGTTCGCTCGCCATCGATAGCGTGGGCAAGCGCCGTCTCGATCGAGACCTCGAAGGACTCGTTGACCATTCCTTTGGCCGTGCCGATGGCGATTGTCGGGCCGTCAGCGAGCGTCTCGGCGAAGTCCATCGCAGCCTCGCGAACCGTCTCGGTGTCCCCATCGACGAGTTCCCTCGCGAGCCCGAGATTGACCGCTTCCTCGCCAGAGACCGCGTCTCCGGTCATGATGAGCTCCTTGGCTCGGGCCTCGCCGATCAGCCGGGGCAACAGGTACGCGCCGGCGTCAGGAACGAGTCCGACGTTGACGTACTGCTGGGCGAAGCTGGCCGACTCGCCGACGACACGGAAGTCACAGGCGAGCGCCAAGTCCATCCCACCGCCAAACGCGTAGCCGTCCACGGCGGCGACAACCGGGATCGCCACGTCCCGCAGAGTCTTGACCACCCGATGGGTATTGTGGGTCGACTCAAGCAGTGTGTCGACCGATCCCACGCCCGCTTCGTCGCTCAACTCGAGGTACGTCTCGATGTCCATGCCGGCACAGAAGGCGCGGTCGCCGGCGCCCTGGAGAACGGCCGCCCGAACACCATCCTCCTCCTCGAGGTCCTCGAACAGGTCGGCGACGGCGGCCGCCATCGGCGGCGAGTAGGCGTTCATCCGGTCCGGCCGATCGATCGTGACCACGGCGACGGCGCCCGAACGCTCGGCGTCGATGTGTGGCGAGGGAGATTCGACCATCGCCGGGGACCTGTCGTGGCTCGCTAATAAATCCCGGTCAGCCGATAAGGCGCTCCTCGCCCTCCCAGTGGGCCTCGCGGAGTTCGTGTTTTTTGACCTTCCCCGTCGCGGTCTCTGGTAGGTCGTCGACGAACTCGACGGCGGAGGGTACTTTGTAGCTCGCGAGTCGCTCCCGACAGTGTTCGAGGACGTCGTCCTCGGTCAGGTCTGCGTCCGGCGCGGCGACGACGAGTGCCTTAGGCGTCTCGCCCCACTCTTCGTGTGGGATCGGGATGACGGTCGCCTTCGCGACGCCGTCGAGAGCGTAGATTACGTCCTCGAGTTCGACGGAAGAGATATTCTCGCCACCCGAGATGATGATGTCCTTCTTGCGATCCTTCAGTGTCAGGAAGCCGTCCTGGTCGATCGTGCCGAGGTCGCCGCTGTGGAACCAGCCGTCCACCCGATCGTGGAAGGCCTCCTCGGTCTCTTCGGGCTTGTTCCAGTACCGATCGAAGACGAGGTTGCCCTTGAGGACGACTTCGCCGATCGTCTCGTCGTCTCGGGGGACGTCCTCCCCGTCAGCGTCGACCACGCGAAGATCGTTGCCGAGCTGGGGCAGGCCCTGTTTGGGCTTGATAGTCATCCGCCCGCGTTGGTCGATGCGCCTGGGCGCGTGACTCGTCGTGTATGGGCCGGACTCAGTATGGCCGTAGAAGTGAATCAGGTCCCACCCGAAGTCGTCCTCGACGGACTGGATCGTGGCCTCGGGCGGGGGTGCACCCGCCGTCGAGATAGTGACCGGCCTCGATCCCCGGGTCTCGAGATCGTTGTGTTGCTGGTTGTACTCCAGCAGGCGATTGAGGACCGTCGGTGCGCCCGAGAGGTAAGACACGTCGTACGCACGGATCCGCTCAAAGACTGTCTCGGCGTCGAACTCACGGAGACAGACGTGGGTCCCGCCGAACCCGGTGACGTGGTACATGCTCCCCCAGCCGTTGACATGAAACATCGGTAGCGTCCACAGGTACGTCACGTCGTCCTTGACTTCGGCATTGAACGCGTGCATGACCGCGTTCCACACGTCGGTCCGGTGGGTACGGACCGCGCCTTTCGGCGCGCCGGTCGTCCCGCTCGTGTAGTTGATCGTCGCGGGGTCATCCTCGGAGATCTCCGGTCGCCCGGGTTGCTCGGACGACGCGTCCGCGAGCAGAGTCTCGTAATCGAGCCAGTCGCCGCCGTCCCGGTCGGCCTCGTAGCTGACGAACCTCTCCGTCGGCACGACGTCTCGGACGGCATCGATGGTCTCGACGTAGTCACGGTCGACGAGGGCGACCGATGCCCCGGAATCCGACAGCAGATACTCGTAGTCGTCGGCGATGAGGCGGTCGTTGAGCGGCACGAAGATCCCGCCCAACTGCTGGATGGCAAACATCGCCTCTATGTTCCAGTGGGTGTTCGGACTGACCGTCGCGACGCGGTCGCCGGATCGGACACCGAGCTCGAGTAAGGCGTTCGATAGACGGTTCACCCTGTCGACTACCTCGCCGTAGGTGAACTGCCTCCCGTCGTCGGCGATCACGCCGACCACGTCGGCGTAGTATTTACCCGCCCGGTCCAAAAACTGGGGAGTCAGCGTCGGCACCCGCATGGTATGCCAGCGCGGGCCGTGACGCCTTGAACCTGATGGGGCACCGGATCCAGGCTATCGGATGGTATAGCCGCCGTCGATCACCAGGGTTTCACCGGTGACAAATCCGGCGGCTGGCGAGACCATGTACAGGGCACTGCCGGCGAGCTCCTCGAGACTTGCGTACCGCGATAGCGGCGTGCGATCGTGGATCGCCGCTCTCGTTTCGGCGTCCTCGAGTGCGTCCGCGTTCTGGCGGGTCTTGACATACCCCGGCGCGATGGCGTTGACACGGATGTCCCGCGACGCGTACTCCACCGCGAAGTTCTGCGTGAGACCCGTTACGCCGAACTTGCTGGCGACGTAGGCCGTCATGCCGTGTAGCGGCCTGACCCCGTTCATAGAGCCGACATTGAGGATGGAGCGGTCGCCCCCATCGGACATGTAGCCGGGGACCATCTGGGAGGCGACGAACACGCCGTAGAGGTTCGTATCGACGATAGCCTCCCACTCGGCGTCGTCGATCTCGCCGACGCGCTTTCCCTCCTGGACGATCCCCGCACTGTTCACCAGCACGTCGATCGAGCCGAGTTCGTCCACGGTCCGCTCGAACAGGTAGCGGACCTCCTCACGCTCGGTGACGTCCGTCGGACACACGAGTTCGGTCCCGACCGCCGCCGCGGCCTTCTCGACGCTCGCTTCGGTTCGGCTCGTGGGCACGACATCGGCGCCGGCGTTTGCGAGTGCCTCGGCGATCGCTCGGCCGATCCCGGTCGTCCCGCCGATCACCACGGCGACGCGATCCTCGAGGTCGGCGGAGATACCATAGTCGCTCATCGATCAGTCGAGGACCCAGTCGGCGATGATGTTGCGCTGGACCTCGCTCGTACCCTCGTAAATCTCGAGGCCCTTCGCGTCCCGGTAGTGCATCTCCACGGGGAAGTCACGGGTGTACCCGTAGCCGCCGTGTATTTGGACCGCCTCGCTCGACACTTCGCGGGCCACTTCCGACGTATACAGCTTCGCCATCGACGCCTCCGTCTCGAAGGTCTCCCCGGCGTCACAGCGGCGGGCAGCGTTGTAGACGAGGTGTCGGGCGTTCTCGACCTTTACGGCCATGTCGGCGACCTTGTGGCGGATGGCCTGGAACTCCTTGATGGGCTGGTCGAACTGTTCGCGCTCCCCGGCGTAGTCGACCGCTGCCTCGTATGCGCCGGCGGCGACGCCCAGTCCGCGTGCCGCGACGGCGACGCGATTCTCACCGAGCATCTCCATCGTGTGGTAGAAGCCACGGTTCTCCTCGCCAATCAAGTTCTCTGCGGGGACGAACACGTCGTTCAGGACGACCTCGTGGGTGTTCGAGGCGTGGTAGCCCATGAGGTCCTCGGCCGGCTGGACGTCGAACCCCTCGGCCTCCGTGGGCACGGCGAAGACGCTCATACCGCGGTGACGCTCGCCGGGGTCCGTCTTGACGACCACCGCGACGAGATCAGCGGCGCCGGCGCCGGTCACCCACATCTTGGTTCCGTTGAGCAGATATCCGTCCTCGACGGCCTCGGCGGTGGACTCGATGCCAGCCAGATCCGAGCCGTGGTCGGGCTCCGACAACGAGATGGCGTCGACCAACTCCGCCGACGCGAGATCCGGCAGCCAGCGCTGCTTCTGCTCCTCGGTACCGAACAGTCGGATGTACCGCATGAGGCCCTCGTCGAGTTTGAGGCCCGCCGCCGGCCACACCTTCGAGACCTCCTCCATGACGATGGCGTGGCTGAGCATGTCCATACCCCCGCCACCGTACTCGACGGGGATCTGGGCGCCGCGCATGTCGTGATCGGCGAGGATCTCCAGCGCTTCCTTCGGAAATTCGCCGCGCTCCTCCCACTCGTCGACCATCGGGGCGAGTTCCTGCTCGGCCACGTCTCTGGCAGTTCGCCTCACGGCCCGGGAGGCCTCGTCGAGCGAGATCATGACGCCTGCGGATTGCCCCCAGGCGGTAATAAAGTCGCCCCACTCATCGGGTGACCGGCTCCATGCCGAGTTTGTCCGCGACGTCCTCACGGAGCTTGTACCGTTGGACCTTCCCGCTCGCCGTCATCGGCAGTTCCTCCACGACCTCGAGCCGCTCGGGGAGCTTCTGCGTTGCGATTCCCTGTCCCTCGAGGTACGCAACCATCTCGTCGAAGGTGACCGGGTCGGTCGGATCGGCTGGAACGACGTACGCGCAGGCGCGCTCCTGGAGCCGCTCGTCCGGCATCGCGACGATTACCGCGTCGACGATATCCGGATACTGGTGGAGGTACTCCTCGATCTCGCGAACGGGAATGTTCTCGCCGCCGCGAATGATGATGTCCTTGATGCGGCCCTTGATCGTGACGTACCCCGCCCGATCGATGATCGCTTTGTCACCGGTCTTGAACCACCCGTCGTCGGTGAACGAGTCCGCCGTGCGGTCCTCGTCCCGATAGTAGCCGAGAAAGAGGAACGGACCCCGAACCTGGAGTTCACCTTCCTCGCCCGGGAGCGCATTCTCGAGTTCGCCGGGTTTGCGAATCCGCGCCTCCATCCCGCCGTAGGGCTTGCCGTCGGTTCGGCGGAGTTTCTCCTCAGGGGCGTTCGGCGGATTGAGCGTGGGAAGCGTGTTCTCCGTTTGTCCCCAGCCGCGGTGGACCGTGAGGTTCTCGAAGTTTTCGTGTGCCTGTCTGACGACCTCAGCGGGACACGGAGCCCCGGCCGTCATGATCCGCTCGAGGCTACTCGTATCGTATGTCTCCAAGTCATCGTGTAATGCGAGATCGCGGACGAACGGGGTCGCGCCAGCCATGTAGGTCGGATCCTCGTCCTCGATCCACTCGAGCGCCCGGTCGGGGTCCCAGCGTTCCTGAAAAACGCACGTCGTCCCGAGCATCAGCGCGAGACGGTAGCCGTGCTGGATGCCGGTCAGGTGACCGATCGGCGACGGGGTGAAGATCCGCTCGCTATCGTCCAGCCCGAGCAGGTCGATCTGGCCGACCTGGGAGGCGAGCAGTGTATTCTCCGTATGCATCGCGGCTTTCGGCCGACCGGTCGTTCCCGACGTGAACTGGACGAGAGCCAGGTCGTTCGGCGGCATCTCCTCGTCGTCCGACAAGTCGTCCAGGCCGGACCCGCGTTCGATTATACCGTCGAAGGAAACCGCATCACCAGGCGCGTCTCCCAGCGTGATCACGTGCTCCAGTTCGGGCAGCTCCGGCGCGATATCGAGCGCCATCTCACCGTAGTGGAAGTCACGGAAGGTGGCGGGCGCGACGTACGCGTCTGTCTCCAACTTCTCGAGCATGTAGCTGACCTCGCTCTGCCGATAGATGGAGACGATCGGATTGAGGACGGCGCCGAGCCGAAGCGCCGCCAAGTGGAGTATGACACCTTCGTTCCGGTTGGGCACCTGGTGGGCGATGACATCGCCGACCCCGAGGCCGAGATCGGCCAGCCCCAAAGCGAGGTCGTCCGCAGCGCCGAGCAGATCGTCGTAGGTATAGCGTCCCCGTCTGTCGACGAGTGCCGTCCGGTCGGGATCCGCCTCCCGGACGTAGTCGAGCAGCGTTCGGTCGACCCACTGACCCGCCCCGGTGTACTGTTCGTGCTTGTCCGGCGTCCAGAGCGACGGCCGCATGTCACGACGTCCGACCAGCACCGACTAAACGCTTTGCGTGGCCACAGCCGAGAAAAACGCGAGGGTGTCTCAGGTCCGCCCGTCAGCCTTCGCCCTGGATCCAGTCGCCCGGACAGGTGATCTCGTAGTCGTCGGTCTCGTCGTAGGGGATCGTGTCGATGATCTCCTCCGTGTAGTCCTCCTGGACCTCGGTGATGTACTGGTTCACCTGCGCCTGGTTGTCGGCACGGTAGTACTTTGGTCCCTGGGGGTACGCGAGGGACTCCTCCATCTCGAACCCGCGCCACGTGTCCACGAACTCCGCGGCCTGGTCCGGCCCGGTGTAGTCGATCTCCTCCGCGATATCGCGGAACAGGTGGATCGCCTCCCAGCCCGTACTCGACGAGCGGGTCGGCAGGGGTTCGTCGGCGTACTCCGAGTAGATGGACTGGAACTCGTTGTTTGCCTCGGTGTCGAGGGGACCCGTCGCGTTCTTCGGGTACCAGTTGACAGCGAGGAGGCTGGTCGCAACCTCCGGAGAGATGCCCGCCTCGCCGAGGAACTCGCCGATGCCGGCACCCGTCGTGGCGATCTTTTCGACCTCCTGGTGCGTGCCGAAGTTCTCGATCTGCTGGAGGAGGTTGATCGAGTCGCCGCCGGCTTGGATGTACACGAGCGCGTCACCCGACGTGTCGACGTTCGACAGGTACTGACTGAAGTCCTCGGTCCCGGCCGGAACCGGAACCTCGCTGAGCACCTCGCCGTCGAAGAAGCGCTTGAACTGCTCGAGTTCGGACTGCCCCCACGCGTAGTCGGCGTACATGATCGACGCCGATTCGTACCCGAGTTCGTTGCTCATGTATGGGCCCAGCGCCATCCACTGGAGCTCCGCGTTGTTCCGGGTCCCGCGGAACGCGTAGCTGGTGCAGTCCGGGCCAGTCAGCCGGCGGGTGGCACAGTACCCGGCCGAGTACGGAACCTGATTGCGCGAGGCGACCGGTCCGACCGCCAGGCAGACGCTGGAACTGAACGTCCCGCACATCAACTCGACGTTTTCGTCGTTGATGAGAGATTGCGCCCGCGTGGTCGCCACACCGGGGTCGGTCTCGGTGTCCCGGACCAGCAGTTCGATTTCCCGGCCATTGATGCCGCCCATCTCGTTCACTCGATCGACGGCCGCCTCGGTCGCCCAGAGCCGGCGCTGGCCGGGCGCCGCGAAGGGGCCGGTCAGCGACTCGATGAAGCCGACCTTGATCGTCCCGTCGTCACCGCCACCGGTGTCACCGCCGGAGTCCCCGCCGGAGTCGCCACCCGAATCGCCGCCGGTATCGCCACCGGTGTCGCCGCCGGTGTCGCCACCGGTGTCGCCGCCGTCGCCGTTGTCTCCCTGACAGCCAGCCAGGGCAATTACACTCGCAGCACCCGCGCCTTTCAGGAACTTCCGCCTGGAATCCTCAGGCATGCCCCCTGGTTCCGTTTCTCATATTATAAGTGTTGGGGGAAGGAAACGGGAGGTGGACCGACGGGAAGTAGGAGCAAAGCGCCCGAGAGGTCCGGTCAGACCGTCAGATACTGTTCGACGGAGTCGCGCTCCTCCTCAAATTCCTCTATCGTTCCGTTGTATGGAGACTCACCCGTGTCGAGGACGTAGACGCGATCGGCGACGTCCAAGACGAGATCCAGGTTCTGTTCGACGAGGAAGATGCTATAGCCGTCCTCGTTCAGCTGCTTGACGATCCCGGAGATAGTCTCCACCAATGTTGGCATGAGACCCTCTGTCGGTTCGTCGATCAGAAGCAACTCGGGATCGGAGACGAGCGTCCGCGCAATCGCGAGCATCTGTTGCTCACCACCCGACAGGGTCCCCGCCCGCTGGTCGACGCGGTCCTCGAGTCGAGGGAAGTAGTCGTAGACGACGTCGAAGTCGGGCTCCTGACCACGGTGGAGGCCGACGAGCAGGTTCTCCCTGACGGACAGATCCGCGAAGATATTCCGCTCCTCGGGAATGTACCCAACCCCCATTTGGGCGATGGCTTCCGGGTTCTTGCCGTCGATCCGCTCGCCCTCGAAGGTAATAGCCCCCGACCGTGGCGGCTGGAGCCCGATGATCGACTTGAGCGTCGTCGTCTTCCCGGCCCCGTTCCGGCCGATCATCCCGACGACCTCGCCCTCGCCGACCTCGGCGGAGAGGTCGTGGATGATGTGGGCGTCGCCGTAGAAGGTGTTGATCTCGTCGAGCGTCAGGATGGGATCACTCACCGAGATACACCTCCTTGACCGTCTCGTCCTCCTGGATCTCCTCGGGCGTGCCCTCGGCGATGATCTGGCCGTTGTGCAGGACGGTGATCCGTTCCGCGATACCCATGACGACGTTCATATCGTGTTCGACCAGCAAGATGGTGAAGTCGTCAGAGAGGTCTTCGATGAGCTCGATGAGTTCCTCCGTCTCGGACGTGGTCAACCCGGCCGCCGGCTCGTCGAGCAACAACACATCCGCGCCCGTACTGAGGGCGATCCCCAGTTCGAGGTTGCGCTTGCGTCCGTGGGGGAGCGAACTGACCTTCTGGTCCGCAACGTCCCCGAGGTTGACCCGTTCGGCAATCCGGTAGGCCTGTTCTTTCAGCTCCTCGTCGCTCTCGATCCGCGAGAAGATGAACGATGGTCGGAGCCGCTCCCGGGTCGTCCCCAGGAGGCCCAGCCGAATGTTTTCCATGACCGTGAGGTCGTTGAACAGCTGGGAGATCTGGAACGACCGCGCGAGGCCGCGGTCGAGGATCTCCTGGGGCGACTTGCCGACGATGTCCTCGTCGCCGAGGTAGACCGACCCGGCGGTGGGCTCGAGGCCGCCGGTCAGGAGGTTGAAGAAGGTCGTCTTGCCCGCGCCGTTCGGGCCGATGACACAGCGCAATTCGCCCTCCTCGAGCCGGAAGTCGACCTCGTCGACGGCGACGAGTCCGCCGAACTCCTTGGTGAGTCCCTCGGTTTCCAGTAGTGTCGCCATGGCTGTTAGATCCCTCCGGATTCAATAAATCCCGTGGTCGCGGGCAGGCCGGTCATAGCCGCTCCCTCACGCGGGCACCGAGCCACTTCACCCAGCCGGCGATGCCGGAGGGTGCGAAGATGACGATCACGATGAACAGCGCCCCGACGGGGATCAGCCACCAGGTGATCACCTCGCTCACCATGTCCTCGATGAACCAGATGAGCGCGCCGCCGAAGATGGGGCCGAGCAGGGTGCCCTTCCCGCCGATGATCGTCCAGAGAATCACCTCGCCCGACTGGACCGGCTGGAGGACGTTCGGGCCGATGAAGCTGATGTCCATCGCGTACAGGGCGCCGGCGAGCGCGGAGACTGTCCCGGAGACGGTGAACGCAAAGATCCGGTACCGTCGTTCGTCGATCCCGATGTATTCGAGTCGATCGATGTTCTCACGGATACCGAGCAGTACCTCCCCCAAGGGCGACTGCGTCATGCGCCGCAGGAGCAGG
Source organism: uncultured Halobacteriales archaeon (assembly GCA_964443815.1). Classification (GTDB taxonomy): domain Archaea; phylum Halobacteriota; class Halobacteria; order Halobacteriales; family Haloarculaceae; genus CAYLJD01. The sequence continues at coordinate 20,728 of CAYUFG010000005.1, read as the reverse complement.
TACGTGAGCGCGAGCAGGATGAACACCACGTAGTAGAAGCTGGTCGTGTCGTAGATGGAGATGTTCAAGACGCCGGGAACGATCGGCCACTCGGGGAGGTTGAGCACCAAGCCGTCGAACCCGCCGGTGACGTCCGTGAACTGGATGACGACGATCCGGAACACCTCCGCGAACGCGAGCGTGAGGATGGCGAAGTAGACGGCGCGGGTCCTGATCGAGATCACGCCTACGACGAGGGCGTACACCAGGCCACACAGCACGCCGATGAGCAGCAACAGCCAGACGGACTCAATGCCGAAGTAGGTGGAGCCCACAGCGAAACCGTAAGCACCGGTGCCGAACAGGGCGGCGTGACCGAAGCTCACCATCCCGCTGTAGCCGTACATGAAGTCGTAGCCCATCGCGAACATGCCGAAGATCAGGCCACGGGTAAGCAGGCCCAGCAGGCTCGAGTCGACCGTCTGTGGAATCACGAACAGGAACAACACCGCGACGATGGCGTAGACGCCGAGGCGCACTCCACCGCCGTACTCCCGAACCGTCGCCAGGGGTGAATCTTGACTTGACATGATTTACTCTCCGAAAAGTCCCTCCGGTCGAACCAGCAGGACTGCGATCAGGACGCCCAGTGCCAGGATCTGCGACATCCACGGCGGCAGGACGAGGACGGTCATCGACTCGATGAGGCCGATGATCAGCGCCGCGACGACCGCCCCCCACACGCTACCGAGGCCGCCGACGATGACGACGATGAACGCGGGAATGATCACCCCTGCACCCATCGTCGGGTTTACGCCGCGCACGACCCCGAGAAAGGGCGCGGCCAGCGCCGCGAGCACCGCGCTGATGCCGATGCTGAGCGAAAAGACCCGGTCGGATGGCACGCCGAGCGCCCGTGCCGTGTCGAGGTCCTCGGCCGACGCGCGCATCATGATCCCGAGCCTGGTCCGGGCGAGGAAGTAAAACAGCGCGCCGAGGATGATCACTCCACCCACGATCATCGCGATCCGGATCCAGGGATAGGTAATGCCGAAGATCTGGAACGTGCCGGTGATGGGCGTCGGCATCTCCTGTGGCGACCCACCGAAGATTTCCAGGGCGAGTTGCTGGAGGATGAGCACGAACCCGAAGGTCACGATCAGCGACTGGAGGGGATCACGGCCCCGGAGCGGCTTCAGCGTCAGCCGCTCCATCGCGATTGCGAACACGGCGGTGAACAGCGCCGCGCCCGCGACGGCGATCCAGAAGTTCCCGAGGTACGGGAGAAAGGCGATCGCCCCGTACGCGCCGATCATGTAAAACTCGCCGTGGGCGAAGTTGACGATGTCCATCACACCGAAGATGAGCGTCAACCCGGCGGCGATCAGGGCGATGCTGATCCCGATCGATATGCCGTTGAGGAGTTGCACGACGATCGTTGTCGCTTCGACGGCCATGGACCTGCAATTACATGCATCATAAATGAATGTATCCCTCCGTCAATAATGTAGATCTCGGGGTGGGAGACTCCGTCCAGCACCACGTTGTGGCACGCCACGGTAAAATCCAGCTTCGAACTATTACCTGCTTGGTATCTGCCACGGAAACAGCACCAGGCTCACCGAGTTCCGACAGGAACCAGCCGTGGTATTTCCGGCTCAGTGCTCGAACAGCCGACCCAGATCGACCGTCCGATGGTCGACGTCGAGCCGACGAAGTGCGTCCCAGAGCGTCGCCTGGTTCGAAGTGACGACCGGGCGTTCCAGGTCGGCTTCTAGCGGTTCGATCGCCTCGAACGTGCGGTAGTTCGTACAGGAGATGAACACGGCGTCGGCGCCCTCGTCGACGGCGGCAGACGCCTGGCGGTAGGCAGCCTCCGGCGAAAGCATGCCGATTTCCCGGTTCGGCTCGATCCCGCGTCCGCCGATCGAGGCGACGTCGAACCCGGCCGTTTGCAGAAATTCCCGCTCGCGATCGTTGAGGTCGGCGACGTAGGGGGTGACCACGGAGACGGTCTCGGCACCGAGCGCTTCGAGGGCACGCTCGACCGACAGGGCGGTCGCCACCGCAGGCACTCCGGTAGTGTCCGCGAGTCGGGCCTCCAGGTCCTCCGCGTAGTCGTGGCCCTTGACGAGGCTACCGGTCGTACAGCCGTAGGCCACCACGTCGACGCCGGCGTGAGCCAGGTGCTCTGCCGCCGCCGTGGCTGTCTCTGCCATCGCCGACAGCTCGTCGGCGTTGACGTCTTCGAGGGGGAGGCGGCCGGTGTGGAGGCTCACGCCATCAGGTAGCACGGGTCCGAACTCCGGTTCGTTGGTGGAGTTCGAGGAGGGGACGAGTAGGCCGAGGCGGCCGCGCCAGCCGTACATCAGGCCACCCCCGCGGCGTCCATCGCGCGTTCGATCGCTGCGACTTCGTCGTCGGGGATCGGCGCCGCCGGCGGCCGTGGTTCCGCGCTGTCGATCACGCCCCGAAGTTCGAGTGCAACCTTCAATCGGGTGTGCGAATCCGTCACGGGCGGCTCGTACATGGCGTTGACGAACGGCTCCATCTCCCGGTACAGCGAGCGCGCGCGCTCGATCTCCCCGGCTTCGACCGCGTCGTAGAGATCGCGGACGGGGCCAGGAATCACCGCCGCGAGTTCGAGGATAACGCCATCACATCCCAGCGAGAAACACGGCAGGAGGTGCTCGTCGCTGGCGACGAAGACGTCGACTGCCACGTCGGCGTCACGGAGCGCTCTGTAGTCCTCTTGGTAGTGATCGACGTCCCAGACGGCATCCTTGATGGCCTCGACGCCGTCGACTGCGGCGATGTCCGCGAGGAGGTCCGGCGGGTAGTGCCCGCCGGCCCAATGGGGGTGCTGGAAGACGATCAACGGTACGTCGCTCGCGTTTGCGATCGCTTCGAAGAAGCCACGCGCCGCGGCAGGTCGATTGTGGATCGGCGTATGAGGTGGCACCACGAGAATGCCGTCGGCCCCGGCGGCAACCGCCCGATCGATGCCTTCGATGTAGGCGTCCGTCGAGCCACCGACGACACCCGAGACCACCGGTGTGTCCGCGCCGGCAACGCCCGCGGCGATCTCGACGACCCGGTCGCGCTCGGTCGGCGAAAGGGCGTACAGCTCGCCGGCGTGGCCGTTGGTCACGATGCCGTTGACCCCGGGCGTCTCGGCCAGGTCCGTGAGGTGCCGCTCGAGGCTGGCCTCGTCGATCGCCGACCCGTCTGGCGTCATCGGGACGACGTTCGCCGGGTTGATACCGCTGAACTTCGTGGCCATGGGGGTATCCGAGTTGGGGAACGCCCAAAGGTCTTTCCGCGCGACAGCAGCCGATTAGTCGAAGTGTGCGCCCACACTTTCGGCGGCGACTCGGCCGCTGACGAGCGCATGGGCGAGGCCGCCGACGTAGGACCGGCGGTGGACGTTGCCCACGTCGTTGCCGGCGGCATAGAGGTTCGGAACGGCCGCGGCCGAGCGCTCCCCGAACGCGATTCCGGAGTCCGACGCCGACCGACGCTCCACAGCCATCGACGGCGTGGCGGCCAGCCCGCCCATCGTGAACGTTATCGCGGGTTTGACCTCGACAAGCCGGAACGGCGGATCTTCCACGGTATGGCGTTCGTCCAGACGAGGCGGGTCCGGTTGGCGGTCGGCACGCAGGGCACGGTTGTACGTGCGGATGGTCTCGACGGCTCGTCGGCCGTTAGCGCCCCACTTCTCGAGCGCGGCTTCCAGTCCGCCGAGCGTATCGACAGTCGCCGTCCGGGCACCGAACTCGTCGGCCGTGTCCGCGATTTCCGCCGCGGTGTGGTACCCGAAGGTCCGCTCGGCCACGGTGGCGTCGAATACGTAGTAGGCCCGTCCCTCGGTGTGGGCGGCGATGTCCTGGGCCAGCGTCTCCTCGAGCGGCGACTCGGACTCGTCGGTGAACCGCTCGCCGTGGCGATCGAGCGCCACAGCGGCGTAGCCGTAGTACTGCGTAGCGTCCGGAAACTCGGCCATCGTAAACTCGGCCGGTGGGGCGGCCATCGTGTGGCCATAGAAGGTGCCGTGGCCGCCAGTGGTCTTCGCCCCGATGCGGGTGGCGGCGAGGTAGCCGTCCCCAGTACATTCCGGCACGGAGCGGAGGTATAGGTTGCTCGCGTCGTCGGTGATGTACTCCTCGAGAAGCCGCTCGTTGCCCTGGAAGCCACCGGTCGCCAGGACCACAGCGGACGTCTCCATCTCCCTCGTGTCGCCGTCGACTCCCACAGCTCGCACACCGGTGACGGCGCCCGATTCGACGACGAGCGAGTCGAGCGGCGTCTCCGTCCGGATCTCGCCACCGCCCGCCTCGATCAACCCGACCATGTGGTCGACGAACGACTCCGGGTCGATCTCCTGGCCGGCACCGTCCTCGGGGAGGGAAAAGGTGGGCGGCGAGAGGTCGACGCCGATCTCCTCGAGCCACGAGAGGTCCCTCTCGAAGCGTTCGGCCAGCACTCCCTGGAGGGCGGAGTCGCCGTGTGGCGCCCGCTCCCGCAACGCGGACAGCGGCAGGTACGTCCACACCACCCCATTCGAGATGCGCATGGCGCCGCCGGGCCGGGGCGCTTTCTCGAGGACGACGACGTCCCGCCCGTCGCGGACGAGCTGTGCCGCGGCGACGAGTCCCGCCATCCCTGCCCCAACGACGACGGCGTCGGTTCGATCCGTCATGGCGAGCCGATCGCCCAGGGACGAGTTAAAGGCGGCGCCAGCATCGGAGCAACGCTTAACAGCGACGTCGCTTACAGAACGTGTATGAGTGCCGTGTCCGGGGTCGTCTCCCGACTCAAACGGCCGGAGTACGTGGGGGAGAACCGGTGTATGCCGTGTACCGTGGCGAACGTGGGGATCGCCGCGGTCGGCAGTCTCGCATTGATGGCCGTCGTCTGGACGGTCGGGACGCCGACGGCGAGCCTCGTCGTAGGCAGCGCCGTCCTGCTCGGGTGTCTCGCGGCGATCTACCTCCGTGGGTACCTGGTCCCAGGGACGCCCGAGCTGACCCAGCGGTACTTTCCCGAACGGCTGCTCGGTCTCTTCGGGAAGGAGCCAGTGATCCAGGATGCCGCCGAGGGAGACATCGATCAGGAACGCGTCCTGATGGGCATCGGCGCTCTGGAACTGTGCGAGGACGGGGAGGACCTCTGTCTCGTCGAGGAATTCCGATCAGCGTGGTATGCCGAGATGGATCGAGTCGAGTCCGAGGGTGACTACGAGGGACTGCTCTCGGTCGTCAGCGTCGATTCGGGGACGGTCACGGTCGAGGAGCACGGCACCCAGGTCCAGCCGACGGTCGACGGTCGGTTCGCGGGAGTCTGGAAGTCCCGCGCAGCACTCCAGGCAGACGTCGCCGGCGCAGAATTGCTCTCGAACCGCCTCGACGGCTGGGCGGCCCTTGATCCCCACGACCGCCACGCGTTACTCGCGGGCCTCAGGCTCTTCATGGACGAATGTCCGACCTGTGGGGCGACGCCCGAACTTGGAGCTGAAACCGTGGAGACTTGTTGTGCCTCCCGGGACGTGACCACACTCGAGTGTCCGGACTGTGGCGCACGGCTCTTCGAGACGGCGGTCGAATAGGCAGTCGGCTTCGGGAAGAGTTCCGAAACGAGGTGAACCGTTAACCGTCGTGAAGTCGAACGGCTTGTCAATGGCCCAGCACGAATCCAGCGGGCAGACCCGCGAGAACGCGATCGATCTCGTCACTGAGGCGGAGGCACCGCCCGAGGTCGCCGATATCTACCGGGAGATCAAAGCCAGTCGCGAGGGGGAACTCGACGAGGATCTCAGCCTCGGGAACATGTGGTTGCTGTACGGCAACGATGCCGACCTCCTCGAGACCGTCTGGGACCACATGCACTGGACGTACAACGGCGGCTCGCTACCGTACGAACTCAAGTCGGAAATCTCGCTCGTTGTGGCGACCGTCATTGGATGTCCGGGCTGTCAGTTCTTCCACGAGTCGGCACTCGAGCGGGCAGGCGTCGATACCGAGACGATCGCGTCGCTCGAGGAACTGGAGATCTCGGAGACGGGCTTCTCACCCACCGAGGAAGTTATCCTCCGGTTCGCCCAGAAAGCCGCCGAGGACCCACACGCGATCACCGACGAGGACCTGGAGGCCCTGCGGGACATCGGCCTCACCGAGCCGGAGCTCCTCGAGATCGTCGACTGCATCGCCCTTCACGTCTACGCAGCGTACCTCCAGGGCATCGCCGGCATCGTCTATCCGGGCATGTCGCGGGACGAGTGGACCCAGCCAGCCGACTGATGCGGCGACCTCGCCCGCCTCGGGAGGCGCTCGCGTGCCGATGAACGAGACCGGTGACAGCGGCTGGCTGCCCGAATCGCTCCGGGTAGAACGAGTCGTCCTGACGGTCCACTCCACGTCAGCACAGCTTGACTTCTACCGGGAGGCACTCGGGCTGACGCCCGTCCGTGATGGTGACGAGACCGAGCTCCGGGCCGGTAGCGAGACCCTGATCGAACTTCGGGAGGACGCGTCCGCTCCGCAGCGGGTTTCGGATGCCGCCGGCCTGTATCACATCGCCGTCCGGCTGCCTGACCGCGTCGCGCTGGGCGACGCGCTAGCGCGAGTGCGCCGGGCCGGCTACCGGCTTGACGGGGCTGCCGATCACGTCGCCAGCGAGGCGCTCTACCTCCACGATCCCGAGGGCAACGGCATCGAGCTCTATGCCGATCGACCCCGGGCCGAGTGGGAGTACGGGCCCGACGGGCAGGTTCGGCTCCCGGGTGATCCACTCGATCTGTCTCCCATCGAAGCCGCTGGGTCCGGCGAACCCCCGAACGACATACACGATGACGCCGACATCGGCCACGTGCACCTGGAGGTCACGGACCTCGCGTCGTCCGCCGCCTTCTATCGGGAGGTCTTGGGCTTTAACCGCCGACTCCAGAAGCCACGGGCGACGTTCCTCGCCGGGGGCGAGTACCACCATCACGTCGCGATCAATACCAGACAGAGCCGGACGAGTCCTTATCGCCCGGAAAGCCGCGGGTTGCACTCGATCCGGTTCGCCGTGCCGCCCTCGGCGCTCTCGACGACCCGCGAACGGCTGGCGAGCCGGGAGGTATCGACGACCGCGACGAGCGACGGCCTCCGGGTCGCCGATCCGGATGGAATCCCTCTCCGGTTCCGACGGATTCCGGACATCTGAGTGTAACGCTCAGTCCCGGCGTGCAGCGGTCGCCCCGCGGTCGATCGCCAGGGGATCCGTCTCCAGGACCACGTCGTAGGCCTCGCGAGCCGCCTCCACGCTGACGTAACCGTCGCGGACGTCCGCGAGGACCGCCTCGGGGTCTCGCTGATCTGGCGGGCCGAAGCCGCCGCCTCCCGCCGGCTGGAAGTGCACCCGTGAGCCGGCCGAGACTGCACGGGTGGCCTTCGACCGCATCCCCTCCGCCTCGCCCCCCGGCCCGATCACCCGGTGGATCGCACTCGCGCCGCCCTCGCCGCCGTCCAGACCGAAGGGCCGTGTCTTCGCCCGCTCGCCGGTGGTGACCACCGTCGTCGGGTCGTCGAATCGGAGTACGCGCCGAGCCGCACAGCCGCCACGCGTCCGGCCCGGCCCACCGGTGTCGCCCACGACCGAGAACTCCTCGACCGTGACGAAGTCGTAGGTTTCCTCGACCCGCTCGACGGCTTGGATCCCCGTGTTGCCCACGCCCGATCGGATGGCGTTGATGCCGTCCCGACCGGGACAGGCGCCCATCCCGCCACCCATGCAGGTATAGTTGATCTCGCCGGTCTCGTCCGAGCGGTAGTTAAATACGTTCGAGCTGCCGTCTCCGGCACCGAACGCGAGGGAGGGATCGATCTCCGCGATGGCCCGAACGACCGCGTCGTAGATCCGCGTGGCCGTCTCGTGGTTTCCCGCGACGACAGGCGAGGGGTACGTTGGATTGACGACCGTACCCTCGGGAGCGCTGACGGAGATCGGCCGATAGGAACCCGTCGTCCCGGGGTCGCCGGGGTCAAGCGTCACTTTCACCGCGTAGTACGTCGCCGTCCGCGTCACGGCAATCGGTGAGTTGATTCCACCCTCCGTCTCAGGGTCCGTCCCCGAGAAGTCCACGGAGACACCGTCGCCCTCGACCGACAGCGCCGCCTCGATCGCGACCGGGTCGCCGGTCATGCCGTCGCCGTCCATGTAGTCCGTGGCCCGGTACGTCCCCGCTGGGAGGTCGGCAATACGCCGGCGCATCCGGCGTTCGTCGTTCCCCAGGACCGCAACCATGGCAGCGGCCAGTGTCGCCGAACCGTGGTCGGCAGCGAGGTCCTCGAGTCGCTCGCGGCCGCGCTTGACGCCGGCGAGCTGGGCCTGCATGTCACCGAGGCGCTCCTCGCGGTCGCGGGTGTTGGCGAGGATCGTCTCCCGGAGTGCCTCGTTGGATTCACCGCCCTCGTGGAGCTTTGCGGGCGGGACTCGCAGCCCCTCCTTGACGATCTCGCCGGTGGCCGTCGAGTAACTCGTCGGAGAGGAACCCCCGACGTCGACCCAGTGGGCGCGGACAGCCGAGAGCCCAAGTAGCCGTCCGTCGACGAAAACCGGTTCGGCCATGACGAAGTCGGGGAGGTGGTTATTGCCCGCGTAGGGGTCGTTCTGAATCAGGACGTCACCCGGCTCGAGCGCCTCGTAGCCACCGGTTCGTTCGATCGCCGTCCCGACCGAGGACGTCATCGTCGCGATGTGGATTGGCACGACCCGTTCGGACTGGCCGACGATCTCGGCGGCGGGCGAAAGCGCCGCACAGGAGAGGTCCCCGGCCTCCTGCCAGAGCGGCGAGTACGCCGAGTTCATCACCGCCGCCTGCATCTCCTCGGCGACGTGCTGTAGCTGGTTGCGGACGATCTCTACCGTTGCGGGATCGGCGGTTATCTCCCCAACGCTGACGGTGCCGGGCAGGTCGAACCCCGCGACGGCCCCACCGCCGGCGTCATCCGTCACGATCGCCCTCCCCGCCGCCCGGATCGGTGACGCCTCGACTCCACGAGACCCATCGTCCGCATGACAAGGTTGCGCATGGCTGGGTCAGACGGGCCGCGGGCAAAAGGCCTCGGTCAGCGGCGACTGTCTTTCACCAGTTCCACGGGCCGACGTCCATGTCGATGATGCGGTGTTCGCGGTCGATGGACTCGATCGTTGCTATATCCTCGTCGTCGAGTGTCACGTCCGCGGCGGCGAGGTTCTCGCGCATGTGCGCGGGATCCGACGACTTCGGGATGACCGCCACGTTGTCCTTAGATAGCAGCCAGGCGAGGCTAACCTGAGGGGGCGTAACGTCGTGCTTCTCCGCGACGTCGACAATCTCCGGGACGTCGAATACTTCGCCGCGGGCGACCGGGCAGTAGGCGACGAGCCAGATATCCTCCCGCTGGGCGTGTTCGACGAGATCGGGCTGCTGGAGTAACGGGTGGAGTTCGACCTGGTGGGCGAGGATCGGCACGTCGAGGTGGTCCTGTGCCTCGTCGATCAGCTCGGGGGTGAAGTTCGCGACGCCGACGTGGTCGATGCGGCCATCCTCCACAGCTTGCTGGTACTGGGGGAGGACGACCTCGGGTTCGTACACCGCCGACGGCCAGTGGACGTAGAATAGATCGACTGTGTCGACGCCCAGGCGTTCGCGGCTGGCGTCGATCGCCTCGGTCACGCCGCTCGGGTCGTCCGGCGCGTCCGGGTAGACCGTCTTCGACGCGAGAAATACCTCGTCACGGTCGACCGACGACTCGTCGATGCCGGCACCGACGTAGACTTCGTTCTCGTACATCTGGGCGGTGTCGATGTGCCGATAGCCCATTTCGAGGGCCGTCCTGACGGCGTCGGTCCACTCCTCGGGGTCGTCCGAGACGGTACCGAGACCGATTCGTGGAAACGAGATAGGGGGCATCGTGGGATGGCCTACCCATCACCGGAGGTTTATACTACCGATTTTATCAGGCGTCGACGACCGATCGCCGCTGCGAACGAACCGGCGATCCGAACCTTTCCGAGGTGACCGGGCGAACAGCTGGTGGGAGGAGTCATTGGAATCCCTCCGTCCGCACCGGTGATGTCACGGGTCACACTTTATGCTGGCTCGGGGAGACCACCTAGCGACCGCCAATGGCAGACACAATCATCCGGAACGGAACGATCGTTACGGGGGAAAGTCGGTTTCGTGCGGACGTCGTCGTCGAGGACGGTACGATCGCGGGGATCGAGGAGCACGCCACGGAGGGTGCTACGGATGAAATCGACGCGACAGATAACCACGTGCTGCCAGGGTTGATCCACCCACATTGTCACTTCCGCGACCCGGGTCTTACCCACAAGGAGGATTTCTACACCGGTCAGCGGGCGGCTGCGGCGGGTGGCTACACGTTCACGATCGACCAGACCAACACCGACCCTTCGCCAACGGACCTCGAATCCTGGCGAACGAAGCGCGAGCGCGCATCCAAGCTGTGTATCCTCGATCACAACCACTACGCGGCAGCCCGGTACCCGGAGACGATCGACGCGCTGGCCGACACGGGCACCATCGGGTTCAAAATCTTCAACACGCGGCACCCGACGGACACCTACCCCTACGACAACGAACTGGCCGTCACGGATCGCGGCCTCCTATACGAACTCTACGAGCGGATCGCCGACACCGGTCTGCCCGTCGCGGTCCACCACGATCAGAGCGACTGGGTCGAACACGTCGTCGAACGCGACTATCTCCAACCGGGCAAGACCACCGCCGAGGACCTCCACGAAGCCTACGACCGGGGTGTGCTCTACGGTGAGGGGATGGTCATGGGGCTCGCGGTCTCGCTCGAACTCGCCCGGCTCACAGGCGTCGAGCTCTACGTGCTCCATGCCGGCATGATGAAGGCGGGTGACTACGAGCTGATCGCGGCCGCCCGGGATCGCGGCCAGACCGTCCACGCCGAGCTCGAATTGCTCCCCTTCATGGTCGACGAGGAGCGCCGGGCCGAGTACGGCCCCTATGCAGTCGTCTCAGGGAAGGAGCCAGACCGTGCTGCCCAGCGAGTCCGCGAGGGCTGGGCGACGACGATGGTCAACGAACACGCCCCTCACACCCGGGAAGAGATCGAACCGGGCTGGGAGGAGGCCTGGCATATGCCTCTCGGATTACTGGGGTCACAGGAACACCTCCCTCACGTGCTCACCTGGGTCAACGAAGGCCGATTCTCGCTCGAAGACGTGGTTCGGTTGGAGGCGGAGAATCCCGCTCGGATCTTCGGGCTCTACCCGCGCAAAGGATCGGTCCAGGTCGGGACGGATGCGGACTTCACTATCATTGACATGGACGAGGAGCGGACGTTCACGGAGGACATGGTCGAGTCCAAATCCGGCTGGACGCTGTTCGACGGCGAAACGTTTACCGGCTGGCCCGTGCGGACGATCGTCCGCGGTCAAACCGTAATGGTCGACGGCGACATCCGAGCCGAGAAAGGCGATGGCGAGTTCGTCCCCCGACAGGACTAGCGACGTCCCCAGCCGTTATCGGAAGTGTGGCATGACCTCGTCCGCGAACAGCTCGAGCGACCGATCGGCCTTCGCCATGTCAAGGCCTGGGAAGTGGGTGCGGATCAGGACTTCGTCCATCCCGGAGACGTCGTGGAAGGCCTCGAGCTGCCCGACGACCTGCTCAGGACTGCCGATCAGAATCCGGTCGGCAGCGTGTTCACGGAGCTGTTCGACGGCGTCGTCCCGATCGGCGAGGTTCGGCGTGAGGTCCTCTGAGATGTCCGCGTAGACCTCGCCGTGTTCGCGGACCAACGCCTCGCCGGCCTCGGCCCAGGCGGTGTCCTCGTCCTCGGCGAGGTACACCTCGCGACGCAGGGGCACGTAGACGTCCTCGTACGAGCGTCCCGCCTCGGCGAGGGCCGACTTGTAGACTTCGAGGCGGTCGGCGAGTTCCGCTGGCGTCTCGAACGGGCTGATACTCCAGGAATCCGCGACCCGCGCAGCGCGTTCGATGGCCGGTTCCGCCATCCCGCCGTACCAGATCGGGAGCGAATCCTGGACCGGGCGGGGCGTGATCGTGAGGTCCTCGACCGAGTAGAACTCCCCGTCGAACGTGACCGAGCGCTCGCGCAGCAGGCGCTTGACGAGGTCCAGGCCCTCGAGCAGACGCGGCACGCGCTCGGCGCGGTCGATACCGAAGCCGGCGAATTCGGCCTCACGCCACCCGATCGAGACGCCGAGTCGCATCCGTCCGCTCGTGAGAACGTCGAGCACGGCGGCTCGTTCGGCGACCTGGATCGGGTTCTGCAGCGGGAGAAGCGTGACGTTCGTCCCGATGCGGGCGGCGTCGGTGACGCCGGCGATGGCGCCGAGCAAAATCTCCGGCGTGGGGACCCAGCCGTCGGGAAGAAAGTGATGCTCTGAGACGGAGAAAGTCTCGAAACCGAGTCGTTCGGCCTCGCGAGCCTGGGCGACGGTGTCCTGGTAGACGGATTCCCAGTTCTCATCGGGCGACTGACAGCTATAGTGCACACCGAAGTCGACGGATGGCATTGGTCGGGCGTGAGTCGGCCGGCCGGTCGCCTAACGCTTTGGTTTCGACCCGTTCGGCGGCCCGGCCGGAGAATCAGTTTTTTGGCCCGACCGCACCCGCGTCCCCGTATGGCATCGTTTCACACGAACGGGGTCCTGTTCAAGAACGTGTTCGGAACGCCGGAGATGCGGACGTGCGTCTCGGAGGAACGGTTCGTCGAGCGGTTCCTCGAGGTGGAGGCGGCGCTCGCGCGCGTCGAAGCCGACCTCGGGATCATCCCGGAATGGGCCGCCGAAGAGATCTCCGACCACGCGACGCTCGACCATCTCGATCTCGACCGAGTCGAGTCGAACGTCGCAGAGATCCACCTGTTTTCGATGTCGATCGTCGACGCGTGGAAGGACGAACTCGGCGACGCCGGCGAGTACGTCCACTGGGGCGCGACCACCCAAGACGTGTCCGACACGGCGCTGGTGCTGCAGATTCGGGAGGCGCTCGATATCGTCGAGCGGGACCTTACTGCGGTGGCCGAGGCCCTTGAAGCACTCACCGACGAGCACGCGGAGACGCCGATGATGGGCCGGACGCACATGGTCCACGCAATCCCGATCACCTTCGGCCTCAAAACCGCGACCTGGCTCGACGAAATCAACCGCCACCGCGACCGGATCGCCGCCATGCGTGACCGCGTCGAGGTGCTCGAGTTCTTCGGAGCCACGGGCACGCTCGCCTCGCTCGGCGAGGACGGACTGGCCGTCCAAGAGGGGCTCGCGGACGAACTCGGGCTTCGAGTCCCGGACGTCGCGTGGTTCGCGGCTCGTGACCGCATCGCCGAAACCGTCGCGACACTGGCCCTGGTGACGTCGACCCTCGGACGGATCGCCAAACAGATCCTCTTCATGAACCGCGAGGAGACAAGCGAGGTCACCGAGCCGTACGAGGAAGGGGAGATCGGATCGAGTACGATGCCGCACAAACGCAACCCCGTCAAGAGCGAGGAGACAGTCCTCCTGGGTCGGCTCACGCGGGCCCACGTCGCGACGGCGCTCGAACTGATGGAGACCGCCGACGAGCGTGACTTCTCAGCGTCGCTCGGTGATTTCGCAGTCGTCCCCGAGACGTTCCTCTATGCGAGCCGGGCGCTGCAGTACGTCCACGACGTCACGGCCGAACTGGTCGTCCACGAGGACGGCATGCGCGAGAACCTTCTGCATCACGGCCGCGTCGTCGCTAGCGAAGCGGTGATGATGGCTCTTGCCGAGGAGCTCGGTCGACAAACCGCACACGACGTCACTCACGAGGCTGCCGGCCGGGCACTCGACGGCGAGGGGTCGTTCGTGGATGTGTTGCTCGAGAACGACAGCGTCGCGGCGGCCTTCTCTCAGGCGGAACTCGAAAACCTGGCCGATCCCGCCGCGTACGTCGGCCAGTCGGCGACGCTGGCGCGACGAGCACTCGAGCGGTCTCGGGCGACGGACTGAGCCCGACACCCCGGTCGTCCGCGCCACTGGTACCCTCGTCGAGAGACGTATCAGATTCCCCGACAAATGATTGACCTCGGACGCCGTCGAGCGTCGGTGGTATATGGGAGACCTCCTCGTCGAGAACGTCGGCACCCTCGTGACTGGAGCCCTCGAAACCCCCCAACGCGATGCCGAGACGGTCTACGTCCGCGACGGCGTGATCGAGTCAGTCGGTGGCGGTGAGACGTCGGCCCAGACCGTGATCGATGCACGGGGCACGACCGTCTGTCCCGGGTTGATCGATGGCCACGTCCACCCGGTGGCCGGCCAGTATACCCCCCGGCAGGAGACCATCGGGTGGTGCGAAAGCTATCTCCAGGCGGGCGTCACGTCGATGGTGTCCGCGGGGGAGATCCACCACCCGGGCCGACCGGGGGACGCAGCGGGGACGAAAGCGCTGGCCGTCCTCAATTCCAAGGCTTACGACGACCAGCGACCCGGCGGGGTGAAGATGCACGCCGGTACCCTCGTCCTAACCGACGACCTCACACTCGATGATCTCGAAGAGGCCTACTCGTCGGGCGTCCGGCGGACGAAGATCATCTTCGCCCTGGAAGATCTCGACCACGCGAGCCGCTTGGTCGATCGGGCCCAGGAACTCGGGATGGTCACAATGATGCACACCGGTGGCGCGAGCGTGCCCGGGACCCAACCCATCGACGAAGCCGTGTTCAGACGAGTCAAACCGGATATCGCATTGCACGCGAACGGAGGACCGACCGCCCTCCCCGACGACGAGTGGCGGGCGCTGGTCGACGATTTCGACCTCGACCTGGAACTCGTCATCGCGGGCAATCAGCGGACGTCACTCGGTATGCTCGAGCGCGTCGCCGAGCGGAAGGAACTCGGCAGACTCCAGATCGCGACCGACACCCCGACGGGCACCGGGGTGGTGCCGTGCGGGATGTGGTTGGAGGCGGCCATTCTCGCGAGCCTCTCCGATCGCTCTGCCGCGGAGATCCTCTGCCTGATGACCGGCACACCGGCCCGCCACCACGGCCTCGACGCGGGACGAATCGAACCGGGTCGCCCGGCGGACCTGTGTTTGATCGACGCGCCGCTGGGGTGCGCCGTCGACGACGCCCTCAGCGCGATCGAGAACGGCGACTATCCCAGCGTCACGGCCGTCGTCGTCGACGGCGAGGTTCTGGTCGAGGGCAGCCGGAACACCGGCCCGCCGGCAACGCCGATCGATATCGGTGGATAGTTCAACCGCTCCGATAGGCTCCCCGAACGATCGCGACCGGGTCTCCGTTCTCGTCCTCGACCTCGACGTCGGCGACGCTCACGGAGCGACCGAACCGACGAACGTCGGCCGTCGCGATCAGCTCCGTCGCCGCGGGCCCGAGGTAGTCGATTCGAATGTCTATGGTCACCGCTGGGCGGCTCTCGTCGAGTAGTGAAATGACCGCGGCGGCGCCCACGTTATCGGCGAGCGCGAACGTCGCCGCACCGTGCATCACCGGCCGCTCGTCACGGGCGAAACACAGTTCCTCGCGGAAGGGGAGTCGACCGGTCGCCGTGCCGTCGCTCGCGTCGGTGATCTCCATGCCGATGTACTGCGTCGCGGGCATCCCGTTGACGAACTCGGCTGGGGTCTGTGACACGGCTTCACGGGGCTCGGCCACCTGCAAAGAGGTTGCGATTAGCCGGTTCGACTCCCCCGACTGAATTCGCCCTCGACGAGGCGGGCTACGCGTTCCTCGACGGGCGGGTGCGTCGAGAGCCACCGACGCCACTCGGCGTCGGACTCGTTACCGTGGATGGTCAGTAGCGAGCGCAACCCCCACCCGGGATCGGCGGCTCTGTTAATCTTGACTAGGGCGCGCGCGAGGGCGCGCGGCTGCCGGGTGAGTTCCGCGGCGCGGTTATCGGCGTCGAACTCCCGGCGGCGGGAGCGGGCAAGGAGGGCGAGCGTTATGACGCTCAAGACGAGGCCGACCAGCAATTCGACGCCGAGCGTCGCCAGAGCGGCAACGTCCGGGGCCCGCTCCGGTCGGCCGGTGATCCAAGCCGTGGCCCGTCCGATACCGATGGCGGCGAGCGTCACCGGTAACAGGAGCAGGAATCCAACGCCCGCCAGCGTCCGCATTACGGAAACTGCGAGCGTCTGGAGGAACGCATCGCGGCCCTCAACGTGGGCAAGCTCGTGAGCGAGGATTCCCTCGAGTTCCTCGGCCGAAAGCAACGAGAACAGCCGACGGTCGAGAATGATTACGCTGTTGCGTGGCCCCCCGATCGACAGGGCGTTGGGGGCGCCGAGGTCGGCGACGAGTAACGATGGTGGGGCGATCCCGAGATCCTGACAGAGGCGGTCCCGCTGGCGGTACAGGGAAGGAGCGCGGCGCGGAGACAGTTCCCGCGTTTCGACGCCAGCGAGTATCCTCGCCGTCCCCACGTAGTAACTTGCGTAGGCCGTGACCAGGACTGCCACCACGACCCCGAGGGCGACCGCGACGGGATCCGGGGGGTTGGCCAGCACCCAGATATAGCCGATCGCGAGTAGCCCTGCGAACCCGAGGTACACCCCGAGAACGGCGAGGCCGACTGCCGCGAAGAGTGCCCGACGGTACACACCTACACTCCGTGGTCGAGTCCAAAACGACTGTCGGGAGCCAAAGGATTAGGTTCCGCCCGCGGGGACGGGTGGTATGTCCGACCGTCGTTCACCGCTCGCGGGCGCACACGAGGCCGCGGGCGCCTCGTTCACCGACTTCGGCGGCTGGTCGATGCCCGTCGAGTTCGACTCCATCCGCTCCGAGCACGACGCGGTCCGCACGGCCGTCGGCAAGTTCGACGTCTCGCACATGGGCGAGGTCACCGTCTCGGGACCGGACGCCGGGACGCTCTGTGACCGCCTGGTCACGAACGACGTCCTCGGTCTGGCGCCTGGCGAGGCGTGTTACGCGGCGGTTACGGACGAGGCCGGCGTCATGCTCGACGACGTCATCGTCTACGACCTTCCTCCGGGCCATGACGAGGACTACCTGTTCGTCCCGAACGCCGGCCACGACGGCGAAATGGTCGATCGATGGCGTACCCACCGGGACGAGCTGGGGCTCGACGCCGTGGTCGAGAACGCCACGGACTCCTACGCGATGATCGCCGTCCAGGGCCCCGACGCACCGGAGCGGCTCGGTGCCGTGACGACGGTTGACCTTGCTACTCTCGGCCGATTCGACGTCACGAGTGGGCCAGTCGCTGGCGTCGATAGCCTCGTCGCCCGGACCGGGTACACCGGTGAACTCGGCTTCGAAATCCTGTGTCAGTGGGCCGACGCCGCCACGGTCTGGGAGGCGCTCGATTGCCAGGCGTGCGGCCTCGGCGCGCGGGACACGCTCCGCATCGAGATGGGGTTCCTCCTCTCGGGGCAGGACTTCGACCCCGAGGAGGAACCCAGAAATCCCTACGAAGCGGGAATCGGATTCTGCGTCGATCTCGACACCGAATTCGTCGGTCGGGACGCCCTCGCGGACGTCGCTGCCAGTGGGCCCGCCGAGCGACTCGTCGGACTGACGCTTCTCGACCGAGGAGTTCCGCGCCACGGTTACGCCGTCGAGTCTCCCGGCGGTGAGCCGATCGGCCACGTCACTAGCGGGACGATGAGCCCCACCCTCGGCGAACCGATCGCGCTCGCGTATCTCCCGTCCGACTACGCCGAACCGAACCGAACGGTCCGAATCGTCATCCGCGACGAACCGAAGAACGCACGTACCACCGAGACGCCATTCCTGTCATGAGCTTCGAGGTTCCAACCGACTGCCGGTATCTCGACACGCACGAGTGGGCCCGACGGGAGGACGGCACCGTCCGTGTCGGTATCTCGGACTTCGCCCAGGACGAACTCGGCGACGTGGTCTTCGTCGAACTGCCCGACGAGGGTGACGCAGTGACCGCGGGCGAAGCCTTCGGTGTCGTCGAGTCGATCAAGGCGGTGTCCGACATTTATGCCCCCGTCTCCGGGGACGTCACGGCCACCAACGACGACCTCGTCGACCGGCCCGAACTCGTCAACGAGGACCCGTACGGCGAGGGCTGGATGATCGAGGTCGACCCCGCAGACAGCGAGGAGTTCGACGACCTGCTCTCGCCCGACGCGTACGACCAACAGATCGAGTGAGGCGACTCAGTCCGCGACGCGGACGAGTTGCTTACCGACGTTCGCGCCCTCGAACAGGCCAAGAAACGCCTGCGGAGCGTTCTCGATGCCGTCGGTGACGGTTTCCCGATAATCGATGTCGCCGTTCTCGACCCACGGCCGTAACCGCCGCATGATGTGGCCGAAGCGGTGGGCGTGGTCGCTCACGATGAATCCCTCGACCCGTGTCCGCGTTCGCTGATGCAGCCGGCGCGGGCCGCGCATCGACTCGTCGCCCGGCTGGGCGTTATAGAGTGCGATCTTGCCACAGACTGCAACCCGAGAGTAATCGCTGAGGTGGTCCATCACCGCGTCGCTAACCTCGCCACCCACGTTCTCGAAGTACAGGTCCACGCCGCGTGGGCACGCCTCAGCGATCGCCCCCGATAGGTCGTCCGCAGCCCGGTAGTCGACTGCGGCATCAAAGCCGAGGTCGCCGGTCAGCCAGTCAGTCTTGTCAGCGCTGCCCGCGACGCCGACGACACGCGCGCCGGCGAGGCTCGCGATCTGACCCGCGGCGGATCCGACGGCGCCAGCCGCCGCAGACACGACGACCGTGTCGCCCGGTTCGACCTCTCCCACGTCGACAGTGCCGATATACGCAGTACGGCCCGGCATCCCGAGGACGTGCAACGCCGTCGAGACGGGTGCGTTGCCGGTATCAACACTCGTGAGCTCGTCGGCGTCGACGGCAGCGTACTCCGCCCAGTAGAGGTTTCCGGTAACGGTGTCGCCCGGCTGAAACCCCGCGTCGTTCGACTCGACGACGTCGCCGACGACGCCTGCCCGCATCGGCTCGCCCACGGCCCACGGCTCCGCGTAGGAGTCCGCGTCTCGCATCCGGCCACGCATATACGGGTCCACCGAGAGGTACCGCGTTCGAACCACTACCTCCCCCGGGTCGGGACTCGGCACGGCCGTGCTCTCCAGCTCGAACTCGTCCATTGTCGGTTCGCCCGCAGGTCGATCCGCGAGCAGCCACCGGCGATTGGTCTCCGGCATGGCGGTGACGAGGGCACGCGGGGGCTTGACGCTGGGGGTCGCCCCGAACCGAAAACGTTGGGACGGGGGCGTGCCAGGGTGACCCATGAGCGACGCAGGCTCCGGGAGCCCATACGCGCCACACACGACCGCCGAGACGGCGGCGATGCTGGACGCCGTCGGCGTCGACGGCGAGGTCGATCTCTTCGACGTGCCCCAATCGGTGAGGTTCGACGGCGACTTCGGCATCCCGTCCCGGAGCGAACGCGCGACTGACCGGTTCGTCCGGCAGCGGCTCGACCGGAACGACGACCTCGTCGAGTTCCTCGGCCGGGGCCACTACGACCACTACGTCCCCTCGGTCGTCGACCACCTCGCGGACCGGCAGGAGTTCCTCACGTCCTACACACAGTACCAGCCGGAAATTGCTCAGGGCTTCCTCCAGGCCCTGTTCGAGTACCAATCGCTGCTTGCGGAACTGACCGGTTTGGCGGTGGCGAACTGCTCGATCTACGACGCCGCGACCGCACTCGGTGAGACGGCGACGCTCGCGGACCGCGTCCGTGACGTCTCCGGGTCCCGTCTCCTCGTGCCCGACCTGATACGCCCCGAGAAACGCAGCGTCCTCGAGAACTACGCGGCCGGGGCCGGCCAGACTGTCGAGACCTACCCGACGGACGGGGCGAACGTGGACCTCGGCGGTCTCGAGGAGGCCCTCGACGACGACATCGCGATGGTCTACGTCGAGTCCCCGACGGTGAGAGGCACCATCGAAGAAAACCTGGAGAGGGTTGGGGACCTCGCCGACGCGCACGAGGCGCTGTACTGTCTCGGGTCGGACCCCGTCGCGATGGCGCTGCTCGAGGAGCCAGCGAGCGTGGGTGTCGACGTCGTTGTCGGCGACGCAGCGACGCTCGGCCTGGGGTCAGCCTACGGCATGGGTCTCGGGTTGTTCGCCTGCCGCGAGGCGTACCTCAGACAGGTCCCGGGCCGGCTGGTCGGAGCGAGCGAGGACGCAACCGGCCGACGGGTCTACACGCTGACGCTACAGACCCGCGAACAGCACATCCGCCGCGAGCGCGCCACGAGCAACATCTGCACGAACCAGGCCTGGGTGGCACTCCGCACGGCCATCCACGCGGCTTTGCTCGGCCCGGAGGGCCTG
Source organism: uncultured Halobacteriales archaeon (assembly GCA_964443815.1). Taxonomy (GTDB): domain Archaea; phylum Halobacteriota; class Halobacteria; order Halobacteriales; family Haloarculaceae; genus CAYLJD01. The sequence continues at coordinate 401 of CAYUFG010000005.1, read as the reverse complement.
GTCGACCTCGCGACCGATGCGGTCGAACTGGCCCGGGATGCGGCGAACCGGCTTGACGCGATCGATGGTGTCAGGGCACCGGTCGACGATCGACACCACCTCCGCGAGTTCGTAGCCCATACGGATCAGCCCGCACCGGCGATTCGGACGGGCCTCCGAGACCGTGGCCTCGCCGTCCACGCCGTCGACGACCACGAAATCCAGGTGTGCGTCACGCGCGGGAACGCCCACGCGGTCGACGACCTCCTGCGAGCGCTCGAGGAGGTGGCCTGAATGGAACACGACCAGGCACGGTGGACCGAGGACGAAGACCGCTACGAGCCATTGTTGATCGAGAAGGACCGGTCCGAAGCCGAGATCGACGCCGAGGCGGCGGGCTTGCCGGACGACCTTACGCGGGA
>CAYUFG010000004.1:0-38833 GCA_964443815.1 uncultured Halobacteriales archaeon | reverse complement strand
GGGGTCGAACCGGTCATCGGCGCACTGTCTGAATCCCTTCAGGACACCATACGGGATGCCGTCTCGAACGCGACGACGTTCGTCTCAGGCCTGGATTGGTTACAGGGCGATCAGATGAACGATGACGAACTTGCCGTCGGTCGACCCCTCCTGGTGGACCGCTCAACGATCCTCGTCAGTTCGATCGTCCCCGGCTCGAAGGAGGAACAGGCGGGATTCGGAAACGGCCTCGTCGTACTCTCTCGGCGACTGATGGCCCAGGAGTTGATTTCCGACCGCGACCCAGCTTGATCGATCGCGCGTCGCGACGGCCCCGACGTGTGAGTGATGGTGCCCCACGCTACGATTATGAAGGTAGATTCCCGATGTGTTGACCGCCACGGTAGGCCTGTTTCGAGCGGTGGAAAACAGCGCCACGCGCATCACGCGGGCAAAGTTCATCTACAAACCGGGGAAGCTGCAGAAAACCCTCAAAGCAGATTCTGTCCGAGGACGATCACTGCGAGGTTATTGGCAAACACCACCAGCCCGAGGGCGACGAGCAGTCCCAGGTACACCTCAGTCAAAAGCTCCAAAACCCGTCGCGAGCGGCGCTGGCTCCGCTCGATCAGTCCGAACAGCAAAGCGAAGCCGCCCACGGCGACGATGAGCACGCCGATATGAACGGCGATGATGAGCACGAGGGACTGGTCGAGGAGCCAGACCATCAGCGGATTCGTCTCGTGTTCGAGACCGACGACCTCCGCGGCGTACAGCGACGTGAGCAGGTCGACGGTGATCAGAAGAAACAGCGCGACCGCGACCCAGTCCCAATACTCGTCGATGCGGTCAGCTCCCCCCATGAGACGATCGATATTTCGCCCGCCGGCCCATGAGCATTTCGCCGGACTGGATTTCGCCGCCGGTTAGCCGAAGTCTCAGCCCGGCAGGCCTCGATACTCCGCAAGTTTGTCCCGATCGATTTCGAGACCGAGCCCGGGCCGGTCGTGGGGTCGGACGACCCCGTCCTCGGGCGTTATCGGGTTCTCGACCACCTCGTCGAACACCACGACATCCTGGTCGCGGTAGAAGTACTCCACCCAGGTGGGGTTGTCGATGGCACACAGGAGCGGCGTGTGGACGTTGTGGACGTAGTGGGGGGCGATGGGGACGTCGACGGCCGATGCCGCGTTGGCGACCTTCAGCCACTCCGTGATGCCCCCCACTACGCTCACGTCCGGCTGGAGGACGTCCGCAGCGTCCGCCCGGAGCAGGTCGGCGAACCCGTATCGGGTGGCCTCGAGTTCGCCCGTCGCCACGCTGTAGTCGAGGCCGTCGTTGATTCGCGAAAGCAGGTCGAGGTTGTCGGGCATGGCGGGTTCTTCAATGAAGTACGGATCGAACTCCGCGAAGGCCCGACAGTCCCGCAACGCGTCGGGCGCGGTGTCCCATGCGCCGTTGGCGTCCATCAACAGCGTTCGCTCGGGCCCGATGGTCTCGCGGACCGCGCGGACCCGCTCGACTTCCTCGCGCGTGGACAGTCGGCCCACCTTCATCTTGACCGCGTCGTGGCCGGAGTCGACGTACTGCTGGATCTCCTCGCGCAGTCCCTCGGTACCCTTCTCGTCACGGTAGTAGCCACCGGACGCGTAGGCGGAGACCGAGTCGCGACTGGCGCCAAGGTACTTGTGAAGGGGCGTCTCGACGGCGCGAGCGGCGACGTCCCAGAGCGCGATATCCACGGTTGAGATAGCTCGCAGGAAGGCGCCTCGCCGCCCGACCTGGACCGTACCGTCGAACATTCGCCGGTAGAGTCGTTCCGTATCGCGGGGGTCCTCACCCTCGATCATCGGCGCGAGCGTGTCGTTCACGGCGTCGGCGATCAGGTCCGCGGACTCGTAGCCGAGCGTGTATCCGACGCCCTCGTGGCCGGTGTCGGTGCGGACGAACGTGACGGCGTGGTCGCGGTAGTGGACCGTCCGCGTGGCGAACGAAACCGGCGTTTCGAGCGGTATCGCGATCGGGACGCACTCGACGTCTGTAATCTCCATACCGGTCCCTTGCCGGGCCGATCGAAAAAGGTGCGGTCCGGTCAGGTGAACCGGCCGGTCTCCGCCCCGCACTCGAGGCAGCGCGTGATCTTCGCTGCGCCATCGTCCGTCGACTCGACTGTGGTCGACGTTCGTTGGCCACAGCCTGGGCAGTGCCGACGGATCTCCACCTCACCGGAATCCCGAGGCGCACCGAGCGCCAGCGCCACTACTCGCTCGTCGCCCCGGTTGACGCCCTGTTGGAACTCTCCCGGCGCGAATCGAATGGCTTCGCCCGCAGCAACCGAGACGTCGCCATCCTCGGTCTCGAAGGTGACCGTTCCACGTTCGATCACGAACACCTCCTCCTGGCTGCTGTGGCGGTGGTATCCGTAAGCGAAACTGTCGCCGGGAGCGAGTTCGTAGCGGTTCAGTGCGAAGTTCTCCGCCCCGAGCGCGCGGGACAGGGGCCGCTTGACTGTCGCCGAATCGGGCTCCCGTTCGACCCCGTCGATGTCGACACGTTCCATAGCCCTCGCTCGGCCGAGAGGCCGATAATTCTGGTGCTCGGGGGCCACGGTTTTCCCGCCGGCGCTCCAGGGTCCGCTCATGTCACGCACTGCCGTCATCGCTGGCGTGGGGCCCGGGCTCGGCGCAGCCGTCGCGCGCCGCTTCGTCGACGAGGGATGTCGAGTCGGCCTGTTCGCCCGATCGTCGGACTACATCGACGAACTCGCCGCCGAACTCGGACCGGACGCGCTCGCGGTCCGGACCGATATCACCGATCCACACGCCGTCGAAGCCGGGTTCGACGCGGTCCGGGAGGCGTTCGGCCCGGTCGACGTCCTCGTCAACAACGCGAGTGGCGGCGCTTGGAAGGGGCTGGAGTCGATCGACGTCGAGGCCTTCGAGCGGGCGCTCGAGGTCTCGGCCACGGGTGGCCTCCTCTGCTCGCAAGAGGCCGTCCCCGACATGCGAGATGGTGGCGGAACGATCATCTTCAGCGGTGCGACCTCGGCGATCCGTGGGCGTGACGGCGCCGTCGGGTTCAGCGCCGCGAAGTTCGCCGCACGCGGGCTCGCCGAGGCCATGGCTCGCGAACTCGGGCCCCAGGGCATCCACGTCGCTCACGTGGTGATCGACGGACAGATCGGCGGCCCCGAAGAGCGCAAACAATATCCCGACCGAGCGGAGGAGACGTTCCTCGATCCGGCTGCCATCGCCGACTCGTACTGGACGCTCGTCACCCAGGACCGGTCGGCCTGGACGCTCGAGCTCGACCTCCGTCCTCACGTCGAAGAATTTTGACTGCCGTACGGGAGTCCACTTCGGCCTCAGTGCAGTGCGCTCGTGTGGGAGATCGATCGCGTCGAAACCGCTTACATGTCGAGTCGGTGATTTTCTTCATCGACACAACTCGGCGAGATAATTCGGAAGAGCATGTGAACCTCTCGAACCAGCGAATGCGTGAGGATGTTTACTCTCGACCGGTCGTGGTGACCTTCGTGATTCAACACCCGAAAGCTGTATTTGAAAGCGCCGTTTCCTCAAATTCTCTTTGGACTCGCTTCGCTCGAGTCAACCGACTGCCAGATATCATTTCCAAGAATCAAGGGGTTGGGCTTTAGTCGGCGGCTATCGAACACTCCGGACACTCTCGTCGATTGGGGGAGGCAGGGTGGCCACGATGCAGAAAAATCAGCACTGGGATCGATGTCAGGTCGGAATCGGCACGCTCATCGTGTTCATCGCGATGGTTCTCGTAGCAGCGATCGCTGCTGGCGTGTTGATCGAGACGGCTGGCTTCCTCCAGAGCCGTGCCGATGAAGCGGGCGAACAGTCGAGCCAACAGGTGAGTGACAGGGTTCAAGTCATCTCTGAGACAGGTAGTGTTGCGTCGAATAGCATAGAGGCAATCGATTTAACTGTCAAAAAGGCCCCCGGATCGGGAGATATCGACATCGACGAAGCGACAATCCACTGGATCGGCCCTGATGGGGCAGAGGACATTACGGAGAGCTCCTGGTCGCTGACGGCCCTCTCGGGGTCCACATCCGTTCTCACGGCCCCCTCCGACGTCTTCGTCCTGACACTCGATCTCGATACGTCTAACTATCTAAGCCAGTTGGATCCCGGCGAGACCGCAACGATCAGGGTCACGACAGCTTCGGCGGGACAACGACGGTCGTTATCATTGTCCCCAAATCCCTTGCCGACAAACACGCGGTGTCGCTCTGAGGGGGACCACACGGCATCGGAATCGTAGTTTCGTCATCCAACGAGCCGTCCGTCGAGTCATGAGTGGTGACCTGGTCTTCTTGAACCTCCCGTGCGAGGCCGATAACATGCCGTTACTCTCGATCACCTCCTCGGTTGATCTCACTCCAGAAGAGAAAGCGGAATTCTTCGAGACGGTGGCAGAGACGTACGTTACCACAATGGACAGCCGGCGGAGTTTTTTGTCACTCAGGTACGACCGGCGCGATAACGCCGATATCTGGCTCGGCCGGGCCGACCCGGACGAACCGATCCTTCTCCTCGAGGCCGACATCCGCGAGGGGCGACCGTCGGAGCAGCGCCGTGAATTTGCGGTGGCCTTCATGGACGCGGCCCGCGAGCAGTTCGACCTTCCGCGGGAGAATCTGAAGGTCGTGTTCACCGAACACGAGGGTGCACATCTGATGGGCTACGACCGCGTCGGCGGCGAGTGGGAGCCAGAGCGACCGAACGGGTAAGTTGGCCCGCCACGCACATGGCAGCTGAGGTCACCATGACAAATAATAGCACGGACGACACGCGTATCGACTTCGGCAACCTGCCGCCCCAGCAAGGCTACAAGATCGACTACAAGTCACTCGAAAGTTACGATCTGCACCCCGACGGCGTCGAGGCGTACGACCTGTCCGAGGGCCAGCCGATGTTTGACGTCCTCAGCCGGCCGCTCGGCACGAACGACTTCCACATCTCCTATATCGAGGGCGATCCCGGACAGGCAATCCCGTGGCACACCCACACGCCCATCATGCAGCAGGCGTACATCCCGACGGCTGGTCGCGTCCGGGTCAGCTACGTCGACAACGACGGCGACACCCACAGCACCGAAGCCGGGCCGGGCGAGATGGCGTATCTGCCGGCCGGCGCTCACAACAAAATCGAGGCTATCGGGGAGGAACGACTGGAGATGTTGGTTGTCGAGCGCGAGACGTTGATCGGCCGCGTTGAGCAACTCCTGGACGACGCGGAGGGCGTCTACGACCCCAAGAACGACCCGACGTACGGCCTGGAAATCGACTCCATGCGCGGTGAGGTGATCCAGCGGGACGACGCCTCGGTCGAACCCTACTGAGGGGGCGGGCCAATACTTATTGGTGGCTTCGCCGCACCTCCCGTCGATGACACGGCACTACGAGGACTTCGACGTCGGCGACACCTTCACGTTCGGTGAGTACACCGTCACGGAAGAGGAGATTATCGAGGTGGCGACGATGTTCGACCCCCAGCCCTTCCACGTGGATCCCGAGGCGGCGGAGGACTCCATCTTCGGCGGCCTCGTCGCCTCCGGCATCCACTCGCTGGGCATCTCGACCCGGCTCACAGTGAAGGAGTTCTTCCAGGCCGACCCGGGGGTCGCAAACGTCGGCGGCCTCGGCATGGACGAAGTGCGCTTTCACGCCCCGGTCCGGCCCGGCGATACGCTCACCTGCGAGCTCGAAGCGATGGATATGCGGCCCTCGGAGAGTCGCGACGACCGCGGATACATCGACTTCCGGCGTCGGCTGTATACCGGTGAGGGAGAACAGGTCCTCGGCGTAACGCTGCACAACATCGTCGCAACCGGGGAGTGAGACGCTCGCGTCGAATCACCACATTTCGCCCCACCGCAACGCGGCGGGGACGTCGTCGTGCTCCAGATCGCCGCCACACGATGGACACGTGTCGTGGTCGGCGTCGTACCGCGCGCCGCAGTCCGTGCAGTGCACGTGTTCGATCGGCGGCCGGCCGAGGGTTTCCGAGACCCTGTCGAGGAGACCCATGCCCGAAATTGTTCACGAACGTTAATAAAAGTTGGTGGGCCTACAGGACGATGGTCCCGACCTGGCCGTCGACTTCCACCGTGGTGTCGTACCGATCGGAGAGGGACGCGAGGTGGTCTAGAATTTCCACGGCCTCCTCGCCGTGTACCCGCTTTGGCACACCTTCCAACAGTTTCGAGTCGTCCTGGAGCCGTCCGGGGTAGATCGTGACCGACTCCAGTTCGAAGTCGTCGTCGAACGCACAGACCGGGACGACGTTCCCGAGGACGGGCGCGTCGAAGTACCCGCCGGGTGGATTGTGAATGGTCCCCCCGAAATATTCCTCCTCGTCGGGATCGTCCTTCTCCCCGAGTTCGATGATGTCGCCGCGGGCGGCGTGAGCGTCCGATGGCCGGGCGTCTGCTGCGTGGACGTCGAGATCGTCGGCGTAGCGCTCGTAATACTGCCGCGGCAGTCGGTTGATGCTGTCCGTCATGAAGACGAAGTCGCCAGGATCGTAGAAGATCGGTGATCGAGCATACATTTCGATGCCTCGTAGGGGCGTGTGAGTCCCCTGACAGAGAACCACGTCGGCGCCGGCGTCGATGCAGTCCCGAGCGAACGGGGGCAGGAATCCCGCGGGCTCGCTCATGTCCTCGGCGGGGTCCCAGGCGTGGGTGTGGACGTGTGCGACGACGAGGTCGGCCTGGCCACTCGCGTCCCGAATCGAGGCCAGGTTTCGGGCGCGGTCGGCCTCGTCGAGACGTGGCACGATCCCGCCGGCCTCGGACACGGCTGGATCGTCGGTCTCGACGTAGACGTCGGGGGCGACGCGGCGCTCGCCCGGCGGGTTCAACAGCCACTCGTCACCCTGCTGGGTGACCCACCAGCCCTGTTGCTCGGCGATGGCGGTGATCGTCTCGCGGGTCTCACGGTCGACTGCGTAGTTGACACCGAGGGGATTGACGCCGGGTCGACCCATCACGTCCCGACGGGATTCCCCCGCGCGATGAGCGTCTGCGAAGGAGGTCGTCATGGAGACGAGACCGACGAGGGCGTTGCCGGACTCGACGTAGGCTGGCGCGTCGGCCCCGGCCAGGTTCTCGCCGGTCCCCGCGTGGCGAACGCCGGCGTCGTCGAGCGACTCCCACGTCGAATACAGGCCGCCGTACCCGTAGTCAAGGGCGTGGTTCGACGCGTGTGAGACCGCGTCCACGCCGATCGTCGCGAGTTCGTCCGCGATCGACGTGGGTGCCTGGAGCCAGTTCCCACCAGCGACGGCGTTCGGGTAGATATCGTCGCGGTCGAAGTCGTGAAGGATCGCTTCGAGGTGCGTGACGGCCACGTCGGCGTCAGACAGCAGGTCGAGGTACTCCCCGACGGCGGGCTCCTCACACACCGAGATCCGCCGGTTGATTATCGAGTCGCCCGTCAGTGCGATGGAGGTCTGCATACACTGCGTGGCTCCAGGCCGGTGCTTAAACCTTGGTGTAGTGAAGGTATCGAGCCTCGGCCAGGGGGATGCAGTGATGACCGAATGGAGGTGCCCGGGAGGTGTAGTGCAAGAGCCGGTATCCGGCGCCGGTCCGGAGTGCTGCCCACGCTACCCAGGTCGTTCGAGGGGAGCCCAGAGCCATCCCGGATCGATGGTCGTATACCCCTTTCCAACCGGACCCGGCGGCGGGCAGTCGAGGATCTACAGCGAGAGGGTCGGAGCTGACAGTCACAGAGTCGACAGCCCGTATCTTCACCGCCGAAGACAGTTCCCAAACAGCTACCGACGTGGCACGCCTCGGGGCCTCGTTGCGAGGTCCACCTCCCGCGGATCGGCGCCGGTCTGGAGTCGACCACTCTGGCGGGCCTGCGTCGGATGAAATCCTCGCCCGGGCGGAGGGTCCCCAGCACTGTGTATCTCGCTCGGGGCGAGGAGTAGCAAATCTGCCTCGGCCGCCTGTGGCCGGTGGTAGGCGGTCGGTGCGACGACAGATGGTCGACGTGATACCGAACTCGCCGCTCAGATGATGAACGTCACGATGGCCAGGACGACGAAGATGAGGACGAGCCACTTGGCGATTGCCATGCTCAACCCAGCAACACCTCGTGCACCGAGGACAGCGGCGACGATGGCAAGGATCAGGAACAGAACTGCGAGTCCGATGAGATCGCCGCCGGACTGCAGCGGGGCGAAGTGAGCGCTATTGAGTGTTCGGGCGATCGACATGCGAACCGGGAGAGACGGCACACGGATAGTTACCGATTGGGTATACATCGTAACGCCACCCTACTTGGGGCCGAACGCCGTCGCCCCTCAGGGGCGGACACGATCGTCCACCACCATCGCTCGTTGTCCAGACAGATCTGGAAGTATCCGGAACAATCCATCCCCCTCGCCCCCACTCGCGGTTCGGTCAGGCCACCGAACAGCGACCGGTGCTCGGCTCGATTCGACTGTCCGCCCATGCAAAGATATTCCTCGACCACGCGTCTCGATAGTACCCATGAATCAGAACCCCGAGCTCACTGCGACAGCGATGGAGGACCACATGCGGTCGTACTTCGACGCGTGTAACGCCGGCGACGCCAGCGCCATCGCCGCCCACTTCGTGGAGGATGCCGTTCACTACCTCCCCCCTGGCATGGAGGATGGACCGTATCGAGGGGCGGAGACCATCGGCGAACACTGGGAGCGAATGGTCGCTGACTACGGGTCGACGTGGACGGTGGACCGGATCGCCACGGACGTAGCGGACGAGAGTGCCGTCATGGAATGGTCGCACTTCGCCGGCCAGGACGGCCCCGTCCTGCGCGGGATCGAGTGGTACGACTTCGACCGTGAGACCGGCCTGATCGCGGAGATTCGGGCGTACTTCGCCTCACCGATGGATACCGACCGCGAGCGGAACGAACTCGTGGGGTTCGACTACGCGGGCCGGGGGTATGCGACGGAACCGCCGATCACGCGGGACGGGTGAGTATCGGAATCCGACGGGGGCCGTATTTCAGGCCGCCGCTCCGAGAAAGGTCATGGCCCCCGAACCCTACGACGACGAGCGCATCGAGCGGTTGCAGGATCCCGAGGCATTCCGGTACTGCTCCGGCGAGGAGCTCCGGGCCTACCTCTCGCCGTCGCCGGACTGGCGCGTCGCGGATCTCGGCAGCGGGACCGGTCGGTTCACGGACGAACTCGCCCCGGTCGCCGACACCGTCTACGCGGTCGACGCACGGCCCGGGCTCCACGCAGTCTATCGGGACACGGGCGTTCCGGATTCCGTCGAGCCGGTGACGGCGGATTTCTCGTCGCTGCCGTTCCCGGACGGCCATCTGGACGGGACCGTCTCGTTGCGCACGTATCACCACGGCTTCGCCGATGCCCTCGACGAAGTCGCCCGGGTACTCCGACCCGGCGGTCGGCTGGTCGTCCTTGACTGGTCGGCGACCGGCGCCGGCGACCGGGAGGGCGAGCTGCGGGATCACTACGTCGACCTCGCGACCGCCCAGTCGGCACTGCTCGACGCCGGCTTCGCCATCCCCGTCGCGCGCGAACGTCACGAAACGTTCCTCATCGTCGGCGAACTGCACTGAGCGGGGTGCCGCCCCGGCCCCCCTGCGGCGCGTTTATAGGGTCACCGTGCGAACCGGCGCCCGTGAACCCTGACGAGGTGTTCGAACGCGGGGAGCTCAGGCAGCAGGAGGGCGAACTCTTTCCCGGCGCCGCGAACGAGACGCGGTGGGTGGCGACCGACCCCGAGACCGGCTGTGAGGGCGTCGGCGACTTCGAGGGGGCGGCCCGCACAGCCCTCGTGTTCGCCGTTCGGGCCTATCTCGAGGACGACGACGGGTCAGTCCCGTACGTCGCCACCGTCGAGGGCCAGACGCTGCCGAAGAACTGGGAGGGGAACGAACCATCTACCCTCGACAAATTCCTCTCGATCTTCAAGCTCGAAAATTAGAATCCCTGGAGCTGGCGGAGGTGGTACATCGGCTGATCGAGGTCGATCTGTACGTGGTCGGACGTGATCAGACCGTCCTGGGCCACGGGATCGAGGACCTCCGCACCCTCGAGGAGCTCGAATGGAACCAGGTCCGCCTCGGCGGCGTCGGCCGCGCCCGCAGCGACGCCGTATATTGTGGATCCACCCCCGCCGTCGATCTCCTCCCCCACGTCGAGGTCGCGTTTCGCGCCGGCGACCACCTCGGCGTGGTGCCCACGGGGCGCCCCCGTCGACTCGTTCAACAGTGCGGCGCTCGCGATGCTCCGGGTCGTCTCGGGCGCGAAGTGGCTTGGCGTGTAGAACAGCTGGTACGCGCCGTCGGCAGACGTCGTGATCGAGGGCCGGTGGCCGTAGTAGTCGATGAGCTGTTCGGAGTCTGTTCGCGTGACGACGAATACGCTGAAGCTACCGTCCGTCGGCGTGACCGAGTCGATGACGCCGACCGAATCGAGTGTTCCCCCCTCGTTCGCCGGCCGGAACGTCTCCGGAATCTCCTCGAGTTCGATCTCCGGCCGGTGGAGACCACGCTCGTCGATGTCGAGGCCGAGTGCGTTGGCCGCAGCGACCGACTCGACGGCCTCCTTCGTGCCGTCCATGAATGTATTGTACATGACCGGGTTGGGCTCCAAGTCCTCGCCGAAGGCCGTGACGAAGGGGTGCCGATCGAGGGCGTCGTCGGGCGTTCCGTGCCGCTGTGGCTGGCGGGCGGCTCGTCCTGCGGCGACGACCTCGAATCCGGTGGCGATAGCCCACTCGCAAAGCTCGACGATCTTGCCCGGTTGGTCGCCGTACGCCAACGTGTAGGTGACGTCGTTGCGGTCGGCGACGTCCGCAAGCACCGGCCCACAAACAGTGTCAGCCTCAACGCTGACGTTGACGAAGTGTTTCCCACTCATGAGCGAGCGGTAGCCGTTGACGGCGGCGACGTTGGGATCGCCGGTGGCGTCGACGATCACGTCGAGGTCGGCGTCGACGACGACGGAACCATCGGCGGTCACCGCCCGGTGGCCGGACTCGAGGGCAGCGTCCAAGTCGGCTGCGTCGTCGACGTGCGCGACGTCATCGTCGTGGACGTCGACGCGGCGGTACGTCGTCTCGGCCTTTTCGAGTTCGATATCCGCGATTGCCGAGGTTTCCATCCCAGGGGTCGCCTCGGTGGCGTGGATGACCTGCGATCCGAAGATTCCCGCGCCGACGAAGCCCACCCGAATCGGGGCCTCGCGGTCCCGCAGTTTTGATCCGAGATTCATCGTGCAACGATGCTCGCCGTGGCGGAGAAAAGCGTTTCCTTACCAGGCTTCGTGGAGGACCGCCTCGATCTCGTCCGGCGTGGGATCCAGATCGGCCGGCGCGTTCGGCATCAGGTGGTCGTCGAGGATGAACTCCGCGATGGCGGGGAAGTCGTCGGGATCGACCGGGTCGAGATCGCGGAGCTGAGTGGGTAAGTCGAAGCTGTCCCGGACCGCCTCCACCTCCGCGACAATCGCCTCTCCGAGTTCCTCGTCCGTGTGGTCGGCCGGGTCGATGTCGAAGCCGGCGGCGAGTTTCTCACGCCCCGCGTCGATCTTCCCGAACAGGTACCGGAGTACGTGCGGGACGACAATCGCATGTGCGTCGCCCTGCTGGACAGGGTAGCGCTGGGAGAAGCCGTGGCCGAAGGCGTGGACGATCGAGATTTTCCGCTTGTACTGGGCGAGGATGATGCCATTGACCGCCCGATCCATCGCCGCGGGATCCTCGCCGAGGTGCACAAAGCCGTCACGAAGCAGTCGCAGGCCGTGTATTGCCGTCGAGTCGGTGATCGGATTGGCAGTGCGTGCGTACGGCGTTTCGACCGCCTTGTCGAAGCCGTTCATGGCCGAGCCGGCCAGCGCACCCATCGGCGTGGTTTCGAACAGTTCGGGATCGTACAGGATGAGTTCCGGCCAAACCGGATGATTCCAGCGGATCGGCTGGCCGGTCGGGGAGTCTGACGCGGGAAGGATTTCGATCGAGCCGCCCGCCGAAATGTCCGCCCCCGCGAACGTGGTCGGCAACTGGGCGACCGCCGTCAGGTCCGATGGATCCGGGTTCGGCGGCTCCTCGCGACCGTCGTGTGCCGCCTCGCGGTAGGCCGATATCGGCCGGCCGTCGGCCTCGTAGGACGACAGCTGTCTCGCGATATCGAGGCTCGATCCCCCACCGAGACCGACCAGGACGTCCGGCTCGACGTCGTGCATGACGTCGATTCCGTCCGCGATGGTGTCGGCCAGTTTGTCGGGTGTGGTCTCGTCGAAGATTCCTACAAGGGAGTCGCCGAGGCCGGCGGTAACCTTCGACATGAGCGTCTCGTTCGAGCCCACGTTGCGGCCACAGACGACGAGCGCGCGGTCGAGGCCGGCGTCGGCGAGGTGGGTTTCGAGATCCGCGACCGACCCGCGGCCGTAGACGATGTCGGTTCCGAAGTAGTCGAACTCGTACGCGTCGGCAACTGGGATCACGGTGACCTCCGTTCGCTCGATCGGTACATCAGCGTTGGGGGCTCAGGCGAAGTGTTCCTCGTCCGGCAGCACCTCGAAGGCGTTGAGCACGCCCGCGATGAGGCAATAATACCCGACCGTGACGGTCAGTTCGACCACGCCGGACTCGCCATACCTGTCCAGCACGGTCTCGTAGGTGTCGTCGTCAACTCGGTGGTCCGCCAGCAGCGACCAGACGTACCTGACGATCGATTTGGCTGGCTCGGGCAGGTCTGCGGGGTCGCCTCCGTCGGCGATGGTCCCCACCACGGACTCGTCGACGCCGGATTCCCGCGCGATCGGGGCGTGGGCCGCCCACTCGTAGGCGCAGTCGAAGTGCCGCGCCACCGAGATGATGGCGATCTCGCGGTCGGCGTCGGGGAGGTCGCCCTCGTAGCGGATGTGGTGGCCCACTGGCGCGACGAGTTCCGCGAGTGTGGGGTGGTTCAGCAACACGGGGAAGGGACCGCGGACGCTCCCGCGGCTCTCGGCGATGTAGTCGTAGGCAGATTCGCCGCCCTCGGGGATCTGGTCGCGCGATTCGCGGTAGGTGATGCGGTCGGATCCTGGCATTGGCCGACCCTCTCGGGGCACGGACACAGTCTTTGCGATCCCTTCGGCAACGCTTTTACGCGGAGCGGGAAACCCCCGCGCCATGTACGACGATCCCGTCACCGGCGCTCGAATCGGCTTCATCGGCCTGGGTGACATGGGCTTTCCCATCTCCCAGTGCATCCACGACGCAGGATTTCCCGTCAGCGCGTACGACGTTCGCGACGACGTCCTCGAGGAATTCGAGGCCGCTGGTGGTACCACCCACGAGAGCCCCGCCGCGGTTGCCGAGGCGTGCCGCGGCGTCCACGTGATCGTGGTCTCGGACGACCAGGCCGAGGCGGTCGTCTACGGTGACGACGGTATCTTCGCCGGCTTCGAGGCGTCGGACGGAGGCGTCCTCGTCGTCCACAGCACGCTGCGCCCGGAGACGGTCGAGGCCTTCGCCGCGGACGCGCCCGACGGCGTCGCGGTGGTCGACGCGGCGATGAGCGGCGGGAGCGAGCGAGCCGAGATCGGCGACCTCGCCATCATGGTCGGCGGCGACGAGGACGTCGTCGAGTACTACCGACCCGTGCTCGAACCGATCGCCCGCGAAGTCTTCCACCTCGGCCGCACCGGGGCCGGCCTGGCCGCCAAGCTCGCCAACAACCTCGCGTACCACGTCACGATGGCGGGGACACTCGAGGCGATCGAACTCGGCGAGGCCTACGGCGTCGACGAGGATGATCTGCTCGCGGTGTTCGAGCAGGCCACGGGCGACAGCTACTTCGTCCGAAATTACGACTTCTTCACGCGGGGCTACCTCGAAACCCACCCGGCCGGACCGTACGCCATGGCACGGAACTCGAAGAAGAACCTCACGCAGGCGATGGATCTCGGTGAGAAGGTCGAAACGGCGCTACCGATGGCCGGACTCACCTCACAACTGCTTCCCGAAACGTACGAGGAGATCGCAGACGAGATCGTCGCGGAGCGCGAGTCGTAGCTCAGGCCGCACTCGCGACCCGTTCGAAGGAGAGGCTCCAGACCGCCGTCGCCAGCGCGAGCCCGCCGAGCAGGATGAAGGCGAGGTCGAAGTACCCGGCGTCGCCGAGGACGCCCACCAGCGGCGGGCCGAGGGCCCCGAGGACCATATAACCGGTCCGGAGGAGGCCGAAGCCGCTTCCCCGGATCGCCTCGGGAAGCGCCCCGACGCCGACGGCGTTGACCGGCGGCAGGGCCCCGAGGATCACGCTCAGGCCGACGACGGCGACGACGACCATCGGCAGGGACTCGACGGCCGTGAGACCGACGAAGGCGGGGATACTCAACACGAGGAAGGCTGCGATCGCGCGCCGGTTGCCGTGGCGGTCCGAGACGATTCCCGACAGAAACTGGACGGCGATGGCCGCGCTGAAAAACAGGCTGTACAGCGCCGCCGCAGCCCCGGGCTCGAGCCCCTTCGCGACGACCAGGTAGGTCGGGAGGAACCCGGTGACGCTCTGGTACAGAAACATGTTCGCCGACAACAGCGCTGTGACGGCCAGTACGCGGGGCTGACGGACTACCGAGAGGACCGCACGCATGGTCTTCGCGAAGGAGTCGTCGTCCGTCGTCGCGGATGCCCGCCGGGGGACGAATACCCAGAGGGCAAGGGCGCCGGCGGCGAGCGCAGGGAGGAGATACCCGAAGCCCCATCGCCAGCCGGCGTAGACGCTGACCGCGCCGGCCGTCGCCGTCAGAATGACGTTCCCGAGGTTGCCGGCCGCCTGGCTGATGCTGATCGCCGTGGTCTCCATCCGGTCGAAGGTCGCCGCCACGACGGTCAACCGAGTCGTCCCGAACATGCCGGTAGCGACACCCAACAGGACGCTCGCACCGACGAACAGCGCGAGCGTCGTCGACAGGACGATGGCCCCGACAGCGACGAGCGTGAGCAATACACTCACAACCAGGACGAGCCGTTCGCCGAGCGCGTCGGCGAGTGCACCACCCGGGAACTGTAACAATGCGTAGGTCGTCCAGAGGACGGCGATCAACAGGCCCGCGGAGGCGGTCCCCAGGCCGAACTCGCCGGAGATGGCTGGCAACAGCGCGGGGTAGACGATGCGGACGCCGAGCGTGAGAAACCAGCCGAGCGAGACCGACAACAACAGCCCAAGGGAGCCATCCCTCCGAAGGTCGGCGATCACGCCCCCCGGCGAGAGCCCTACCACGGCTCCACTCCACGCATCGGCCGGCCGGTCGTCGCTCGCCTGCGGATCGTGGTCACGGACGATTCGACGTTACGCCGAGGGGTACTCCTCGAGCATGTACGGCATAACCCGCTCGGCGAAGGCTCGCAACTGCTCGTTTGCCTCTTCGCCGGTGATGCCGACGTTCTCGAAGGCGATATCGAAGGCGATGTCGGCAGCGTCGAGCGATTCGGTGATGTGGACGAGCCTGTCGATGATGTCGTCCTCGTCACCGGCAACCCACAGGGTCCGGTCGAGCATCTCGTCGGCGGAGAGCTGCCTGAGCAGTTCGAGCGGGTGGCCCTCGTCCTGGCCGGTGAGGAACTCCGGTAGGAGTCCGAAGAAGCCGATCGACTGGCGGTAGGCTTTCATACCGAGCTTCCACCGCTCGAACGTGTCCTCGCTGCCGACGTCCGTGTTGAAGACCGGCACGTAGAGCGTCAGGCCGCGCTGGCGCTCCTGATCCCACGGCCGCTTGAACGGTTCGCCGTCGTACTCCGGCCGGTGGTCCGGCCAGCCCGCTGCCTCCACCTCCTCGTAGTACATCTCGACGGCATCCTTGACCGTTTCGAGGGTTCGCGACCCGGAGAGGTAGGGATTGATGCCCCGCTCTGCGGCGTACCGTGTCGAACGGCGGGAGCCGACCGGCTGCCACATGATCGGGTGGGGATCCTGCTGTGGCTTGGGGAACACGGAGATGCTTTTGAGAGTCGAACCGCCCTCGCTGACCACGTTCGGATAGAACGGGTTGAGTTCCGACTCGTCGACATCGTCGTTCCAATCGATCATGTCCTCGACGTCGTATTCGCAGGCCTCACTCTCGAGGTAGGCCGCCTCGTGGGGGTGGTGCCAGTGGGTGTAAGACGGCGGGATCTCGTGGAACTCGCCGCTATAGGAGAACATGTCCTCCGTCCAGGCTTTTCGGACTATCTCGACCTTCTCCTCGAAGGCGGCGCGGTTGCGCTCGTCGTAGTCGACGCTGCCGCCCCAATACTGGCCGAGTACCTCGGCCTCCCGGGGCTGGTAGCCCCGGCCGACGCCGATCTCCGTCCGCCCGTCCGAGATGAGGTCGAGCAGCGAACTCTGCTCGGCGAAGCGAACCGGGTCGTGCCACGGCAGGATGTTCGCAACCTGGCGAAGCTTGATGTCGTCCGTCTGGGCGGCAATGGCCGTCTGGCTCATCAGCGGGTTCGGGCTGTACTCGCACCCGGTGATGATGAAGTGGTGCTCGGTGAAAGTGAGCCGGTCGAAGCCGTGTTGCTCGGCGAGGATCCCGTGTTCGATACGCTCGAGGGCGACCTGCTGGCGATCCGCGTTCATCTCCGCGAGCGATGCGTCGGGGATGACCAACCCGTCCTCAGTCTCTGTCAGGGGGAGGTTCGTGGTACCGTTGTGCCAGATCCCGAAGTTCATGGCCATCCCTGTGGTGACGGGGGTCAAAAACCTAGGCTATCTGTCTTCGAGGGGAGAATCCCGCCGATCTCGGCGGGCGTGAATCCGACCCCTCCGCCCCAACCGAGAGCCTACTTCTCACCCGGATATTCAGGCATCATGACGGCCGAACATCATAAACACCGAGGCGGTCAGCCGTCGACGCGTCCGACAGCGGTCTTGAACGCTTCCGCGGTCCTGTCGAACTCGGCGTCGCCGTGTTCCGTCGACAGGTAGATCTTGCCGCCGCGGTATTTGAGGAGGCCCTCGCGGTATAGCTCCGTGTCGATCGCCTGCTTCGTCTCGTGGTCGCACTTCCGAACGTCCCGCCAGTTGCGGATCGAGGACCGATCGGTCACCATGTAGTCGACGATCGGTCCGTCGCCGACGGCGATGCCCTCCAAGGACGAATCGGCGAGAACGTCCTCGAAGAGGGCCCGGAGACGGTCGGCGTAGTCCCAGAGACCCTGGTAGGTGCCCTGGCGTTCGAGCACATCGAGCGTCGCCTGCCCGGCAACCATGCCAAGGGGGTTGCCGTTGAGCGTGCCACGGCACTGGACGCCCCCCTCCTCCGGCGACAGGTCCGGGTTCATGCACGCCATCATCTCGGCGTCGCCGACGAGCGCGGAAACCGGAGTCCCGCCGCCGATGGCTTTGCCGAAGGTGGCCAAGTCCGGCTCGACGCCGTAGTGTTCCTGAGCGCCGCCCCAAGCCAGCCGAAAGCCCGTCACGATTTCGTCCCAGACGAGGGGAATAGCGTGTTCGTCACACAGGGCCCGGACACCCTCGAGAAACTCCTGCTGGGGTGGAATCGACCGCTGAACCGGCTCCATGATGACCGCCGCGAGGTCGTCAGCGTGATCGGCGAGGATCTCGCCAGTCCGCTCGAGGTCGTTGAAGGGCGCGACGACCGTGCTCTCCTTTGCACCCGGAGTCATGCCGGCGGTGTCCACGGTGCCCGCCGGTGGCTCGACGTCGAAAATACGGTCACCGGAGTGGTTCGAGCTGATCAGGCCGGCGTCGTGCCAACCGTGGAAGCCTCCCTCGAACTTGAGGACGTTGTCACGGCCCGTGTGTGCTCGGGCGACCCGAAGCGCCTCGTAGGTCGCCTCCGTCCCGGAGGAGAGGAACTGGATCGACTCCGCGCACGGGACGGCCTCGACGATGCGTTCCGCGAGTTTCGGCGCTTCGGGGTTCTGCGCGTAGAAGGAAGTCCCCTTGTCGACCTGCTGGTGGATAGCCTCGACGACGTGGGGATGGGCGTGCCCGACGATCATCGGGCCGCTCGAAAGTTTGTAGTCGAGGTACCGTTCGCCCTCGGTTGAGGTAACGTAGGCACCGTTGCCCTCCTCGATGACGAGCGTCTCCCCGGGCGGTGCCAGGTCGCCGCCCGTGAGGACGCCCTTCGGGGCCAGCGACCGTTCGATCGACGGATCGAGTGCCATGGCCGTCCCGCGGCCGGCGAGGCGCTTAACTATTTGGGCGCGGTGGGGGATCGACGGCGGGTCGAATCGGCCCACGAGGCAACATCGATAATCTCACCCTCAAATACGAGTGGCGCGGTGACGTCCTCCCCCGACCGAAAGCCTGGCCATCCCCCAGCAACCCGCGCAAGCTACGAGGGGCTCTCAGTTCAGCAGGCCGGCGTCGAAGACTTCGTCCGCGATGCCGTTCTTGAGGATCTCGTCGGTGCCGTGACCGATCCGCCGGGAGCGGTTGAACCGGTGGAGGTACTCGAGCGGATGTCCGCGCTGGTAGCCGTTGGCGCCGAACACCTGCAGCGCCTCGCTGACGATCCGCTCGGTGTGTTTCGCGGTATGAAACTTCGCCAGGCTCGACTCGAGGCGGCTCGGCACCCGGTCTTCGTCCCGGGCCCGGTCGACGGTGCGGTAGACCAGGCTCCGGCCGGCTTCGTAGGTAGTCACCATCTCGGCGAACTTCCAGCGCATACCTTGGAAGTCGCCGATGGGCTGACCAAACTGTTCCCGGTCTTGAGCGTAGTCCAGGGCGTGGTCGATTGCACACCGGGCGACGGCATTGGTCCACATGGCGATGGCGACGCGGTCCCAGTTGAGGCGTTCGAGCTGGGTGCGCCAGTCGTCTCGGTCGGTGATCAAGACGTTCTCAGGCGGGACCGGCGCGCCGTCCATCGCGAAGTGAGTCTGAGTGTGTCCGGCCATGTTCGTCGTCGTGTCGACCACGTCGACGCCGGCCGCGTCGAGGTCGAGGACCACCGAGCCGATGTTGCCGTCGGGCAGGCGGGCCCAGACTACCGCCGCGTCCGACGTGTCGTAGTTGGTGATCCAGGTCTTCTCGCCGTGGAGCGTGTAGCCGCCGCCACCGTCGGCCTCGAGTCGAGTTCGCATGCCCCCGACATCACTGCCGGCGTTCGGTTCGCTGATGGCTATGGCCATCTCGCTCTCGCCGTGGGCGATCGGCGGGAGATACCGCTCCTTGGCCGGCTCGCTACCGTACAGCGCCACGTAGCGCGGGGCAACGGCGGCAGTCATCAGTGCCCAGCCGGTGTCGGGGCACACCGGCGTGACCGCCTCGATGACGAGCATGTCCTCGAAGACCGACAGGCCACCGCCATCGTACGCTTCGGGGATGGCCATCGCCCACAGGCCCCGGTCGGCGAGTGTCCGAATGTTCTCCCAGGGCGTGTCGCCCTGCCACTCGAACGCCTGGTCCGCGAAGTCCGACGCGATGTCCTCGGCCGCGCCGACGATATCGCGCTGAAAGTCCGAAAGATTCGACGGCGGCATGCGTTGATACGGGGCCGCCCGGACCTTAACACCAACTGCCGCCGCGGCACCTCAGTCCAGTTGCGGAACGACCTCGTCGCCGAACAGTTCGAGCGAGCGTCGAACGTCCTCGAGGTCGCAGCCGGGGAACTGCGTGCGAACGAAGAGATAGTCCAGATCCATCGCTTCGGTGTAGCGTTCGATGTCCGTCACTACATCCGCGGGCGAGCCGACGAGGAACCGTTCGTGGCGGAGCTTGTCCCACGGTGAGTCGAAGTCGTCCCCGCCGATGACGTCGTCCTGGCCCCAATCCGAATAGCTGGCGTACTTATCCATCAGCGGCTTCTTGACGATAGATTCTGCCTCCTCGGTCGTCGGTGCCACAAAGGCCTCCCGCAGAAAGCCCACCTGGCCGGGATCGAGGCCCCGCTTTTCGCGCTCGTCGCGGAAGTCGGCGACTTGGCGTTTTGCAAGCGAAAAGGGGACGTGTGCACCGAGGAAGCCATCGGTGAGTCGAGCACCGCGGCGAACGCTCGACTCGTTGCTCGCGCCGATCCACACCTGTGGCCGGGGGTCCTGCAGCGGCTGGGGCCGGATCGAGACGTTTTCGAGCTGGAAGTGCTCACCGTCAAACGTCACTGTCTCTTCCGTCCAGAGCCGCTTGATGATCTCGACGCCCTCGACGAGCCGGCCTGGGGCGTCCTCGCGGTCGACGCCGAAGACATCGTACTCTTGCTGGCGGTAGCCCAGCCCGACGCCCAGCCTGAACTGGCCGTCGGTGAGGACGTCGAGCGTCGCCCCGAACTCGGCGATTCGGACGGGGTTGTGAAACGGCAACAGTACCAGTGAGGCCATCAGGTCCATGTCACCAACGTGTTCCGCGACGTGGGCGAGAGCGGTCTCGTTCAGCAGGTACTGGTGGTCGTCGGTGGCGTGGTGTTCACCCATACCGATGACCGAAAAGCCTGCCTCGTCGGCGAGTTCGGTCTGGATCGCGAGTTCGTCGCCGATCCCATGCAAGTCTCGATCGAGGTCGTACTGCGTGACACAGAGGAGGCCCAATTCGACCATGACCGTGCTTTCGCGGCCGATCATATGAAAGACGTGCCCCCGGCGACCACCGACAGGTTCCTGTAGGCGCCGGGTGAGTGGTTCCCATGATCGACCTGCGGAGCGACACCGTCACGAAGCCATCCCGTCGGATGCGCGAGGCCGTGCTCGACGCCCCTGTCGGTGATGACAAGCGCGACGGGGATCCCACCGTGGAGGAACTCGAGTCGGAAGTTGCCGAGCGTCTGGGCATGGAGGCGGCGCTGTACTGTCCCAGCGGGACGATGGCCAATCAGGTTGCCATCGCCGCCCACACCGAGCCACGAGAGGAGGTGCTCCACGATCGGTGGGCACACGTCTATACCTCGGAGTTCGCCGGCCTCGCCGCGCTCTCCGGAGTCCAGTCGCGGATGGTGAACGCCGAGCCGCGGGGGTGTCCGACACCCGCGGCGGTCCGGGAGGCCCACGCCCAGCGGTCACAGTGGCCCGGTGCGGGCCTGCTGGCGCTGGAGAACACGCACAACAAACGGGGTGGCACCGCTCTCGCGCCAGCGGAGATCGAGGCGGCTGCCGAGGCAGCCGGCGATCTCGGACTGGGGAGCCACCTCGATGGCGCCCGGCTTGCCAACGCCGCCGTCGCGCTCGACCGTCCGATGGCCGACTTCACGGCGTCAGTCGACTCCGCCATGCTCGGGCTCTCCAAGGGCCTGGGCGCCCCGGTGGGCTCGGTCCTCGCGGGCGAGGAAGGCTTCGTCGCGGAAGCACGGCACTACCGCCACGCCCTCGGCGGTGGCCTCCGCCAGGCCGGCATCGCCGCCGCGCCAGCCCTGGTCGCGCTCGAGAACGTCGACCGGCTCGCCGACGACCACGCGAACGCCGACCGGCTGGCGAGTCGCCTTGCCGCCGAGACACCGCTCGACGTGATCGAGCCGGAAACGAACATCGTCGTCGCCGACGTCGACGCCACGGGACTGGACGCGGCCACGGTCCTTGATCGGTGTGCCGAGCGGGATGTCCGAGGGAGCGCCATCGGCGACTCGCGAGTGCGCTTTTGCACCCACCTCGACGTCGATCGTGCCGACGTCGAGACGGCCGCAGACCGCATCGCCACGGCCCTCTAGGCCATCGCAGCCCGCCAGTCGTCCGGAAGCTCGACAGGCTCGACGGTTTCGGCGTCGGCCGCGAGCTGGACCGACGAGCCGATCGCGGCGACCTCACCATTCCCGCGAATCTCGAACTCCGATCGGAAACTCGTCGTCCCGGGGTCGGATAGCGAGACGCCGACAGTGACGTCGTCGCCGAGTTCGACCGGCGCGTCGTAGTCCACCTCGACGTGGACGACGATGATGTCCAGCCCTCGCTGGGCCATGTCGAACCGGTCGTTCAGACACGCGAGCCGAGCCTCCTGCATGTAGGTTACGTACTCCACGTGATCGACATGTTTCAGGGGGTCGACGTCGCGGTATCGGATGTCGATCTCGTACTCGTACATACCACCGCCTCGGCGCGGACGCCCATTAAATCGAACAGGTCGAAGACGTCGTCCACAACGTATAACCCGGGTGCTGTGGGATGGGTGGCATGGTTCGCGTCGGAATCGACACGGGCGGAACGTTCACGGACGCAGTTCTCGTCGACGAAGGCCGCATCCACACGGTCAAGACGCCGACGACCGACGACATCATCTCCGGCGTCCGGACCGGCTTCATCGAGGTCTGCGAGGCGGCGGGCGTCGAGCCCGCCGACGTCGGGGGCTTCAGCCACGGGAGCACCGTTGCCCTCAACGCGCTCTTAGAAGAGGAAGGCGCGAAGACGGCGCTCGTCACGACCGAGGGCTTCGCGGACGTGCTCGAACTCCGGGAGGGGCACCGGGACGCGTCGCTGCTCTACGCGCCCTGTGGCGAGCGACCATGGATCCCGATCCCCCGACGGCACCGCTACGGCGTCACCGAACGGATCACCGCCGACGGCGACGTAGCGACACCGCTCGACGAGTCCGACGTCCGTGCGGTGATCGCCGACCTCCAATCGGACGGCATCGAGAGCGTCGCCGTCTGCCTCCTGCACGCTTACCGGAACTCCGCCCACGAGGAGCGCATCGGTGAGCTGCTGGGCGAGGCGGCACCCGAGATGGAAGTGAGTCTCTCGTCGTCGGTCTCCCCCGAGATAAGAGAGTACAGCCGGACGGCGACCACGGCAGTCGACGCCTTCGTCCGGCCCATCGTCGGCGACTACCTGTCACAGCTCGAGGCGACGCTCCGGGATCGCGGTCTGACCGCGCCGGTGACGATCATGAACTCTGACGGCGGCGTCGCCCACGCCGACATCGCCGCCGACCGCCCGATCACGCAACTCCTCTCCGGTCCCGTCGGCGGCGTCAAGGCTGCCCAGCACGTCGGGTCGCGGCTAGGGCTGGAGGATATCATCACGCTCGATATGGGCGGAACATCGTGTGACGCCGCCATCGTCCAGGGGGGCGAACCCATCGAGGAGTCCCATCGGGAGGTCCGCGGCGTGAAGCTCAACGGCCCGTTCGTCGGGATTCACACGGTCGGCGCCGGCGGGGGCTCCATCGCCCGGAGCACCGCGGAGGAATCGCTGCGGGTCGGCCCGGAGAGCGCCGGCGCCAACCCCGGGCCGGCTTGCTACGGCCACGGCGGCGATCGCCCGACCGTGACGGACGCCGATCTCGTACTGGGCCTACTGAACCCGACTGACTTCGCCGGCGGCGCCTTCGACCTGGACGTCGACGCCGCGCGGTCGGCGATCCGTGATCACGTCGCGGATCCGCTCGGTCTCGGTACCGAGCAGGCTGCGCTGGCTATCCGCAACGTCATCGACACGAAACTCGCCAGTGCGATCCGCGTCGTCTCCATGCAGGCGGGGTACGACCCCCGGAACTTCGCGCTAATGGGCTTCGGCGGCGCCGGCCCGGCCCACGCGTGTGCCGTCGGCGACGAACTCGACACCGACACCATCGTCTTCCCCGCGAACCCCGGGCTGCTGTCCGCGGGCGGCCTGCTCGTCAGCGACGTCGAGCACAACTACGTCCGCTCGCTCGTCGAGACGGTCGCCGAGGCCGACCGGGATGCCATTGACGGCGCCGTTCGGGAGTTGCTCGAGCACGGTGCCGACGAGCTCGACAGCGAAGACGTCCCCGCAGCTGACCGCGAGTTCGTCGTCTCCTTCGACATGATGTATTCCGGTCAGGCCCACTATCTGAACGTGCCGCTGGGGCGTGTCGAGTTGGCCGCCGGCGGTCTGCCCGACACGGTCCGGTTCACGCCCGACAACGCCGACGCGCTGGCCGACCGGTTCGAGCGCCAGCACGAGCGCCAGTACGACTTCGTCGACGCGGACAACGACATCGAACTCGTCAACCTCAGGGTCACCGCCCGGGGGGCTATCGACGCGCCGAACATCGGCATGGCAGGCGGGGGTGAGTCCCTCGAGGGGGCGCGCGAGGGTACACGGGAGGTGGTCGTCGGTCGCGACGATCGGGTCGACGCCCCCTATTACGAGTGGACGAACCTCCCGGCCGAGACGACGATCCCGGCACCCGGAATCATCGAGTCCTCGAACACGACCGTCTGGCTGCCACCGGCCGTGGACGCACGGCTTGACGCCGACAAGAACGTCGTCGTCCGCTTGGAGGGCGAGCGATGACCGGAGCCGACCCGATGACCGTCGAGATGATCCGCAGCGCCCTGGTCGACGCCGCCAAGGAGATGCAGGGGGCAGTGATGAACGCCGCCTACGCGCCGCTCTGGCAGGAGGCCGGCGACCTCTCGTGTGCCCTGCTCAACACGCGGGCGGAGATCGTCGGCCAGGCCGATCGGGTCATCCCGATCCACGTCGCGACGATGACCAACTCCGTAGCCGCCGCCATCGAGGGGACCGGCGGCCACGACGCGCTCAACCCCGGCGATGTCCTGTTTCAGAACTCGCCGTACCACGGTAACAACCACCTGCCGGACTTCGTCGCCGCCCAACCCGTCTTCGCCGAGGGGGAGCTGCTGGGCTTCTCGGCGGTTCGGGGTCACTGGGTCGACGTCGGCGGGTCGTCGCCGACGAGCTACTCGCCGGAGACCGGCGAGCTCATCCAGGAGGGGCTCCACGTTCCGCCGGTCAAGCTGTACCGCGACGGCGAACGGAACGACGACATCTACGACGTGGTCTTCGCCAACGTCCGCGATCCGGAGGAGCGCGCGGGTGACTTGAAGGCCCAGCTCGCGGGCGTTCGGCGCGGGCGCGAACGCCTGCTCGACCTCGCGGACGAATACGGCGCGGAGACGCTGCTCGAGTCGATGGCGACGATCCTCTCGAACGAGGAGTCCCGGATGCGTCGGAAGATCGACGAGCTCCCGGAGGGACGGTACGGGGCCAGAGACTCCATCGACGGCGACGCGATGGGGGCGGGCGTCACAGATATCGTCGCGACCGTGGAGGTCGAGGGTGACGAGATCCTCGTGGATTTCGCCGGGACCGCGGACCAGGTCGTGGGCGGCGTCAACGCCCCGCTATCGGTGACCGAAACCGCCGCGTACTACGCCGTGAAGGTGACGCTGGATCCCGGCGACCCGGGCACATCGGGCGCCTACCGACCGGTTCGCGTCACCGCGCCCGAGGGATCGCTGGTCAACCCGACGGCGCCCGCGCCGGTCGTCCTTGGCAACCACGAAACCGCCTCACGCATCTACGACGTCACTCTGAAGGCCATCGCGGAGATCGACCCGGAGATCGCCTTCGCTGCTGGCGAGGGTGGGTCGAACGGGATCAGCTACCGCTCGCTTGTGACCGACCAGTTCAACCGCGTCCGCTCGCTCGGCGGCCTCGGCGGCTGTCCGGCCGTGGATGGCATCACAATTCGCTCGTCAATCGGCAACACCGGCGTCCAGTCTGTCGAGCGCGTCGAGGAGGACTTCGACTTCGTGCACACCGACCGGTTCGAGATCGTCCCGGACACGGGCGGCGCCGGTCGACAGCGCGGCGGCAGCGCCTCCGTGCGAACGGTCCGGTTCGACCACGACGCAGAGATTATCCTCACCTGCGAGCGCGCCGAAGTGCCGCCCTTCGGTGTCGCCGGCGGCGACTCCGGCACGACGTCCAACCACGTCCACGTGAAGCCGGACGGAGAGCGAATCCCGAAACCCTCGAAGGAGACGTTCGAGATCGAGGCCGGCTCGAAGATCGAGAACCAGGCGGCAGGCGGCGGCGGGTACGGCGACCCGACCGAACGGCCGCCAGAGCGCGTGCTCGCGGACGTCACGGACGGCTACGTCACCGTCGAGAACGCGCGGGATACCTACGGCGTCGCCATCGACACGGAGACGATGACCGTCGACGAGGGGGCGACGGCGGAACTGCGCGACTAGCGGGCCTGACAGACGACGTCGACAAGTGCGGGCTCACCAGCCTGGACGTCTGCCCAGGCCGACCGGAGCGCCTCGGCGATATCGTCGGGATCCTCGATGGGCCCGTAGCCGTTGACGCCCATCGACTCCGCCATGCTCGCGTAGTCGGGGGTCGGCTCGTAGAGGCCCGTCCCGACGAGGGCGCTGTCGATACTGTCGTCCCGGCCGCGGTACTCGGCCAGGTCCATCCGGTGGTTAGTGGAATTGTACAGCGAGCCGTTGTTGTGCATGACGGTGAGGACGGGCAGTTGTTGGTGGCCCATGACCCAGAGCCCGCCGGGGTAGAACATCAGGTCGCCGTCGGGCTGGAGGTTGATCGGAATGCGGTCGGTCTCCTCGTAGGCCAGCGCGGCGCCGGCGGCCTGGCCGATGCCCTGGCCGATGCCGCCCCCACCAGAGTAACTGCCGAGGTACTGGTCCCACTCGTCGATCTGCCAGAGCTTGTACGCCCAGCCCCGGAGCGTCCCGTTCGTGAGGACCCACTCCTCGTCCTCGATGACGTCCCAGATCTCGCCGGCCAGTCGGGGCAAGGAGACGGGGACCTCGTCCCAGGCCGCTGCGGCCTGTTCCTCCCACTCGCTGCGCGTTTCGGCGTGGCGGCCGTCGAGACGGTCGCTGCGGTCAGCGACGCGCTGTCGGGCCATATCGTCGGTCTCGAGCCGTGACTCGACGGCGTCGAGCAGGGCGGGGACGGCGAGTTCCGTGTCGGCGAGCATGGGCAGTTCCGTCTCCCGCAGGCCGAACTGGTCGGACACGAGTCCCGACGGACGCATGTTGTGCATGCCCACATCGATTAGATCGAACTCGCCCTCGATCACCTCGGTCTTCGTGTGTGTGCGATTGTCGACCTCCTGGAGCGTGTAGTTGGGATCCCAGCAGTCGAGTGCCAGCACCAGGTCGGCCTCGCGGATAACGTCGGTCCCGGCGAGGTCGAGTCGGTGGGTGTTCGGGAAGTTGTACCGGTGGGGCGTCCCGAGCCGATGGGAGTGGTAGACCGGCATCTCGAGCGCCTCCGCCAAACTGACGAGGGCCTCGACGGCCTCGCGGGAGTCGCCGACGGAGTCGGTCACCACGACGGGCATGTCCGCCGCCACGAGCAGTTCGGCCGCTTCCTCGACCGTGGCCGGGTCCGGTGCGGCGCGAGACGGTGGTTCGAACTTGTCGAAGTCCGGCACCGGGATGGGTTCGTCGAGTTCGCCCTCCTGGACCTCGTGGTCGAAAGCGACGTAGGTCGGCCCCTTTGGCTTCGTGTCCGCAATGTTGATGGCGTTGACCAGTGAGTCCGTGACCCCGTCGACGTGGTCGGGCTGGTCGTCCCACTTGGTGTAGCCGCGGACGAGGTTGCCCTGGACCTGGGCGGTGTGGATCCAATCGAAGAAGGGGCGGCGCTGTGACTTGCGGACTGGACCGGTGCCGGCCATCGCCACGACCGGCACGCGGTCACAGTAGGCGTTGAAGAGGTTCATCGTCCCGTGGAGCGTGCCGACGACGTTGTGCAACAGGCACGCCGCGGGCTCACCGGTGGCCTTCGCGTAGCCGTGGGCCATCGACACCGAGAGGCCCTCGTGGGGCGCCTCGATCACGTCGGGTTCGCCGTCGTTGTAGTTGACGATGGACTCCTCGATCCCGCGGAAGGACGAGCCGGGGTTGAAGGGGATGGTCTCGAAACCGTAGGCCTTCAGGAAGTCGGCGATATGGTCGGAACCGTAGGCCTGTTCGCTCGTGTCGACCGACCGCCGCTCTCGGGGTGGTGGCGCACCGTCGTCCGAACTCATAGGGAGAGTCCCGAGAAGCACCGACTTAACCCTGGTGAAGTGCGCGATCACGCCGACACGGGAGTAGATTTATTAGCACACTCCGGGTGGTGTGGCCCGGTATGACGCTCTCACGCGAGGCGGCCGAGGCGCACGTCGTCGAGACCTTTCCCGAAGTCGAACGCATCGATGACGACCGGCTCCGGGAGGGGACGATCGAGGTCTGGGCCCGCTCGATCTTAGACAACGACGTCGAG
Source organism: uncultured Halobacteriales archaeon (assembly GCA_964443815.1). Lineage (GTDB taxonomy): Archaea > Halobacteriota > Halobacteria > Halobacteriales > Haloarculaceae > CAYLJD01. The sequence goes on along the minus strand of CAYUFG010000004.1, from coordinate 10,903 downwards.
GACCTGGCGGAGCTACCCTGGTTCCCGCCCGCCCAGGAGGAGTTCAACCTGGGCGAGGTGCGCAGCATCGACCACATCCGCGACGTGACGGAATTGGCGATCGCGATGGCCGAACAGCTGGCCAAGAGCCGCGACGTTGAGCCGTCGATGGACATGGTCATCGCCGGAGCGTTATTGCACGACTGCGACAAGGCCTACGAGTTCGACGGCATGGAGGCGACCGAGGTTGAGCGACTGATCGGCCATCCCTACTACGGAATCCATCTCGTGGAGGCGGCGGGGCTGCCCCACGAGATGGCCCACATCGTCCTCTGTCACTCGCCGCGGACGAACGTCGAGCCCGTCTTCCTCGAGGCCCAGATCGTCCTGACCGCCGACGAAGTGGCTGCCGACGTCCTCGTCGCCGAGGACTCCACCGAGCTCCGGCGCTGACGGATCCCGACAGATATACCATCGGCGCTCTCGACCCCCAGCCATGCCAGACTTCAGCGTCGACGGTCGCAACGCAATCGTCACCGGGGCGAGCCAAGGGATCGGCCGTGGCGTCGCCGAGTCCCTCGCCGCCGAGGGTGTGAACGTCTCCATCTGCTCGCGGTCGATGGACCGCGTCGGCCCCGTCGCCGAGGGCATCGAAGCCGACGGCGGCACTGCCTTCGCCATGGAGTGTGACGTTCGCGACCCAGACCGGGTCGAGGCCTACGTGGAGAGGACAATCGACGAGTTCGGCGGCGTGGACCTCCTCGTGAACAACGCTGGAGGCCAGTTCCGCGCACCGTTCGAGGAGATCAGCGAGAACGGCTGGGAGGCCATCGTCGACCTCAATCTGAATAGCGTCCGGCACACAACGCACGCCGCCGGCGAGCACATGCGCGAGCACCGGGGCGGTGACGTCATCAACTTCTCGAGCCTCCGTGCACAGATCCCATCGTGGGAGCGGACACCGTACGCGGCAGCGAAGGCCGCGATCGTCAACTTCACCGAGAACCTCGCCCTCGAGTGGGCCGAGTACGACATCGCCGTCAACTGCGTCGCGCCGGGGCTGATCCACACGCCCGGCGTCGAGGAGACGCTGGGGCTCGGCGAGGACGCTGTTCCCTCCCGGGACACAGTCGACCGCCGGCTCGGCACCGTCGAGGACATCGCCGGCGTCGTGCAGTTCCTCGCGAGCGACGCCGCGGCGTTCATGACCGGGGAGACGGTCACCGCGAAGGGCACGCCTCGAGCGACGCCCCACGACATTGAGGACGAAGTCGGTCTGTAGGACTCTCTGCTGTCCCAACTCCGAGTACCCGAATATTTGGATCGTCTAGGGTGTGATTTGTGGAGCAATCCGTGTGTAGCCGTTGGAGAGCAGTCCCGAGAACGGATGCCACCGCCAGAATCTCTCAGTGTGCCCGGAGTTAGACGCCGGATTTCAGCAAGGGCTCAAAAATGCCGAACCCCAACACGCTCGTCGGTACAGTCCGCCATGATGTCTGTCCGTGGCAGCAGTCACATGGCGTTGAGTAGGCCGAGGCAGCGTGGGTCGGCCGCTACGGGACACTAGAGCAAGTCCGCGGCCGCCAGCCGGTCGATCGCCTCCGACAGGCGGTCTTGGCTCGCGGCGTACGAGAAGCGGGCGTAGCCAGGCGTTCCAAAGGCGCTCCCGGGGACGGCCGCCACGTGGGCGTTCTCGATGGCACGCTCGCACCAACCCTGGTCGTCATCGTCGACAGGGACCATCATGTAAAAGGCGCCCTGCGGTGGGGTGACGTCGATGCCGCGGTCGGCCAGTCGGTCGACGAGCAAGTCCCGGCGCTCCCGGAACGCAGCTACCATCTCTTCGACGGCGTCATCGGTGTTCTCGAGCGCCTCGACGCCGGCGTGCTGGACGAAGCTCGTCGCACACGAGACCGAGTGACCGTGAAGTTTGCCAGCCTCGGAGACGAGTTCCTCGGAGCCCGCATAGTAGCCGAGTCGCCAGCCCGTCATCGCGTAGGCTTTCGAGAACCCGTTGACAGTGATGGTTCGGTCACGCATACCCTCCAGAGTCCCGATCCGGTGCGGCGTTCCCTCGTAGGTGATCTGACCGTAGATCTCGTCGGAGACGACGGTGACGTCGTACTCCGACGCGAGGTCCCGAACACCCTCGAGGGCGGACCGGGAGTAGACGGTCCCGTGTGGGTTGCCCGGCGAGTTGAGCACCAGCAGTTCGGTCTCCTTGCTGACTGCCGCGTGGAGGTCGCCCAGGCTGTCCTCGAGCCGAAAATCGTACTTTGCAGTGTCGACGCGTTGGAGCGAGCCGCCCGCGAGCTTCACCATCGCCTCGTAGGAGACCCAGGCGGGGTCCAGCAGCACGACTTCGTCGCCGTCGTCGATCAGCGTCTGAAAGATTTCGTACAGCGCCTGCTTGGCACCTGGCGTGACCATAACGCTCTCGGGCCCGTACTGGTCGAGGCCGTCGGCGGCGAGTTTGTCCGAGATGGCCTCTCGGAGCGCGGGGATCCCCGCCGACTGGGTGTAGCCGGTATGCCCGGCCGCGAGCGCCTCCTCGGCAGCCGCCTTGATGTTTTCCGGCGTGTCGAAGTCCGGTTCGCCGACGCTCAGGTCGACCACATCCACGCCGTCGGCCTCGAGTGCCGAGGCCGCGTTGCTGATGGCGAGCGTCGCGCTCGGTGCTACCCGTCCGATCCGTTCGCTGGTATCGAGGTTCATTGTTCGAGTTCTTCGGCGAGATCGACGGCGCTCTCGACGGCCTGTGCGCCGTAGTCGACGCGGGCCGCTGCCTCGTCGGCACTCATGCCCGGCCCTGTCACGCCAAAAGCCACCGGCGTGTCGCGGTCGAGACTGACGTCGGTCAGGGCTTGGGCGGCGGCGTCGGCAATCACCGCGTCGTGGTCGGTATCCCCGGAGACGATGGCACCGATCACGGCCACGGCGTCGACGTCGTCCCGCCGTGCGAGGCGGTCGGCGGCGAGCGGCGTGTCGTACGAGCCCGGCACGTCGAGGGTGTCGACGACCTCCGCGCCGCGCTCCTTGGCCGCCGCCCGGGCGCGATCGGCCATCTCGCCTGTGACACCGCCGCGCTTGTCGAACTGGGCCACCACGAGCCCAAGCCGTACCATGGTCGAACCGGGGTGATGGGCGCTAAAAGAACTACCGTTCCGAGCGCGGGACCGTAACGATTCTTAGGGGGGCGGCGGTGGGTCCGGTAATGAGTCGACCAGGTGGGTCGGGCGACGACACCCGCAGTGCCCTCCGGTCGGTCCGGTCCCGGCTTGGTGACATCGGCGTCGTCCGCGCGGTCGTCCTGGTGGCACTGGTCGCCGTTGCCGCCCGCTTCATCCTGCTCGGCGCCCGGACCGCCCACTGGGACGAGGCCCGAGTCGCGTACTGGATCATCCACACCATCGAGACCGGTGACTTCGCCTACCGCCGGATCATCCACGGCCCGTTCGTCCAGCACGTCAATCACGTGCTCTTCCCGCTGTTCGGTGCCTCGGACCTCGTGATGCGGGTCCCGGTCGCCCTCATCGGCGGGCTTCTACCGCTCGCCGCCCTGCTGTTTCGTGAGCACCTCGACGACGACGAGACGGTGGTGCTCGCGATCTTCCTCGGCTTCAACGCCGTTCTCATCTACTACTCCCGGTTCATGCGCAGCGACGTCCTCGTCGCGGCGTTCATGTTCGTTGCTTTGGGCTTGCTCGTTCGCTTTTATGATACGCGACGGTGGCGGTACCTCTACGGCGTCGGGGCAGCGGTCGCGCTCGGGCTCGGCTCCAAGGAAAACGCCGTGGTCTACCTTCTCACGTGGGTCGGAGCAGCCGCGCTGCTGGCGGATCAGGCGCTGTACCGGCCCCGTGCCCACGACAGCGGACTGGCTCTGCTGCGGTCAACCTGGCTCGGCCGCGTAGGCGACCGACTCCAGCGGCTGCCCAGGCGCGTCGCCGACGTAATACGCGGTCGGGCAACCACCGACGTCGGGTCCGCTTTCGCAGGGATGTTTCGCCGAATTCGAAATCCAGAGACCCCGGCGGGACGGATCGCCCGCTGGCTGGCCCACCCGATCGTGGCGCTAGTCGTCTTCCTCGCCATCACCGTTTTCCTCTACGGGCCACGCGGAGCGGGCGCGGCGGGACTTCGGTATCCGCCGGCCGCCGATGCCGCGACGCTCGGCCTCTACGAGGCGCTCGGCCAACCGACCGCCTTGCCCGGGTTCGTGCTGGACACGCTCGTCGACACTGCCGAGCAATTCGGCGAGTGGTTCGCCCAGTCGAGCGAGCCGGGCTGTCGGAAGGACAACGTTATTGACGGGTGGCTCTGCTACCTGGGCCAGTACCTGGAAGTCATGCGCGACCACGCGCTCGTGCTCTCGCTATTCGCCGGGTTCGGCTTCCTCTACGAACGCTACGCGTCCGGCCGGTCGCGGAACCTCGTGATGTTCGCCTTTTATGCTGGCTTCGTCTCGATCCTCGGCTACCCGCTTGGCACCGACGTCTTCGGCGCCTGGATCGTCGTCCACGCGGTCGTCCCCCTGGCCCTCCCGGCGGCCGTCGGCGTCGCACGGCTCTATCGCTGGGGTCGTGAGGCCCGCACGGAGGGCGACGATGTCGGCGCTGCACTCGCGGCGGTCGTTCTCGTGGTGCTGGCCGGACTGGTCGGGGTTGCGGGAGCCGGCGCTGTCGCTCCCGACCACAGCCGGTCGAACAGCCTCGTCCAGTACGCCCAGCCGGGCGACGACCTCGATCCCCTGATCGCAGCCATGGATCGGTCGGCCCGCGAATCCGGCGAAGGGCCTGACGTCGTGCTGTACTACGGCGCGACCGGCGACCAGCGCGACGACGATCAGGCCATCGTCGCGGAGCCCCCCACATGGCAGGAGGGGGACCTCCTCACTAAGCCGCCGTGTGCGGAGTGGTTCAACACGCTCCCGCTGCCGTGGTACTTCCAGACCACCGGCGCGAACGTGACGTGCGAGACCGACCCGGCCGCCCTGGCCGATGGTTCGGGCGCGGACCGGCCCGGCGTTATCATCTCCGTCGAGGCGGACGACACGGTCCCACGGGACCGGCTGACGACCGCCGGCTACGAGTCTCGACAGTTGCTCTTGCGCTCCTTCGGGTACACGATCCGCGTATACGTTCACCAGCGTATCGGCGGTGTTTAAGCCGGGCGACCGGCAACCTCGAGATATGATTCAGACGAGCCCCGACGACGTCGTCGGCGTCGTCGGCGGCGGCCAGCTCGGACGGATGCTCGGAGAGGCGGCAGGCCCGCTCGGGATCGAATTGATCGTCTCGGACCCGACACCCGACGCTCCCGCGGCGCCGGTCGTGCGCGACCAGCTGGTCGGCGATTTCGACGACCGCGCTACGCTGTTCGAACTCGGCGAGCGCGCCGATTTCCTCACTTACGAGATCGAACTCGCCGATCCGGACGTCCTCGAGCGGGTTAGCGAGGAGACCGGGACCCCCGTCCACCCGAGTCCGGACACGCTCCGGACCATCGAGGACAAACTCGTCCAGAAGCGCCGGCTGGCCGAGGCGGGCGTGCCTGTGCCGGACTTTCGGCAGGTCGACTCCGCCGACGAGCTCCGGGCGGCGTGCGAGGAACTGGGCTACCCGGCAATGCTCAAGGCGCGGATGGGTGGGTACGACGGGCGGGGGAACGTTCCCGTCGAGTCGCCCGAGGACGTCGAGCCAGCCATCGAGGCGCTCGACGCCCCGGCCATGGTCGAAGCGTTCGTCGACTACCAGCGAGAACTCGCCGTGATGGGGTGCCGAGGCGCCAGCGGTGTCGACACCTTCCCGGTGACCGAGACGGTCCACGAGGCTGAGATCCTCCGCTCGACGCTCTCGCCGGCGCGAGCGAATCGAACTGTCCGAGAACGCGCTCAGGCGGTCGCTCGTGACGTCCTCGACGCCATGGACGGCCGCGGCGTCTTCGGGATCGAGCTGTTTCAGGGTCCCGACGACGAGATCCTCTTCAACGAGGTCGCCCCCCGCCCGCACAACTCCGGGCACTGGACGATCGAGGGGTGTCACACGTCCCAGTTCGAACAGCATCTGCGTGCCGTCACCGGCCGACCGCTCGGCACGACCGAGCGGCGGTCGCCGACGGTCTCGGTGAACCTCCTTGGGGACGTGACGGACAGACGGCCGGCGCGGCTGTCCGCCGTCGACTCAGTGCTCGACGCCGACCGCGCGTCGCTGCACTGGTACGGCAAAAAGGAGGTATACGAGTTGCGTAAGATGGGCCACGTCACGCTCGTGGGCAGCGGCGAATCGGTCGACGATCTCCACGACCGGGTCACGTCGCTTCGTGAGGCGATGCGCTTCGAATGAGACCCGCGCCTTTACGGTCCGAGCGGGCCAGGCAGCTCGTATGACCGACGAACTCGCCGAGTTGCAGGCGGCCCTCGAGGCCGAAGCCGAACGCGACCGCGACCCCGCGGACACACCCGACGTGGGGATCATCATGGGATCGGACTCGGACCTCGACGTGATGATGGGGTCTGAGTCCGGCCGCCGCGGAGCGTACGACGCCCTCGTGGACGAACTGGGCTTCGCCGAGCAGACCGACTACGACGATCCGCCGGGCGCCCGGTTCACCTTCGAGACCTACGTGGTCTCGGCACACCGGACGCCCGAGCTAATGTACACGTACGCAGCGACCGCCGAGGGACGGGGACTTGAGGTGATCGTGGCCGGCGCCGGCGGGAAGTCCGCCGATCTGCCCAACATGACGGCATCGATCGCCTACCCGCTACCGGTGATCGGCGTCCCGGTCCAGGAGAAGTCCGTCGACTCAGTCATCGGCATGCCCACGGGGGCGCCGATCGTCGCGGTCGACGCCGGCAAGTCGTTCAACGCGGCGCTGTCTGCCGCACAGATCCTCGCCAGGGAACACGAGGAGGTGCGGTCGAGGCTGATCGATTACCACGAAGGCCTACAGCGTGACGTCGCACGCACCTCGCGGGACCTCCACGATCTCGGCACGCCGGGCTTCCGCGCGAGTCGCGAGTGAGAGGTGGAAACTCGCCGACACGACCGCCTTCGGGCCCGAACAATCAACCCTTATATGGGACCCACACAAACCGCGACACGATAGGAGACTCACATGGCTAATCCATGGATCGCCATCGCCGCGCTGGCCGTCGTGGCGGTGCTCATCCCGCTGAGTATGATGCTGGTCTCGTCGCTGCTACGCCCCAGTGTGCCCGAACAGAGCAAGCGTGCCACCTACGAGAGTGGGGAGGTGCCGACGGGTAGCAGCCGGCAGGTCCGCTTCAACATCCAGTACTACATGGTGGCGCTGCTGTTCGTCGTCTTCGACATCGAGACCGTCCTGATCTTCCCCTGGACGGTCGTCTACCGGAGCGCCCTCGACGGCGGCGTGGGTATCTGGCGGGCACTCGCCCCGATGCTCGCGTTCATCCTCATTCTCGTCGTCGGGCTGGCGTGGGCGTGGCGCAACGGCGCGGTCGAGTGGGTCCGCAGCCCGCGGGCCTCCCGTAAGAAAGTAGAGAGACAGACATGAGCCAGGACACGCAGCTACACGACACGCTCGAGCAGGCACAGTCCACCCAGGACGCCCGGCTGGGCGAGGGCGTCGACGACCGCTTCAACTCCACCCTCCGGGAGGCCTTTGGCAACACGCCGTTCATTCTCACCAAGTTCGACCAGTTCATGAACTGGGTGAGGGGGTCGTCGATGTTCATGCTGCTTTTCGGTATCGCCTGCTGCTCGATCGAGATGATGCACACCTACGCCGTCAAGCACGACCTCGACCGCTTCGGCGCCGGTGTACCACGGGCCTCGCCCCGGCAGGCCGACGTGATCATCGTCCCCGGAACGATCGTCTCGAAGTTCGCCCCGCGGATGAAGCGCGTCTACGATCAGATGCCCGAGCCGAAGTTCGTCGTCTCGATGGGCTCGTGTACCATCTCGGGAGGCCCCTTCCAAGAGGGTTACAACGTCGTCAAGGGCGCGGAGGAGGTCATCCCGGTCGATATTCACGTCCCCGGCTGTCCACCCCGACCGGAGGCGCTGATCTACGGCGTCGCCAAGCTCCAAGAGCGCATCTCCAACGGCGAGAGCTCGCCGGTCACGGTCAAGCCCTACGAACTGGAACAGTTCGGCGACCTCGAACAGGACGAGCTCGTGTCCCACCTCGCCGACCAGATCGACGAGGATGACCTCGTCATGCGGTACAACTGGGCTGATTCGCCATGAGCCTGGAGCCAGCGACCCAGCCGACGCCCGACGTCGGGACCGACGACAACGGTGACCTTGACTACGCCGCCCTCGAGGAACTGCTCGCGCCGCACGTCCTCGACCGGGAGTCCCACGTGAACGCCGAGGGGTTCGTCGTCCGCCCGGACGAGGTCGAGGAGGTCCTCTCCACGCTCAAGGAGGAGGCCGGTTTCGACCACTGCGCCTCGGTTTCCGCCCAGGAGTACCGCGACCGCTACGAGACGATCTACCACCTCCGGAAGTTCGACGAGCCGACCCACGAGGTTTCAGTCGTCGTCCCGACGAATCGAGAAAACCCGGTCAGCCAGTCCGGCGCGGCCGTTTTCGACACCGCGGAGTGGCACGAACGCGAGGCGTACGACCTCGTCGGGGTGGATTACGAGGATCACCCCGACCTCCGCCGGATTCTCCTGCCCGAAACCTGGCAGGGCCATCCGCTGAGTCTCGACTACGACCAGGACCAGCCACAGATCGTCCCGCTACGCGAGCACGCCAATCCCATGGAGAAGCGCACGGAGGTACCCGGGCAGTCCGACACGATGTTCGTCAACATCGGGCCTCACCACCCCGCGACCCACGGCGTACTCCACGTCAAGACGGTGCTAGATGGCGAACAGGTCGCGGACTGTGATCCGGACATCGGCTACCTGCACCGGTGCGAGGAGCAGATGTGCCAGCAGGGCACCTACCGACACCAGATTATGCCCTACCCCGATAGGTGGGACTACATCTCTGCAGGCATCCTGAACGAGTGGGCCTACGCCCGTGCCGCGGAGGATCTCGCGGACATCGACGTTCCGGAGTACGCCCAGGTGCTGCGGACGATGGGCGCCGAGTTGTGCCGGATCGCGGCCCACCTGCTCGCCGTTGGCACATTTGCGCTCGACATCTACGGCGACTTTACTGCCATCTTCATGTACGCGATCCGGGACCGCGAGGACGTCCAGAACATCCTCGAGGACCTCACCGGCCAGCGACTCATGTTCAACTACCTCCGGCTGGGCGGGGTGGCGTGGGACGTCCCGGAGCCGCGGGACGAGTTCTTCGGGAACGTCCGCGAGTTCGTCGACTCGATGCCAGACCGGCTCGAAGAGTACCACAACCTCCTGACCTCGAACGAACTCTTCCAGATGCGCGTCGTCGACACAGGTATCCTGCCCCCGGAGGAGGCCAAGAGCTACGGGGCAACCGGCCCCGTCGCCCGCGGTTCCGGCATCGACTACGACCTCCGCCGGGACGACCCCTACGGCTACTACGACCAGCTCGACTGGGACGTCATCACCGACGACGGCTGTGACAACTTCTCCCGGGCGGTCGTCCGGCTCAAGGAGATGGAGGAGTCCGCGAAGATCATCGAGCAATGCGTGGACCTGCTCGAGGACTGGGACGAGGACGACCGCGAAATCCAGTCGAACGTTCCGCGCACCCTCAAGCCAGACCCCGACAAAGAAATCTACCGAGCCGTCGAGGGCGCGAAAGGCGAACTCGGGATCTACATGCGGTCGGACGGCACCGACAAGCCGGCCCGGTTCAAGATCCGTAGTCCGTGTTTCTGTAACCTCCAGACGCTCCCCGTCATGGCCGAAGGCGAGTACGTCCCCGACATGATCGCCGCCCTCGGAAGTCTGGACATCGTCCTCGGGGAGGTGGACCGGTAATGGCGACACTGCCGGAGACCATCGGGGGCGCCCTCCCCATCGGCGGCCCGGTCGGGCAGTTCATAGCCGGCCTCATCGGCGCGGCCATCATCGGGACGATCATGATGACGAACACGGCCCTTGCGGGCCCGTGGGCAAAGCGGAAGATTACCGCTGCCTTCACGGACCGGATCGCCGTCAACCGCGTCGGCCCCTTCGGCCTGTTGATCATCGTGGCCGACGCCGTCCGCCTGCTCTCGAAGGAGCTCATCGTCCCGGAGGGCGTCGACCGGCCGGCCTGGGACCTCGCGCCGATGGTGCTCGCGTCCTCGGCGCTGCTGGGCTTCGCCGTCATCCCGATGGGCTCGATCTTCGGCGTCGACATGCAGTTGGCTGACCCCGAGACCGGCCTCGCGTACGTCTTCGCCGTCGCTTCCATCGCGTCGCTCGGCCTCGTGATGGCCGGCTACGCGTCCAACAACAAGTTCGCGTTCATTGGCGGGCTACGGGCGGTCGCCCAGAACCTCGCCTACGAGATCCCCCTCGTGCTGACGGGCGTCTCGGTGGTACTGTTCGCCGGGACGCTCCAGCTTTCGGAGATCGTCGCCGTCCAGCAGGAGACGCTGGTCACGGTCGCCGGCATCGCCATCCCCTCCTGGTTCGCGATCGTCAACCCGTTCGCGTTCGTCTTGTTCGTGACCGCGAACGTCGCGGAGGTCGGACGGAACCCCTTCGACATCCCCGAGGCCCCAACCGAGATCGTCGCCGGCTACCAGACGGAGTACTCCTCGGTGTACTTCGTCCTCGTGTATCTCGGCGAGTTCATCCACATCTTCCTCGGCGGGGCCATCATCACGACGCTGTTCCTCGGTGGGCCCGCCGGCCCGGTTCTCCCGGGATTCGTCTGGTTCCTGATCAAGATCTGGGCAGTGTTCCTGTTCACCCAGTGGCTCCGCTCGGCGGTGCCCCGTGTCAGGATCGACCAGCTGATCGAGATCGGCTGGAAGGGCATGCTCGTGCTCGCGTTCGCGA
>CAYUFG010000003.1:28392-39062 GCA_964443815.1 uncultured Halobacteriales archaeon | reverse complement strand
GACGCCGTCATCCGGGCGAACGCGGGCGACTTGCGGGTGAGTGCGGAGGCCGCCGAGGAGCTCGCCCGGCGCATCCAGGATCGTGGCGCCGCGATCGCCGCCGACGCCGCCGAACGTGCCGACGCCGACGGCCGGAAGACCCTCATGGCCGAGGACTTCGGGGTCGACCCGGTTCCCGACAAGGAGGGACTGACCCTGCCCGTGGCGCCCGTCGACCGCATCGCCAGGCTCGACATCGACGACGCGTACCGTGTCGCGATGGACGCCAGAGTGGCGCTTGCGTCGATTCTCGAGGCCTTCGCCGCCGACGTCGGCGGGGCCGCCGCGTACCTCGCCCGCCACGCCGACCGGCGGACGATCAAGGCAGCGGACGTCCGGGCGTACTTCGAGCTCCGACAATACTTCGAATGAGGTTCGGGTTCCGCGACGCCTGTCTCGACCACCAGACCGGCCCCCGTCACCCCGAGAGTCCCGACCGACTTCGCGCGATCAGGGAGGTGCTCACGGAGTGTCACAACGTCGAGTACGTCGACCCGCCCGCGGCCGATGCCGAGACCGTTCGCGCGGTCCACGACGACAGCTACGTCGCGGATCTTCGGGCGTTCTGCGAGAACGGCGGTGGAAGTTGGGACGCCGACACCGTCGCGACGGGCGCCACGTGGGACGCCGCGCTGGCGAGCGCCGGCCTGGCCCGATGGGCCGCCGTCGACGCCCTTGACGGCGCCAAAGGCCGCGAGACCCCGTTCTCGCTCGGGCGACCCCCTGGCCACCACGCCGTCGTCGACGACGCCATGGGGTTTTGCTTCTTCAACAACGTCGCGCTGGCCGCCCAGGCCGTCATTGACGGGGACCGGGTCGACCGGGTCGCCATACTCGACTGGGACGTCCATCACGGCAACGGCACCCAGGACATCTTTTACGACCGCGGCGACGTCTTCTTCGCATCGATCCACGAGGAGGGCCTGTACCCGGGGACGGGCGACGTCGAGGAGACCGGCGCTGGCGCCGGCGAGGGGACAACTTGCAACGTGCCGTTTCCTCCCGGAGCTGGAGACGCTGCCTACCAGGCGGCCCTCGAGCGGGTGGTCGCGCCGACGATCCGATCCTTCGATCCCGGATTGGTCCTCGTCAGCGCGGGTTTCGACGCCCACGAGCACGATCCCATCTCCCGAATGCGGCTGTCGACCGAGGCGTACGGCCGCCTGGCAGCGACACTGGCCGATCTCTCGTCGGACGTCAACGCTGGCCTCGCCTTCGTGCTCGAGGGGGGCTACGGCCTGGACACGCTCTCACAGAGCGTCCGGATCGTCCACGAAACCTTCGACGGGTACGAACCGGCGCCGGTATCGGGCGAGCCCGAGGGGCCGGCCACCGAAGTCATCGACCGGCTTGTCGCTCAAGGTTTCGGGTCGTAGAAGGCTGCTAGTTCCACGCCGAATTCGCCGGCGAGCGCCGTCACGTCTTCGCCGACAAGAACGTCGTAGCCCTGGCCGAGTGCGCGTTCGACATCCGCCCCGAGCGCGACGTCGAAGAGGTCGTCGGAGTCGAGGAAGGCCGCAGCCGTCTCGAACGCCCGCGGACGCTCGACGACGTATCGGTCGCCGTCGACGAACGGACCCGCGACCGCGTCGTCGTCCGTATAGGTCTCGAGGAAGTCCTCCGCGTGTTCCCGCACGTGGACCGGCGGTCCCTCGTGGCGCTCTACGCTCGGTCGCTCGGCCACGGCCAGGTCTGCGTAGAGGACCGCCGTCTCGTCGGCCCAGGCCGCCGCCCGGAGCACGTCGAAACCCCGGCGGTCGAGGCCGCCGGTGACACCCTCGAGCGACTTCGCGAGCTGGGGGTAGAGCTGGTCCTCGACCACGTCGGGAGCCACGAAGCGCAGCGCAACAGGCGTCGTTCCCCGGCGGTCGAGAGCGGCCGAGAGCCCGTCCCCGTCGAGCGGATCCGGCGCAGTGGGCTCGAAATGGTCCTCGTTCGCACTGGCGAGGAGTTCGCGGGCGTAGTGCTGGAACCTGGCGACGTTGGCCTCGCTACATACCGCGGCCACGTTCCGTTCCGGGTCCGTCGGGTCGATCACCACTAGCGGATCGTCGAACGCGGTATCGCCGTGGCCCTCGGGGTCGAACCGGACCGGTGGGTGCCAGTCGGCGGCCGCCTCGAGGAGTCCCCGAACACTCCCGTACTCGAGGACGAGTAACTCGACGAGGAAGCCCGAAAATCCCTCAGTTCGAAGGTCGCTACCGTAGGCGCGAATGCCGGTGAGAAACTGCTTGGCGACGCGGACGTCGCCGACGATGTCGTCGTCGAGCCGGGCGGCGAGGTAATCGTTGTGGAATGGCGTGCGGTCGACAGCAGACCGGATGGCTGTCGGGTCGGCAACGGCGTAGCACGGCACCAGGTCGACGTGAAAGCCGTCGACGGTACCGACGACATACGGGTGTTCGGCGTACTCCTCGCGGCCGTCCGAAAGGACGGCGTGGCCGACCTGGAGGCCGAGCGTCTCGAGGTCCTCGCGGTCGAGGTCCGTCGGAAAGCGAACGAAGACGTCGATGTCGCGGTCCCCGGCGAGCCAGGTCTCCCTAGCGGTCGAGCCGAGGTGAAGCACCTCCGCTTCGACCGGCAAGTCGGCGACGGCCCGTTCGGCGCGGGCGAGTACCTCGTCGACGGCCTCGGCCAAGGCTACCCGCTCGGCGGCGTCCGGCGTGACGCGCTCTCGGACCCGCTCGAGGACGGCGTCGACCGCGTCGGGCATGGGCACAGTTCTGGAGGAGTCCGTGAAAGCGTATCGGTGTCCCCCAAAGCGAAACGCCTATTGGGCGTTTCCGGTTACCTCCGGTCGAGCCGCCGTAGCTCAGCTGGTAGAGCACCGCGCTGTTAACGCGGTTGTCCCAGGTTCGAGCCCTGGCGGCGGCGCTCGATTCTTCAGTCGGTTTCTCGGTCGAAAGGTTCTATGCGAATGGATTCCGGAAAGCCCCAGCGGGCTACCTACTACACCTCGCTCGGCCTTCGGGCTCGCTTCGGTGCTTGCATCGACCGGATTCGCGGTGCCCGCTGCCCCTTCGACCCGGCCCGCCCGACGTGGCTGGGCAGCGATAGACGGCAGAGTTTTGGGGTGGGCTCCGGTATCGCGAGGTGCGGGCCCGTAGCTCAGTCAGGTAAGAGCCCCCGGCTCATAACCGGGTATGCGGTGGTTCAAATCCGCCCGGGCCCATGTAGAGCGATGCTGGCGTTCGAATGAGGGGCCGCCGTCCAGCGTCGAACGTTTCTACCGCCTAGCCTGTCGGAATGAACACGTTTACTTGCGGGCTGAAGCGTTCACTCACATGTCCGAAATTGTTGATCGGCTTCGGGACGTCGATGGCGCTGATACGCGCGTCATCGCCCACCTGGGATCGATCGATTTCACCCTCGAGTACGTGCGAGACGACCTGGAATCGGTGTACAGCGACCAGGATCTCGATGAAGCCTATCGGTTGATCATGGCGAACCAGGTCTCCGGTGACGAGTTCAAGCAGCTGATCGGGCGGGAGTTCGAGGCCCAGGCGCTCTTCATGGAGGACGTCCTCGTACTCGTGCTCCCGTCGGCGCGGTACGAAGCGGTCTTCGCGTCGTTCGATCGCGAGGGGACGGTCCCCGTCGACGAGCTCGTCGAGGTCGCGTCGGAGGCCGAACACTAAGGCGGTATCGGTGGGGGTGTATGGCTGTGCCCGGCCGACGAGTCCGAAGGTGGCCCGTGGCAGATCACCGAGACGGAACCGGCACACGGCACGCAGCTCTCCTCAGGACACTACAGCGGACTTCGGCAGGCTGACGCCAAAGGGGTCGATCAGCGCGGCGAGCACGGGCGAGCCGAGGCCCGATCCGAGCGACGGCAACAGGTCCACCCGGAGCGGCAGTTGGAAGTCCGTGTCAGAGCGGATGTGGGCGTGCTCGCCGATCAGCGACCGGCGCGAGCCCACGCCGCTCAGGCCGGCGGCCCGTCGATGCTGACGTCGTGCTCGAGTGTCCCCACTCCCTCGATCTCGACCTCGACGTGGTCGCCGTCCGACAGCGGGGCTGGGCCAGGTGGCGAGCCCATCGGAACGACATCCCCGGGTTCCAGGGTGAAGTACGTCGTGATTTCCTCGATGATCTCGGGTAGGCCGAAGATGTAGCGAGAGCGGTCTGACTGCTGGCGCACCTCGCCGTCGATCCGGAGTTCGATGTCTGCGTCCGCCGGGACGCGATCGGGCGAGGCGACGACCGGGCCCGTCGGCGCCATGTCGTCGGTCGCCTTCCGTCGGGCGGCGTAAGTGTCCTTGTCGGTGTGGTTCGAGATCTCGTTCATACAGGTGAATCCGGACACCACTTCCATGGTGTCCGCAGCGTCGACATTCTTGCACTGCTGGCCGATCACCGCCGCGAGCTCGCCCTCGAAGCTGAACTCCTTGCCCGGGATCAGCTTGACCGTGTCGCCGTGGCCAACGACGCAGTTGGGGGTCTTGACGAAGAGTTTTGGGCGGTCGGGCCACTCGAGATCGTCCCGCGACTCGACTAGATCCCGGTGGTTGGTCGAGACGCCGACTATCTTGCTCGGCTCCGTCGGCGGGAGGACATCCACCGCATCGGGTTCGTACACCTGGCCGCTGTACTCGATCCCGGCGTCGGTCCACTCGCCGGTCCGCGCACGGCCGTCGACGTCGCGGAATCTGACGCGTCGCATGCCGGGGACTGGCTCGACGCAGAGATAAAGCTACCCTCTCAGAGGTGCGTGACCGTCTCGCGGACCAACGAGTCGTCGGCCCACTTGGCTGGGACGTAGGCGATGGGATTGTCCGCGCCGGCATCGACGAACCGCTCGGCGCTCGCCGCGGCTTCAGCCGGACTGCCCGCGACGCCGAACGCGTCGATCATCTCGTCGGTGACGGCCGCATCCGCACCGGTCTGATGGTTCTCCCGCCAGCCCGCTCGAATCGCGTCGGCCTCGTCGCCGAAGCCGAAGGCAGTCGCGGCGTTCGCGTAGTAGTTACCCATGGCGCCGATGTAGAAACCGATCAACGAGCGGACGGCCTCGCGTGCGGCCTCAGGATCCTGATCGGAGACGCACGTTGGAACCCACGGAGCGACGTCGACGTCGGCCAGCGATCGGCCGTGGCGGTCCGCCCCCGCGCGCACGGCGCCCAGGGCATCGTCAAGAGCGGTGTTCGGCACCATGAGCGGGATCCACCCGTCCGCGAGCGCGCCGGCAAGTTCGCGATTCCCCTCACCCATCGCCGCCAGGTAGATCGGTGTCTCGTACGTCCTGTCGGCGTCGAGAGCGAATCCCGACAGATCGAACAGGTCGCCGTCGTAGTCCACCCTCTCGCCGGACTGGAAGGCCCGGACGACCTCGACGTACTCGCGGGTTCGCCGGAGCGGGCGCTCGAAGTCGACGCCGTGGAAGTCCTCGATCACCGCCGGCCCGCTCGTCCCGAGTCCGAGTCGAAAACGACCGTCGTCGAGGGTCGCCAGGCTGTTCGCGGTCATCGCCACGAGCGCGGGGGTGCGGGCATACACGTTGAGGATTCCCGAACAGACGTCTATCGAGTCGGTCCGCTCCAGGAGTCGCGTCAACAGGGGGACCGCCGCGGCGCCGTAGGATTCGCCCACCCAGATGGAGTCCAGGCCACGCTCCTCAGCGATGGTGACGTAGTCGAACAGGTCCTCGCGGCCGCGGCTCCCCAGCGTGACGCCGGTCGTATCCATGAATCGGGCATGGAATCGACGACAGAAAGAGCCTGCCGTCAGTCCCGGCCGTGCCGGGTCAGGCAATGTTCGAGGCCGATCAGCTCGACGGGTTCTGAGTTGTCCGGCGAGTAAACCACTAGCTGGCCTTGTTCCATGTATGGCACCTTGGATTCGAGTTCGCTCGGAATATTCACCGCCGAGATGGCGTCCTCGTCGCCAAGGTTGAGGACAGCAGTCGTGTTGATCTGCTTGAAGACCGGATCGGCGACGTCCTGGGGATCCTGCGTGACGAGGAAGAGACCAAGCCGTTCCTTCCGGCCCTGTTTCGCCGCGTCGGTAAACTTGCCGATGACGTGTCTGGCCTGGACACTCTCGGCGTCGGTGAGGAAGTTGTGGGCCTCGTCCATGCCGAGGATCAGCGGCGTCGACTCGATGCGCTCATATGTGGGGTCGTTCGAGAGCTTTTCGTCGACCAACAACGAGGAGAGCGCGAGGACGACCGTCTCGGTCGCCCGGGTATCGTTTATGTGATAGGTTGGGACAACCGTCAGCCCACCCGGCCGGACGAACTCGTGAATGCGCTGGGTGATCGGCTTGGCGTCCTGGTCGAAGACGTGGTCGAAGCCACGGACCCGCCGGCCGACCGCGTCGAAGGTGGCTTCGTGGACGCGACCGGACTCGTGGAGTTCCTCCCGCAGACCGGGGTCGTCAAGGAACGTCGTGAACTGCTCGTACGTGGCGCCATCGCCGTACTCACGGTCGAACCGCGGCAGGAGCTCGTGGGCGAGGGCGTTGTACTGGTTGTCGTTGAGAGCACTCCCGGCCATCAGCCAGGGGTTTTCAGCGACCATCGAAAACGGGATCGTGAAGGTGACCTGCTCCGCCCGGTGGTGGTCGGCGGCGTAGCTCGCACCGCCGACGTCGGGCACGAAGGCAACGGTGTCGTCATGACCGCCGTGGGCGATGTTCTCGCGGTCGCACCGACGGGCAAAGTCCCGAGGATAGTCGCCGTCGTCGTGCATCTGGGCGTACTCGTCCTGCGGGTCGAAGACGACGACGGCTGGGTTCACCGTGCGGTCTTCGCCGGCGGCGACCGGGTAGGCGACGTCGTCGGCAAGGTACTGCCGGAGGGCGTTCTTCGCCACGTGGGTTTTCCCGGAGCCGGTTCCGCCTGCGATCAGCGTGTGCCGAAAGACGAGCGGGTCGCCGCGGTCGTAGTCGTCCCGGAGCCTGTAGGCGATCGTCGGCGGCTCGGCGACCGTACGGACTTTTTCGCCGCCCACCGCGAGATGGCCCAGGAAGACGCCCTCCTCGGGAATTTTGAGACCCGTGGTGATCTCCGTGCTGTCGTCGCTGTGGCGGACGATCGTCTCCGGTTTCGGCACCCTGTCGGGCATCCGCCGGCGGAGCTTGCCACCCTGTTCGTAGAGCACGGCTACCGGCTCGAGATCGGCCATGAGCTTAAAGTCGGCCTCGTCGATGCCCCGCTGGCGCATCGCTCGCCGGGCGTGGATCTCGGTGGCGTCGTCCGCCCGGAACGCCTGAGCGTAGTCGAGGCCTGCGACGCGGGCGAAGAGCAGCTCGCCGTCCGGATACGGTGCGACGAGGTAGGTCCCGATCCGGAGGTCCGCTCGGTTGCCCGCAGTGACGTAGGCCCGAAGCCGTGTCTCCGTGGCCTCCTCGTGGATTCGCAGCCCCTCAGCGGCCGACAGCACGCCGATGCCCCGATCCTGGCCCGCAGGCGTCGCCTCGTAGGCCTCGAAGTCGGCGCCCTCGTCGGTGGGTGGCGACTCGTCCGCAGTCTCGCCACGGTCGTCGTACTCCGTGAAATCCTCCAGATCGGACATTAGCGGGCGTGACGGTCCGGGCTCACTTCCGCGTTTCCCCCACCACGGGATCAAGGCTTAACCGGTCCGCGGATGTCCACGCGACAATGGGGTACGAACTGGTCGACGCCGGAACGATCGAGCCGCTCGCCGACCGGGCTGTCGACTGCGTCGAGGTCAGTGACCACTTCGTCCCGCCGCCGGCCGACAATGGGTCCGAGGCGCCGATCCCGACACCGAGCCGCGGCCCCGAGCAAATCGGGCTGCGGATCTACCACGCCGACCCCGGCCAGGGCCTGGGCGGTAGCGATTACATGCACTATCACGAGGAGCAGGAGGAGACCTTCTACGTGATCGACGGGACGCTGCACGTCGAGACGCCGGATCGTGAATACGCGGTCGCGGCGGGGCAGGCCTTCGTCGTCGAGCCTGATAGCCCCCAGCGGGCGTTCGTGCCGGCCGGCGCGAACGAGGGGTGCCACGTTGTCGGCATCGGCGCGCCGTCCTACAGCGTCCTCGGTCGGAACGACGCGAAACGATACGATCCCTGAGGCCGCCACCCTTTTTGCCGCCATCGGCCGTCGGTGCCTGGCATGGACGACATCGAAGTCGGACCGGACGGGCGGCCGGTCACGCCGGCGACCCGCGACCGCGTCGACGCGCTCGTCGACGCGGTGGAGCCGAGTGCCGACGAAACGGTCGGCCCGTTCCCCCTGAGCGAGCGCGTGGCATCAGTGGAGACGCTCGCCGCGAACGCGGTGATGGCGGGCTGTCGGCCCGAACACTACCCTGTGGTGCTCGCCGCGCTCGAAGCGGCCCTCGCGGAGCGGTTCAACCTCTACGGCATCCTCGCGACGACCGAGCCCCACTGGCCGACGGTCCTCGTCAACGGCCCGATCGTCGACGAGATCGGCCTCGAGGCCGGCCGAAACGCCTACGGCCAGGGATCACGGGCGAACGCGGCCATCGGCCGGGCCCTCACGCTGATCTTCATGAACGTCGCCGGCGCAGATCCAGGCCGGACGGACATGGCGACCCACGGTGGGCCACACAAACTCGGACTCTGCGTCGCCGAGAACGAAGCCGCATCGCCCTTCGAGCCCTTGCACGTCGAGCGGGGCTACGATGCCGACGAGAGCACCGTCACCGTCTTCGGCATCGAGGCGCCCCACAACCTGAACGACCACGTCGCCGACTCCGCCCAAGGCATCCTGCGGACGATCGCCGACGGGATCGCCGTCCCCGGCGCGAACACCTCCTACCTGACCGAGAGGTGTGAGCCCCACGTCGTGCTCTCACCGGAGCACGCCAAGACGATTGCGGGGGACGGCTGGGATAAAACCGACGTCAAGCGGTACCTCTACGATCACGCCCGCATCCCCCGCCACCGCCACCGGAATCTCGGCATGGACACGCCCTACGACGGCGGGTTGGCGAGCCACGCCCGCGGTCTGGCTGACCACCAGCTGGTCCCTCTCGCGTCGAGACCCGAGCAGTTCGTGATTACGGTATCAGGTGGGACGGGCCGCCACTCGCTGTTCTGCTCTTCCTTCGGCGACACCGAATCCGTCACAAGAAAAATATGAACGGCCCTGTCCGAAGCCGAACCGCTTGCCCAACGGGAGGGGGGGTTACGGTCCCCTCTCGCAGTCGAAGAAAGATACAAGTGCGCCAGAGGCGAACCCGGAGGAAGTATGTCAAAGGAAGAAACCGTCAGCCCGGTCCCCGACCGAACCACGGGCGGGGACTCCGTTCTGTCGGACCGCCCCTCCTCGCTGGACGGCAAGACTGTGGGCCTCCTCTCGAACGCGAAGAAGAATTCCGATCACTTCCTGGAGAGCGTGGCCGACCGCCTCCAGGAGCGCGCTGACGTCACCGTTGCGGACCTGGTCACGAAGCCGACGGCGACGAGTCCCGCCGAGGACGAGGTATACGATCAACTCGCCGAATACGACGTCGTACTCACGGCCTACGGCGACTGCGGGTCGTGCTCGTCGTGGACGATGCACGACGCCATCCAGCTCGAGAAACGAGGTATTCCGACCGTCGTCTTCTGTTCCGAGGAGTTCACCACGCTCTGTCAGTTCGAAGCCGAGAACCAGGAGTGTCCGGGCCTGCCAATCGTCGAGTTCGAACATCCCATCGCGGATCTTGACCCCGAAACGGTCCGCGAGGAGCGCGTCACCGACGCCATCGTCGCCGAAGTGGTCGACGCTCTGACCGGCTCCACCGACGCCCTCGTGGAGCGGTACCAGGGCCGATACACGGCAGAGAGCTGATCGGCCCGCCAATGTTCGAGTACGATTCACCCGACGGACTGCCGATCGTCGAGCCGACGAGGGATCGTGTGGACGCCGTCCTCGAGACGACGGACCGGCCGGCCGACGAGGTGATCGGCGAGATACCACCCTCGTACACGCCGATCGACGTCGAGACCACCGCCGCGAACGCGGTCATGGCGGGGATCGAGGCCGACTACTTCCCAGTGGTGCTCGCCGCCCTCGATGCCTCGACGGCGGACAAGTTCAACCTCTACGGGATGCTCGCGACGACCCACCCCTGTTGGCCGGCTGTCGTCGTCAATGGACCGATCGCCGACCGACTCAACATCAACGGCAGCGACAACGCGTACGGCCAGGGCTGGCGGGCAAATGCGACGATCGGCCGGGCGCTGACCTTCGTCTATATGAACGCCGGTGGCGCCGTCGCCGGCCAGGGAGACAAGGCCACCCACGGCGGACCACACAAGTACGGCCTCTGCGTCGCAGAGAACGAAGCAGCGTCGCCCTTCGAGCCGCTTCACGTCGAGCGGGGCTACGATGCCGACGAGAGCACCGTCACCCTCTTCGGCGCCGAGTCGCCCCACAACTGCAACGATCACGTCGCCGACGATGCCGTCGGCGTCCTGACGACGATCGCTGACACGATGGCGAAAGTGGGCACCAACCTCGCGTACCTGAACGACCGCGGCGAGCCCCACGTCGTACTCTCGCCCGAGCACGCCAAGACCATCGCTCGCGACGGCTGGGACAAAACCGACATTAAGCGCTTCCTCTACGACCACGCCAGGATCCCACACGAGGTGCACAAAGACGTCGGCATGTGGGAGCCGGACGATGGGGGCCTGCCGACCCACGC
>CAYUFG010000003.1:17382-28292 GCA_964443815.1 uncultured Halobacteriales archaeon | reverse complement strand
TGCACAAAGACGTCGGCATGTGGGAGCCGGACGATGGGGGCCTGCCGACCCACGCTAAGGGGCTTGCCGATCACCAGCTCGTCCCAATGGCAGCCTCGCCGGAGAAGTTCGTCGTCACCGTCACCGGCGGGACCGGCCGGCACTCACTATTCCACCCGAGCTTCGGCGACACCGAGTCGGTAACGCGGAAAATCCGGGTGTAGGGTGCTGCCACACGGATCAGTTCCCGCGAGCTCAGTCGAGTACTCCCACCCGAAAGCCATCGGTACGCTCGAGCCACCAGGAAGCCCGAGTCGTTGAGCCGGTGATTTGTTGAGATAATGGAGCAATATCAGTCCAATAAGTGGATTTATACTCGAATCCATCAGAGGAATCCACCGGATCGAGGGCGACGCGGCAAACGCCGAGCGGACACAACGCGCGAGCGACGCGAGGGCCTTCGCACACGCCGAGTCCCACCGATTCAGACGCCCTCGAACTCAGAAACGGCGCCCCAGCGCCGGTCGTTGTAGGTCCTCCGGCGGTCGGCTGCGAACTCCCGTTCGATCCGGCGGCGTAGCGCCGCCTTGCCATCGCGGTCGATGCGCGCGAGGGCGTCGGCCTTGGCGACGGCCGGCGGCGGGCCCCGCTCTGCGGCGACCGATGCGAGTGCGTGATCAGTCAGGGCCGTACGCGTCGACTCGTCGGTCGTCACCGCCGCGGGCGCCTCGACGCGGTAGACGAGGTCGTCACGGGGGTCGTAGATCACCATGAACGTCACCTCGTACTCGTCACTCTGCAGCGAACGGTCGTGAGTCAGAGCCAGTTCGTCCGGATCCGCGACAAGCGCATCCGTCCCGACACGCGAGCGAAACCAGTTCGTGAATGTCAATTCCTCCGTCCGCGCCTCGCCGTCGTCGCCAGCGCGGCGAAGGAGCTCCCTGAAAAAGGCCGCGTCGTCGACCCACGGCGCCCCAACTGTGTCCCGGAGAGTGCGGGTGATGGCCTTCGAGGCGCTGTGTTTGACGAAGCCCATCACGGGCACGTCCCGGTCGACGAACCTCTCGACGAGTTCCAGGTAGTTGCCGAGTACCTGTCGTGGGACGTCGGCGTCCGAGAGCAAGCGTCGCAGTTCGGGGTCGCGGTCCCGCCACTTGAGCAGGCCCGTCGGGTAGATGGGACCGTCGAGCACGAGTAGGTCGTCGACGACGTCCGCCTGGTCGAGTGCGTGGCGGCTCTCCGCGAGGTACAACGCCAGCGCGTGGACGACGGTCTGCTCGTAGCGGTCGACGCGGGGGGCGTGGAGGATCCGCCGTCGAGCGTAACCCGCGTCATCGAGGCGCCAGTCGTCCGAGAGGTCCAGCGTGGCGTCGTTCGTGTGGACCGTCATCACGATAGTCCGCGCCCGGTGGAGGTCAACGTCCGTGGGAACCCCCGCCATGGCCGCTTGTGAGACGTCGAGTACGAGCCCGTTAGTAAAGGTCGTCGGGTTGATAGTGCCGGCGTCGAGGCCGTGGTGGGAGGGGAATGGCGGGTCCTTGAGGGCGATGTCGGCGGCGTCGACGCGACGGCGGGCGAGGTCGGAGAGGGGCTCGAGCACGGGCTCGCCGTCGTCGAGCAGCGGGTCGAGGAAGTCCCGCCAGGCCGTCTCGGCGACGCCGGTGTGGTCGGTGGCGTCGACGGCCTGTCCGACCCGGCCAGCGAGGCGCGCGACGCCGTCAACGTGTACCGGGTCGAGGGTCATGGCTGGTGGATGGGCGGGGCCGGGACAAAAGCGCGTGGGTCGCTTTCGTCTCCGAGTATCGGACCGCCTCCCTCGAAAGCGGCAGCGAGATCGTACAGAGCAGCCCCGCGATGACGATCGGCGCTACCGACCGCGCAACCGCCGCGACCGTGCTCGTTGCGAGTCGCGTCGATCGAGCCGTTCGAACAGTGACGAGAATTCGGCACGTGTGGAGATTTCGCCGAGGGTCCCGATTCGGGTGCGGAATGGAGAACGTGACAGTCAGCGAAAGGTGGAACGAACCGGGCAGCAGTGCGTTCGGTCACCGAGTCTGTCGATGTGCTGCCTGGTGTCCATCACGATCCGTCCCTCACGCTGTGTTGCGTCGTGAACGTACTACTGAGTCGCGTTCAGCGGGACTGAGTCTCCACGTGCTCACTCGACACTGACCGCCGCACCCCAGTCGTCACCGGACCCGACCGGAGGAGCTCCGAGCGCCAACCAGCGGTGGGTGTCGTCCTCAGTTCGGTTGAGTAAATACCGGACGGTGTCCGAATGGACGCGTACAATACCCCCCTGTTGGACGTCGTGGATCTCGTCTGCGATGGCGATCTGCCCGTCGGTTTGGGCGATGTACAGCTCTTCCTGCCCTTCGTGGAAATGCTGCGTCATCCGATCCCCGGGCTCGAGGAGGATTTGATTCACACGCATCTCGGTACAGCCGAGCAGCGGGGTCAGTTCTCTATAAGGCGTCCCGCTAGAGTTCGTTCGGCCGATTTCCACGTGGGACGGTTGGACGATCGAATACTCGTCAGTCATACACGTCCAGCCCGGTGTGGCAGCCATTTGATTCTTCGGAGCCGGTCCACACTGAAGTGCCCACGCCGGCCAGGTGGGTGGACGACGGCCCGTTACCTCGCGACGTTTGCCGTGATTGCTACCGATCACGCCACTCCCCCTCGGTCGGCAGCACAGCTGTGGAAGCCCGTTATCGCGTGGAGGTTGACGTGCATCGCGAGCGCACCGACCGTATCCGTCGGATCAGTCCGAGTCGTTCGCGCTTTCGAGCAGGCGACGCAGCGCCTCAGCGATCTCCTCGTAGCTCTGCATACTCAGCCCGTCGGTCGTGATGAGGACGCCACGGCGCTCGGTGGCCACCCGTAACAGGTAGCCGTTCTCGAAGGCGCGGACAGTGAACTTGTAGGCACCAAGTTCGGAGCTCTGGTAGGCGTTATCCGTCTCCCGGTAGCCCCGCCACTCGTGGCCGACGAAAGTGTTGAGGTCGGCGTCCCGCTCTAAATCCTCACGGAGGTACAGCTGCTCGAAGTCCGACCGCGTGAAGTACGTCACCGACCGGAGGCTGTCGCCGGTGGCCGTCCGGGCCGTGGTGACGATCTCGTCGGCGAGCTGCGACGAGAGCAGTTGGGTCTCCATACCCCCGGAAGTCCCGCCCGGCACATAACTCCGCTGCCTTCCCGAAGCGAAACCCTCGTACGCGCCGGTGCCGACGGGCGAGTATGCAGGTCGGCCTGGTGATCCTCGACGGCTGGGGACACAATCCCGATCCCGACGCCCGCGACGCCGTCCGCACGGCGGACACGCCGACCGTCGACCGACTCACCGAGATCGGCGCCGCCGGCGAGCTCACAACCCACGGCCCAGCCGTTGGACTCCCCGACGGCCAGATGGGCAACAGCGAGGTGGGCCACCTTACCATTGGCGCCGGCCGGGTCGTCGCCCAGGAGTCCGCGCGGATCACCGACGCAATCCGCCGGTGGCGGGGCGACCCACGGCTTCCGAGCGGACCGGAAAACCCCGTCGACCCGCCGATCGACGAGAATCCGGCGATCGAGACCGCGCTCGAGCGGGCCGGGGAGAACACGCTGCACCTCCTCGGACTGGTCAGCGACGGCGGGGTTCACTCGTACCAGACCCACCTCCAGGCGGTGATCGACCTCGCGGCTGACCGGGGCGTTCCAACCGTAACCCACGCCTTCACCGATGGCCGCGACACCAACCCCGACGCTGGCGTGCGCTACCTGGCCCAGCTCGAGACACACGCCGCCGCCAGGGGCACGGGCGAGGTTGCCACCGTGACCGGGCGATACTACGCGATGGACCGGGACGGCAACTGGGAGCGCACGCGCCTGGCCTTCGATGCGGTTACCCGGGCGAAAGCGCCCCACGCGGCCGACTCGGCGGTCGAGGCGGTCGAGGCTTCGTACGAGCGCGACGACACCGACGAGTTCGTCGAACCGACGGTCGTCGGCGGCGGCCACCCCATGGACGATGGCGACGTCGCACTTTTCGTCAATTTCAGAGCCGACCGGGCCCGCCAGTTGACGCGCATGCTCGCGGGAATCGAGCCGGAGTGGGAACCCGACAAATCTCCGGCGTGGCCCGACGAGCGTCCGGACATCCACCTCGTGACGATGACGGAGTACGACGAGACGTTCGACCTGCCCGTGGCGTTTCCCGCGCGACAGCCCACGGACACGCTCGGCGAGGTACTTGCAGAGACGGGCCATACCCAGCTCCGCATCGCGGAAACGGAGAAGTACGCCCACGTCACGTACTTCTTCAACGGCGGACGGGAACTCGAGTTCCCCGGCGAGCGCCGCGAGATTGTCCCGAGTCCGGACGTGCCGACGTACGACCGCACGCCGGAGATGAGCGCACCCGCGGTGACGGACCGGGCAATCGACGTGATCGGCCGGGCGGACCCGGACGTCGTCGTGTGCAATTACGCAAACGCGGACATGGTGGGCCACACGGGCGACTTCGAAGCCGCCGTCGCCGCTGTCGAGGCGGTCGACGAGCAACTCGATCGGCTGGTTGCCGCGATGCGATCGGCGCGAGGACACGTGTTGGTCACCGCGGACCACGGGAACGCCGACGATATGGGCACGCCTGAGCAGCCCCACACTGCCCACACGACCAACCCCGTCCCGTTCATCTCCATCACGCCGGACGAAACGAACGGCGACGCCACCGGCGGCTACCGAGTCCGCGAGGGTGGTGGACTCGCGGACGTCGCCCCGACAATCCTGGCGCTGCTCGACGTCCCGCAGCCGCCAGCGATGACCGGCGAGTCGCTGCTACTGGGATCGTGACCGGGGACGTCTCGCGCCGCGCCTACCGGCTTGCCTACGACGGTACTCGCTACCGCGGCTTTCAGCGCCAGCCAGACGTCCCCACCGTGTCCGACTCCGTCCTCACCGCGCTCCGCACGCTCGGCGTCACCGATGATGTGCCCGACGGCTACGCCGCAGCGGGTCGAACCGATGCCGGTGTCTCCGCGTCGGCCCAGACCGTCGCCTTCGCCGCCCCGGACTGGCTGTCCGCCGCCGCGCTCAACGCCGAACTCCCCGCCGACGTCCGGGCCTGGGCGGTGGCGGACGTTCCCGTGGACTTCCACGCAACCCACGACGCCGATAGCCGCGAGTACACCTACTACCTCCACGCACCGGCGGCGGACGAGGAGCGGGCGCGTCTAGCGCTCGACCGCCTCTGCGGCCGACACGACTTCCACAACCTGACGCCAGACGACAGTGGAACGGTCCGGACGTTGTCGGGTGGTGTCTCATACTGCGGGGGTTTCCTCGTGGTGACCGTCGAGGCAGGGGGATTCCCGCGGCACCTCGTGCGTCGGCTGGTCACCGTCGTCGAGCGAGTCGCCAACGGTGACGTGGAGCCGTCACTCGTCGAGCGAATCCTCGGCGAGAAGTCGCTCTCCGGACCTGCAGGGATCGCAACCGCGTCACCGGAACCGCTGGTCCTGACCGACGTCGACTACCCCGAAATCGAGTTCACGGTTGATTCGGCCGCCGCCGCGTCGGCCCGGGCCGTCTTCCGAGACCGAGCCGCGGCGCTGGCCGCCCGCACTCGGGTCAGCCAGAGCATCGCCGACGACGTCGACAAGTGAGGCCGCCGCGACAACGAACCCTTACTTGCAGTGGCGAGTAACGCGGCCCATGAGCGCCGTGCCCGAGCGCAGCGAGGTCGACGAGGCCCACACCTGGGAGCTCTCGTCGCTGTTCGAGAGCGACGACGAGTGGGAGGTATCCTTCGACGACGCCAGCGACGCGCTCGACGAGATTCGAGCCTTCGAGGGGCGAGTAACCACGGACGCCGCGACGCTCCTCGACGCCCTCGAGGTCTACGAACGGGTCATGCGCGAGGTGGCCCAAGTCACGACCTACGCCCGGCTCCGCCGTGACGAGGACACTCGCGACGACGCCGGCCAGGCGATGGCCACACGGGCGCAGTCACTGTCTGCCGAGGCCTCGAGCGCCGCGAGTTTTCTGGAGCCCGAACTCCAGTCCCTCGACCGCGACACCCTCGAATCATACCTCGACGACGAGCCCGCACTCGAGACCTACGAGCACTACCTCGACGACGTCTTGCGAATGAAGGCCCACACCCGCTCGGCCGAGGTGGAGGAACTGCTCGCCGACCTGAGCGAAGTCACCGGCGCCTCGGGCGAAGTCTACAACATGCTCGCGAACGCCGACATGACGTTCCCGAGCGTCGAAGATCCGGACGGCGACGACGTCGAGATCACGCTCAACAACTTCACCACACTCCAACGACGGGCAGACCGCGAATTTCGCCGAGAGGTCTACGAAGCCTTTTACGACGAGTGGGAGACAGTCCGGAACTCGGTAGCGACGGCCTACCGCAAGAGCGTCAAGGCCGACGAGAAGCTCGCCTCCGCCCGTCGATACGACTCCGCCCGCGAGGCGTCCCTCGACGGCCCGAACATCCCCGAGGCCGTCTACGACACGCTCATCGACACCGTCCGTGACACGCTCGGGCCGCTGCACCGTCACGCGGAGTTGAAACGGGAGGTGATCGATGCCGACGAGCTGCGCATGTGGGACCTCTACGTCCCGCTGGTCGGGGGCGAGAGCCCGGAGATACCCTGGGAAGATGCCCGCGAGTACGTCATCGACGCGGTCGCGCCGCTCGGTGCCGCCTACCAGTCGCGCATGGCCGAGGGCCTCGATTCGCGCTGGGTCGACGTCTACGAGACGCGGGGTAAGCAGTCCGGCGCCTACAGCTCGGGGACCTACGACTCCCAGCCGTACATCCTGCTCAACTACCAGGATGACGTCGAATCGTTGTACACGCTGGCCCACGAGCTGGGCCACTCGATGCACTCGGAACTCGCAAGCGACGCCCAGCCGTACGTCTACGCCGACTACACCATCTTCATCGCGGAAATTGCCTCCACCGTCAACGAGACGCTGCTGACACACCACCTGCTCGACGCCGTCGACGACGAGCGCCTTCGCCGGCACGTTCTCAACGAGTACTTGGAGCGCATCCGCTCGACGCTGTACCGCCAGACGATGTTCGCGGAGTTCGAGCACCGCGCCCACGAACGCTCGGCTGCAGGCGAACCGCTGACAGCCGATCGACTGGACGACCTGTACGCGGAGTTGAAGGGGACCTACTACGAGCCGGCGGTGGTCGACGACCGCATCCCCCGTGAGTGGATGCGCATCCCCCACTTCTATCGGGCGTACTACGTCTTCCAGTATGCGACGGGCA
Organism: uncultured Halobacteriales archaeon; assembly: GCA_964443815.1. Taxonomy (GTDB): domain Archaea; phylum Halobacteriota; class Halobacteria; order Halobacteriales; family Haloarculaceae; genus CAYLJD01. The sequence continues at coordinate 21,034 of CAYUFG010000003.1, read as the reverse complement.
TCTCGGCGGCGGTGGCGCTTGTCGACCAGATCCGCGACGAAGGCGACCCCGCCGCAGAGCGCTACCGGGACTTCCTCTCCCGTGGTTCCTCGGCCTATCCACTCGAACTCCTCGATGACGCCGGCGTCGACATGCGCGATTCCAGGCCCATCGAGGCGGCGTTGGCAGAGTATAACCGATTTCTCGACGAGTTCGAGGCGACCCGGTGACGGTCAGCAGCATTCGAGCCGGTTAGTCCAAAGGCCTAAGACCGACGACACCCCACCTAGGGTACGATGAGCACCGAGACACAGGAGTCGGAGGACGACCTGCGCGAGCAGATCACGAACTTCCTCCGTCGGAACTTCCCGCAGATCCAGATGCACGGCGGCAGTGCGGCCATCCAGGAGATCGACCGTGAGAGCGGCACAGTCACCATCCAGCTCGGTGGCGCGTGCTCCGGCTGTGGCATCTCCCCGATGACGATTCAGGCGATCAAAACCCGCATGACCAAGGAGATTCCCGAGATTAACGAAGTCCACGCCAACACTGGCATGGGTGGCAGCGAGGGCATGTCCGGCGGCGCCTCGCCGTCGTTCCCCGGTGAGACCCGCGGCGGCAGCGTCGACGACGAAGGCCCGGAAGCGCCGTTCTAACGCCGGTTTTCTCTCTTCACTCCGGTCGGCGAGCGGTGCGACCGCCGAATTTAACCGAGTGCACGACTCCGTAGTGGTATGACGGCGGGGTCGCTGAACGTACTGTTCGTCGTGCTTGACACGGTCCGACAGGACCGCCTGTCGGTCTACGGTCACGACGAACCGACTTCACCCGCGCTCGAGGACTTCGCCAGCGAGGCCCGCGTCTTCGAGGAGGCCGTCGCACCGGCTCCCTGGACGCTGCCGGTCCACGCCTCGATGTTCACGGGTCTGTACCCCAGCCACCACGGCGCGACCCAGGAAGCTCCCTACCTGGAGGACGCCGAGACGCTCGCGACCGCGCTATCGAACGGCGGCTACGACACCTGCTGTTTCTCCTCGAACGCCTGGATAACGCCGTATACCCGACTCACGGACGGCTTCGACGCCCAGGACAACTTCTTCAAGGCAATGCCGGGCTGGCTGCCGTCCGGCCAGCTCGCGCGCGGCTGGCGCTATCTCAACGACCACGACCGGCTTCGGGGCGTCGCCGACTCGATTGTCGCCGTCGGCAACGCCATTCACGAGCGACTCGCCGCAGGCGGCGATGAGTCGTCGAAAACGCCGCGCGTCATCGACCGAACCATCGACTTCGTCGACGAGAGCGAGGACTTCTTCGCGTTCATCAACCTGATGGACGCCCACCTGCCGTACCACCCGCCCGAGCAGTACGTCGAACAGTTCGCTCCAGGCGTCGACTCCGAGGCGGTCTGCCAGAATTCGAAGGCTTACAACATCGGCGCAACCGACGTCGACGCCGACGAGTGGGATGACATCACGGGGCTGTACGACGCCGAGATCCGACACATGGACGACCAGCTCGCCCTGCTATTCACGCACCTGAAGGAGACTGGCCGGTGGGACGACACGCTGGTGGTCGTCTGTGCGGACCACGGCGAACTCCACGGTGAGCACGGCCTCTACGGCCACGAGTTTAACGTCTACGACCCGCTGGTGAACGTTCCCCTCCTTGTCAAGCACCCCGACATCGAGGAGGGCCGGGATCGCGAGACCCAGGTCGAACTAGTCGACCTCTATCACACGATTCTGGACGCGACCGGCGTCGACGCGGTGGGAGAACCGGTCGACACCCACCGCTCGCTGCTGGCCGACGGGTATCGGTCGGGGGCCGGCTCGTCGCCCGGGAGGACGCCGGCCCCGGCCGACTCGGCGTTCGTCGAGTACCACCGCCCGGTGGTGGAACTCAACCAATTGGAGTCCATCGCGGCCGACGCCGACATCACACTCGCGGAGGACTCGCGGTGGTACTCGCGAATGCGTGCCGCTCGCCGACCAGATTCCAAGTTCATCCGCAACGAGCGGATTCCCGACGAGGCCTATCGGCTGGACCGTGACCCCGGCGAAACCGACGACTGCGTCGGCGAGGACGACGACCGGATTGAGGCCGTCACGGCGGATCTGGCTGGTTTCGAGGCGATTGTCGGCGGCCGGTGGGGCGAGGTAGACGACGCCGACCCGCTCGCGGACATGGACGAGACCGCGAAGGACCGCCTGCGGGACCTGGGCTACGTGGATTGACGGCCGCCCAAGACTGAAGTCGTGGGCTTTCTCCTCGAATCGCCGGAATACTTAGGGCCCCGGATTGGACTCTCCCGCGGATGCGCCGGATCGTGCGAGTGCTGGTTGGCCCGTTGTTCGTCGCCGTCCTGTTGGCCGCCGGCCTGCTCAGCCTCGCCCCGGACCTCGTTGGGCTCGGGTCGCCGTGGTCGTTGTTATTGCTCCCGGTCGACACCGTCGTCCTACTCGCCGTGCTCGTCGGGGGACTCGGAGTCGCCGTGCTGGTCTACGCGGCGCTCCTCCGTCGCGAGGATCCCGAGGCACTCGTGCACGACGGGCGGACCGTCGAGGCGATCGTCCCGGTCTACCGTGACGCCGACGTGATGCACCGCTCCGTCGAAGCCCTGCTCGACGCCGAATACGAACGATTGGAAATCACGCTGGTGGTCGAACCGGACGACTCCGCGAGCCGCGATCGCGCAGACGAACTCGCGGAACACGACGCGGTATCCGTCCTCGTCAACGAGGTGAACCCTGGGTCGAAGGCGGGAGCCCTCAACGCCGCGATCGAGGCGGGCGACGCGCCCGTGGTTGCGCTGTTTGACGCCGACCAACGACCCCACTCGCGGCTGATTCCCCACGCCGTCGCCGCCCTGGGGGACGGCGAGGTGGCACGCGTCCGAAGTCTCCCTGACCCCGCTGGGGGCGTCCTCGAGTCGATGGTCTACTACGAGTACTTGTTCCTGTATTTCCTGCCCCAGAAGCTCGTGAAGGTCGTCCTCGGTCTCGAGTTCGCCGGCACACGGAGTGTGCTGATCGAGCGGTCCATCTTCGAGGATGTCGGAGGATTCCACCAGGATCACCTCGCGGAAGACCTAGACTTCACGCACCGACTCAATCGGGCCGGCGTGTCGATCCAGGAGTTGCTGTACTACCCGACGTTCGAGGCGCCCGCACACACCTGGCGGGACTGGTGGGGCCAGCGCCTGCGGTGGATGCGAGGCCAGGTCGACGTCTCGGCGAGTGTCCTGACCAAACCGCGTGAACTCCTTACCCACAGCGGACTGGCCTCCGGGATAACCCTCGTGGGGACGCTCGTGGCGGGCGTGCTGCTGGCGTTGACGCTGCCGAAACTCCTGGTGTCGGGACTCGACCGACCGGTCGCCGTGGGAGCCGGCCTGCTCGCCGTCTACGGCGTGGCGTTGGCCACCAGGGCGATCGACGACCGCAGCGCAGGCCTCTCTGGTTTCGGCTTCGGGTGGCCCTTCCTCCCGCTGGCGTTCACCCTTTACGGGTTGGTGATCATCCGCGTCGTGCTGGGCTTCTCGCTCGGTCTCGAGGGCGAGTGGTACAGCGTGGAGAAGTAGGGTTTCGAACCCGACGATTGCAGGGTCGGATTCGCCCGAACGAGGCGCCAGTTTGGACTTCGGAACGTCAGTCATCGTCCGGCAACGGTGGAT
>CAYUFG010000003.1:12998-17282 GCA_964443815.1 uncultured Halobacteriales archaeon | reverse complement strand
CAATGCGACCAGCGTCCGGTTGACCGGGACCGCGGTTACCGCCCGGTCGAGGACGGCGCCGTTGATGGCGTCGATTTCCGTCCGGCGGCCGGCCTCGACGTCCTGGAGCATCGACGACTGGTTCGCCGCCGTGTGTCTCGCGACGTCGACCATCGCCTCGGCTGCGTCCTCAGGCGAAAGATCGACGTCGTTCGCGGCCGCGACCCGGCCGACTTCTCGAGCGGCCTCGCGAGCTGTCTCCCCCGCCGGACCGTCGACGAGTTCGCCATTGGCCACCCGCGCGAGCGCCGTAGGCGGATTGATCCCAGCGTTGACCGCCAGCTTCCGCCATAGCCGCCGCGGCATGTCGGCGGCGACCATCGTCTCGAGGCCCGCATCGTCGAACAACTGGCCGAGGCGATCCGCTCGGTCCGATTTGCCGCCCCGCCACGGGCCGAGTTCGACCGTCCCCCGACCGGTACACTCGACGTGACCAGGGTCACGGAGGACGGCACCGTAGGTGCACGTGCCGGCGAGGACGTGACACTCGAGGTGTTCGGCGAGAACGGCTTCGTTGCCGAGGCCGTTCTGCAGTGACAGTGCGGCGTCAAGTTCGCACTCAGCGAGTTGGGACACGGCGCTCTCAGTGTCGTAGCTCTTGACGGTCACGACCGCGAGATCGGTGGCGTCGGGGAGGTCGGTACGCGCCGCAGGCTGGACGTTGCGCTCGACTTCGCCAGAGATCCTGAGGCCGTGTTCGCGGACTGCCTCGACGTGGGGTGGCCGACCGACCAGCGTCACATCCGCGACGGACGCAAGCATTCCCCCCACGAGACTTCCGAGGCTGCCCGCGCCGAGAACGACGATCCGCACGCGGACTCAGTCCTCCTGCCAGTAGTAGATATCCTCCTTCGGTGCACCGCAGGCGGGACACGCCTCGGGGATCTCCTCGATATCGCCCATTTCCCCGCACTCCCAACAGCGCCACATCAGTTCGGCCTCCGCCGCTTCCCCGGCGCGGCGGTGTTCACTCGAGAGCGCCTCAATGCCCTCGTCGGTAGTGACGTAGAAACCGTGCTCGTCGAAGCCCCGGACCGTCCCGAGAGCCTCGCCGTCCTCGTTGTAGACGGTCGTGCCGAAGCTGACCTCGACGACGTCGTCGGGTGCGCTCATGTTTCGGGATAACGCCGGGCGACGAAATAAAGCTACGCTCAGTCCGAGAACAGGCTCGTGTGGACCGGGGCGTACTGGCTGTCGTCCTCGAGGTCGCCAGCGGTGTCGGTAACTGCCGATCCCTCCAGTCCCTCCTCGAGGAACGAGGCGAGGGGCGGGCCGACGTTTTCGGGTTCGACGAGGAAGGCGTCGTGGCCGTGGTCGCTGTCGACGACGTGGTGGGCGACGTCGACGTCGACCTCGCGCATCGACTCCGCGAGCGCCTCGGCCTGGGCGGGCGTGAAGTGCCAGTCCGCCGTAAACGACAGCAAGAGCGCCTCGCCCTCGAACGCCGCCAACGCGTGGCTGTCGTCCTCGAAGCCCGCCGAGAGGTCATAGTTGTCCATCGCGCGCGTCAGGTAGAGGTAGGCGTTGGCGTCGAACCGCGCGACGAACTGCTCGGCCTGGTAGTCGAGATAGGATTCCACGTCGCGGTAAGGGAAGTATCCCGCCGCGCGATCCGTCGGGAACCAGCGGGAGGCGTCCCGGCCCGCCGAGCGCCGCCCGAACCTCCGCTCCATCGACGCCTTCGAGAGGTACATGACGTGGCCGAGCTGGCGGGCGAGGCCCAGTCCGTAATCCGGAGTGGGGTGATCCTCGTCGTAGTAGTCGCCGCCGTTCCAATTGGGGTCGGTCGTGATGGCGCGGCGCGCGATGGCGTCGATGGCGAGACACTGCGGATCGAGGCGGGCAGCGGCGCCGATGGGGACGATCCGACGGACGTGGTCGGGGTGTCGTTTTGCCCATTCGAGGACGTTCATCCCGCCGACGCTGCCGCCGACGACGGCGTGGAGGTGAGGGATGCCGAGTTCGTCGAGCAGGCGGCGCTGGGCCTCGGTCCAGTCGGCGACGGTCACCGCCGGGAAGTCCGTCCCGTATGGCTCGCCCGTCTCGGGATTCGCCGACGGCGGGCCGGTCGTGCCGTAACACGAGCCGGGAACGTTCGCACAGAGGACATAGTACTCGGTGGTGTCGATGGCCTTACCCGGGCCGACGATGTCGTCCCACCAGGCGCGGGCCTGTCCGGCGGTTTCGCTCTCCTCGTGCTGGCCGGCAACGTGCTGGCTGCCGGTGAGGGCGTGGCAGATCAACACGGCGTTGTCGCCCTCGAACTCGCCATAGGCCTCGTAGGCGACCTCGAGTTCGGGAATGGATTCGCCGCACTCGAACTCGAACTGGCCGAGCGAGACGGCCCCACGCGTCACCTCCATCAGGCCACCCCCGCGATGGCGGCGTCGAGATCCGCGATGATGTCCTCGGGGTCCTCGATGCCGACCGAGAGGCGGAGCAGATCGGGCGTCACGCCGGAGGCGATCTGTTCTTGCTCGGTGAGCTGGGCGTGCGTGGTACTGGCAGGGTGGGTGATGAGCGTCTTCGCGTCGCCGATGTTCGCGAGGAACTGCGCGAGGTCGGTCCGCTCGCACACCTGCTTCGCGGCGTCGAACCCGCCCTCGAGACCGAATGCGAGCATGCCCCCGAAGCCGCCCTCGAGGTACTCCCGGGCCGTCTCGTGTGTCTCGTGGCTCTCGAGACCGGGATACGTAACCCACGCCACTTCCTGGTGTTCCCGGAGGTGCTCGGCGACGGCCATGGCATTCTCACAGTGTCGGTCCATCCGCAAGGAGAGTGTCTCCGCACCCTGGAGCGTCACCCAGGCGTCAAAGGGTTTCTGGGCGTCGCCGAGACTCCGGAGGGCGCGCTGACGGGCCGCCACCGCGAAGGCGCGGTCACCAAACCGGGCCGCGAGATTCGTCTCGAAGGCGGGGTTCTCGCCGCCGATTTCCGGGAATTTTTCTGGGTACTCCCCCCAAGGGAACGACCCGCCATCGACGAGCACACCCCCGAGCGTCGTGCCCGAGCCGTGGATCCACTTCGTCGTCGACTCCCAGATGAGGTCCGCCCCGTGGTCGAGCGGGTTACACAGCGCGGGCGTCGCGAAGGTGTTGTCAACGAACAGCGGCACGCCGTTGGCGTGGGCGACATCGGCGATAGCCTGGAGGTCGGGGACCACCAGCGAAGGATTGCCGATGGTCTCGCAGTGGACGTAGGCGGTGTCCCCGTCGATGGCGTCCGCGTAGGCATCCGGGTCGAGCGTATCCACGAACCGCGGCTCGACACCGCGGCGCGTCGCCATGTTGGAGAAGTACGAGTGGGTGCCGCCGTAGATCGAGGCTGCAGAGACGATGTTGTCCCCGGCCGATGCCAGTACCGACGTCCCCGCGTCGAGCGCGGCCATGCCGGCCCCGGTCGCGACGGCCGCGGTTCCGTTCTCAAGGCTGGCGAGCCGACGCTCGAGCATCGAGACGGTGGGGTTGTCAAACCGCGAGTACACGTTCCCCTCCGCCTCGAGGGCGTACAGATCCGCGGCGGTGTCGGCGTCCTCGAAGACGTAGGAGCTGGTCTGATAGATCGGCGGTGCGCGGGCCCCCGTCGCGGGATCCGGCTCGCCCTGGCCGGCGTGCACACACCGGGTCCCGAAGCCGTGTTCCTCGGTGTTCATGTGTGACATGCATATATCTCTAGCTATCTATAACCACGAGTTACGGCAAATTTCGCGTGTCACGGTATGGCGTGCCACGGCTCCGTCACAGGTCGACCCTCCACACTTATCAGCGAGCCCGACCACTCGGGTCCATGGCTATCGACACGATCCTGGTTGCGATCGGGCGCGGCGACGAGCGGTCGAGCCGGACTGAGCGGCTAGCCGAGGTAATCGCCGAGTACGAGGAGGCGGCCCACCCCGAGTTCGTCCTCCTGCACGTGTTCGACGCGGAGGAACTCGAAGAGTTGACCGGCGAGATGGACGTCGCCGCCGACGCGGATGCCGACCTCATCGCGCGACGGCATGCGGTAACGCGGGAACTCAGCGATCGCCTCGACACCGCGGGCGCGGACTTCAACGTCCGCGGCCGAGTCAGCGACGAGACCGCCGAGGCCGTCGTTCAGGTAGCCGATGGTGTCGACGCGGACCGGATCATAACCCTCGGTCGGACGCGGACCCCCACCGGCAAGGTCGTCTTCGGCAGCGTCTCACAGCAAATCCTGCTCCATGCCCACTGCCCCGTGACGTACGTCGGTGTCGAGTAGGGTAAC
>CAYUFG010000003.1:0-12898 GCA_964443815.1 uncultured Halobacteriales archaeon | reverse complement strand
CAGTATGCGATCGCTGAACCGCCGGACCGTCTACTATCTGGCCCTCGTGGTCGTGACGACAGTGGTGTTGACAGCGATCTACAACACTGGTATGTCCGTCTGGGAGGGCGAGTCACAGCCGCTGTACCGCTCCCTGGAGGTCGTCTTCCAGAGCTTTACGACGACCGGCTACGGCGAGGACGCGCCCTGGGGGAGCCTGGAAATGAACATCCTGGTGATCGTGATGCAACTCGCAGGCATCGGACTGATACTCACCGCTGCGGACGTTTTCGCCGTCCCCTGGCTTCGTGACGCCCTCAGACCGTCCGTGCCCGAGGCTGTGTCGGACCGGGATGAGCATGTCGTCATCTGTGGGTTCACGCCGCGGACGGACGTGCTGATTGCCGAACTCGACGCCCGGGATCGGTCGTATGTCCTCGTCGAACCGGACGAGGAGCTGGCGCTGGATCTACACGAGGACGGTTATACCGTCGTCACGGGCGATCCGGAATCGACGGCCGTCCTCCAGCGGGCAGGGATCGACACGGCACGCGCTGTCGTCACCGACGTCGCCGACGATACCAACGCGAGCATCGCCCTCTCAGCGACGGAGACTGCCCCAGAGGTCGGTGTCGTCTCACTCGTCGAGGACGCCCCGCTCGGCCGATACCACCGGATCGCCGGCGTCGACACGGTCCACTCGCCTCGGCAACTGCTGGGCAAGCGGCTCGCAGGAGAGGTGCCGACGGCGGTCAGTACGACGGTCGAGGAAGGGGTCGATATCGGCGAGTCGTTGGAGCTGGTCGAGCTCTCGGTGGAGGCGGGCAGTGACCTCCACGGGCGGGCGGTCGCCGATACCGAGCTCGAGGACCGGTTCGGTGTGATCGTCGTAGGCGCGTGGTTCGACCGTGACTTCGAGACGCAGCTGGACCCTGCTACAGCGCTGACCGCAGACACCCGCCTGCTCGTCGCCGGGGAAACTGCGCGGCTCGACGACCTCCGCGAAGCCACGAGCGCCACAGTAAGCGAATTCGGCCCCGAACGCGTCGTCCTCGCTGGCTACGGCGAAACCGGCCGCGCCGTGGAGGACGCGCTGTCGGACACCGACGCCACCCTCACCGTCCTCGACGTCGACGACAAGCCGGGCATCGACGTGGTGGGCGACGCGCGTGACCCCGCCGTCCTCGAGGCGGCCGAGATCGGGTCGGCCTCCGTCCTGATCCTTACCGTCGGCGACAACACGACCGCCGTCTTCGCCACACTCATCGCAACGGATCTGAATCCCGAACTCGACGTCCTCGTGCGGGCGACGACCGGCGACGACGAGGACAAGCTGTATCGCGCGGGCGCGGACTACGTGGAGGCCCTCTCGACGGTCAGCGGGCGGATGCTCGCTTCGACGGTCTTCGAAGACGAGGACCTGTTAGCATACGATCAGCAGATCAGCATCGTGCGGCTCCAGGCGCCGGGACTCGTCGGGCGGACCGTCGCTGAAGCCGGGATCCGCGAGCGAACCGGCTGTAGCGTCGTCGCCCTATTCCGCGACGGCGAGCCGATTACGGCACCGGAGACGGAGGGCCTGTCGTTCCGGGCTGACGACGAAGTGGTGATCGCCGGCACCGAGTCGGCCATCAGCCGCTTCGAGCGCGAGTTCGGGGCGTGAACCGACCCCCACTAACGGTGGCCACGGCGGGGATCCCCGGAACCGACCGGTAGGCCAAAGGCGGTCCCGCAGCACTTACTCGTCATGCATACCGTCGAAACAGAGATCGACAGACCGGAAGCCGACCTCGTCGGTGCCTTCGAGTCCGTCCCGAGCGCGATCGTGTCCGACGTGAGTTCGACGCCGGACGTCGCCATGGACGCCGGCCTCGAACCGATCGGCCGGGATCTCGAAATGGCCGGCACCGCGCTTACGGTCTCGGCCTCGCCCGGGGACAACCTCGTGATCCACAAGGCCATCACGATGGCGGAACCGGGGGACGTCCTCGTCGTCGACGGCGACGGGTACACAGGAACTGCGTACCTGGGCGAACTGATGTGTGCCTCGTGTAGAGCCCACGACCTCGCCGGCGTCGTAGTTGACGGCGCCGTCCGCGACCGGGCCGAACTCGAAGCGATGGACCTCCCGGTCTTCGCGCGGGGTGTCCACCCGGCGGGCCCGCTGAAGGCCCACCCCGGATCGATCAACGTGCCGGTGACCTGTGGCGGCGTCTCCGTCGCACCCGGAGACATCGTCGTCGGGGACGACGACGGTGTCGCCGTCGTGCCGGCCGCGGCCGCCGACGCCACGCTCGAGCGTGCACGGGCGAAGGTGGCCGACGAGACCGAGCTCCGCGAGCTCGTGGATAGCGGTGACTACCTGTACGACGTCGGCGGCTACGCGGCGGTTTTCGATGACCTCGACGTGCCGGGCCCGGACGAGTCGGCCTAAGCCGCGGAACCGGTACCACTAATCCCGAGCTCCGCGAGTGCCGTCCCGTGAACCGCGGGTCGCACCGGCCGGCGAGGGCGTGGGCCGCCGTCGCCGGCTTGTGGGTGCTTGTGGCCGCGATGAACTGCTTTTACATCGCCCCCTCGGGCATCCTGCCGGTCGTCATGGCGGAGTTGTCGATCGGCCCGACGGCGGCGAGCGCACTCGTCAGCGTAATGTTCGGCACGCAGGTGATCGTCGGAGTGCCAGCTGGGGTGGCCATCGACCGTGTGAAAATGCGGGTCGGCCTCGCCGGCGCGACCGCCCTCCTCCTGCTCGCGTTCCTCCTGAGCTGGCAAGCCGCGGTGACTGGTGCGTTCTGGTGGCTCCTTGTCGCCCGCGGAGTGGCGACGGCGGCCATCGCGGCCATCTGGACCGCGAGTGTCAACGTGACCGGGCGGCTCTTCCCGCGAGACCGGCGGGCAACGGCCGTCGGAATCGTGACCGGCGCGCCAGTTGCGGGGTTCGCACTCGGACTCGTCACCGGTCCTGTCGTTTCCGAATGGCTCGGCTGGTCGGCCGTATTCCTCGTCTACGCAGTGCCGGCAGTTTCGGGGTGCGCCCTCTTCCTCGCTGCGTCGCGCGGCGTCGAGCTCCGTGGCGGGGACCTGCCAACGGCCGCACTCGGAGATATCCGCGCGCTGCTGTCGAACCGCGCGATCTGGATCGTCGCCACGATGTCCTTCCTGGCCTACTCGGTGTTCGCCTTCGTCACGACGTGGGTGCCAACGTACCTGACCGAGTCACTGGGCCTCACGCTGGCATCGGGCGGGTTGCTCGCGGCGGCCTTCCCGGCCATCGGGGCTGTCGCCCGGGGGAGCAGCGGTGTCCTCTCCGACCGGGTATTCGGCCGGCGGCGGCGCCCAGTCGCACTACTGGCGTTCCTGATCACTGCCCCCAGCCTCGTCGTTCTGTCCGTCTCAGGCTCGGTTCCGGTCGTCGCGGGCGCCTTGGTGCTCGCGGGCCTATTCGTCCAGCTCGGTCAGGGGCTGTTTTTCGCGCAGGCCCGAGAGCTCTCGACGCCGAACGTGGCCGCCACCGCCGTCGGCTTCACGACCAGTCTCGGCACGCTCGGTGGCTTCGTTGCGCCGCTCGTTGGTGGCCTCCTCGTCGAACGGGCCGGCTTCGACGCCGCCTTCGCCTATGCCGTCTGCCTCGCCGTGCTCGGCGTGTTGGTCGCGTGGGTCACCCCCGAATCGGGGACGTGACCGGTCAGCCCTCAACGTCGACCGGCGGTGTCTCGAAGGCGCCCTCGTCCGACTCGGGGTCGTACTGCTCGATGGCCGTGCGGACGACCTCGAACACGCCGTCGGCGTCCCATCGGGCAGTGTTGAGATGGAGATCGTAAAAGGCGAGGTTGTCGATATCGACGTCATAGTAAGCGTCGTACCGCCCGGCCTCACCGACTTCGCGGACGGCCATCTCCGCCCTTGTTTCCTCGCGGTCGCCGATACGGGCCTTCCGCACCTCATCAGGGGCGTCTAACGAAATGCGCAGATCTGCACGGTCGCCGGCGAGCCGGCCGGCCAGCCGAGACTGAAGGACGAACGGCTCGTTGGCCGCGCCCCACCGTTCGGCTACCTCCTGCAGGTGGCGGTCCAGCGCGCGGTCGATATCGTCGGTCTCCTGAGCCTTGCCGCTCAGCTGCGTGAGCGTCATCTCCCGCTCGGCGGCGAGTTCCCGGAAGATATCCCCGCCGGAGACCACCGGGCAGTCCATCGCCGCCGCCAGGCGTGTCGACAGCGTCGTCGCGCCACACCCAGGCGGTCCGGAGACGGTCACGAAAAGGTTCGTGTCGATCGACGGCATCGAGTCGGCAACGCTCATAGGCCACGTTGGAGCGGTTGCCTGAAAGGGGCCGTGGTCGGCCTACAGTATGCGAGTGCACCACGTTCTTTAGCGGGCCGGCCTGACCGTCGCTGTGCTCAAGCAGGGCCTCGCGCTCGTCGCGTCGGGGCTGCTGTTACTGGCGTTGCTCGCACTCGCCGGGCCGGACGCGTTGGCCGCCCGACTGGCCGTGGCGGATCCGATGTGGTTCGGACTCGCTCTGGTGTCGGTACCGTGCGCACTGCTGTGTTGGAGTCAGGGGCTGCGGCCGCTGCTCGCCGCGGTGGACGCTCCCATTTCACCCGGTCGGACCGCCGTCGCCTACACGGCGTCGTTGCTTGGCCGGCAAATCGTCCCCGTTGGCGCCATCGGGGGCCCCGCAATCACCGCCTTCGCGCTCGATCGCGAAACACCCCTCTCCTACGACGTGACACTGGCCGTCGTCACGGTCGCGGAGTTCCTTAGTACGGTCGCGTCTCTAGTCCTGGCGGCCGGGGCCCTGTTGTATCTGGCCGCGACAGGCACCGTGGACCCGAAGCTATCGGTTCTCGCCGGACTGCTCCTTTTCGTTGCCGCCCTCCTGGTCGCGGGGGCCATCCTGATCTGGTACCGACGGGGGAACGTCTCCTGGCTGGTCCGCGGCCTCGCATGGCTCCTGCGCGCGGTCGGCGGAGTCATGTCCACGCGACTCGCTGCCTGGGCGTCGGAAGCCCGGGCCCGTCGCGCGCTCAGTCGCTTTTACGATACCGTCGACACCCTTCGGGGGCGGTCCCGTGCAATCCTCGCGTCGGCCTTCTACCACCTGGTCGGCTGGGTCCTCGCGGTAATACCCCTGTGGGCTAGCGCGCTCGCGCTCGATCTGCGCGTTTCGTTCGCGCTCGCGTGCGTGCTCGTGCCCGCGAGCCTGCTCGTGGACGTTCTACCGCTGCCTGGCGGCCTAGGCGGTGTCGAGGTCGCGCTTGCTGGCCTGTTATTGGTCCTCGCGAGCCTCGACTTCGCGGATGCCACCGCGGTCGTCGTCCTCTACCGGCTCGCCACCTACTGGTTCGTCGTCGCACTCGGGGCGGCCGCCATCCTGTACAGCTCGATTTCGGTCCGCGAAATCCTCGAGACCTCCGCCCAAGACCGGGAGTGAAGCTCCCGGGGCGCCGGTCGTGGCCACGGCGGGCGGACACGGGAGTTTTTACACCAAAGCGGGACAACACCGAGGCAGATGAGTCACGTCGAAGCGCCCGCGGACAACCCTTACGTGAGCGAGCCCGACACGGACTTCGAGCCCGTCGACTCGCTCACCCAGGGTGAGGCCGAGACCCAAGCCGAGCGGCTCCGCGAGGCGATCCGGTACCACGACCACCGGTACTACGTTGAGGCTGATCCGGTTATCGCGGACCGCACCTACGACGTGCTGTTTGAGCGCCTCCGGAAGATCGAGGCGGCCTTCGACATGGATGCCGATGACAGCCCCACGCAGCGGGTCGGCGGCGAACCGGTCGAGGAGCTGGAGACGGTCGAGCACGTGCGTCCGATGCTGTCGATCGAGAGCGGCGGCGACGCGACCGACGTCCGTGAATTCGACGAGCGGGTCCACCGGTCCCTCGTCGACGCCGGCTGGGACGGCGAGATCGCGTACTTCTGTGAGCCCAAGTTCGACGGCCTGTCCGTCGAGGTCGTCTACGAGGGCGGCCGGTACGAACGGGCCGCGACCCGCGGCGACGGCGAGACGGGCGACGACGTTACAGCCCAGGTCCGGACGATCCCGAGCGTGCCCCTGCAACTGCGCGGGGACTGGCCCGAGTTCCTCGCGCTGCGTGGCGAGGTGTACATGCCTCGGGACGCCTTCCAAGCCTACAACCGCGAGCGGATCGAGTCCGGCGAGGAGCCCTTCGCCAACCCCCGAAACGCCGCCGCGGGCACGATCCGCCAGCTCGATCCGTCGGTTGTCGCCGAGCGGCCACTCGCGGTCTACTTCTTCGAGGTACTCGACGCGAGCCGCGAGTTCGAGACGCTGTCCGGCCTGTACGACGCGCTCCCGCGATGGGGCCTGCGAGTGACGGACAGTACCGAACGTGTCGGCGATATCGACGCCGCCATCGAATATCGTGACCGGCTTCTCGACCGGCGTGACGGGTTCGATTTCGAAATCGACGGGGCCGTGATCACCGTCGACGACCGGGAGGCTTGGGACCTACTCGGGACGACGAGTCGGGCGCCACGCTGGAGCTTCGCGTACAAATTCCCCCCACGGGCGGAGGAGACGACCGTCCGCGATGTGGTCGTGCAGGTGGGCCGAACCGGTCGGCTGACGCCGGTGGCGCTACTCGATCCGGTCGACGTCGGCGGCGTGACCGTCTCCCGTGCCACGCTCCACAACCCCGCCGAGATCGAGCGCCTGGGTGTCGCGGTCGGCGACCGCGTGCGCATCCAGCGGGCGGGCGACGTCATCCCGCAGGTCGTCGAGGTGCTCGAGACCGACGACGAGTCTGCAACCGCGTCGTTCCCCGAAACGTGCCCGGTCTGTGACAGCCCGGTCGAGCGTGACGGGCCGATGGCGTTCTGCACCGGCGGCCTCGCGTGTCCGGCCCAGCTCGAGCGCGCCATCCAGCACTACGCCAGCCGGGAGGCTCTCGATATCGAGGGGCTTGGCGAGGAGCGCGTCGAGCAGCTCATGGATGCGGGCTTGGTCGAGACGCTGCCGGATCTGTACGAACTAGACCAGGATGACCTCGCGGCGCTATCGGGATGGGGCGAGCAGAGCGCCGAGAACCTCCTTTCGGAACTCGAGTCGAACAGGGAGCCGGCGCTCGCGGATTTTCTCGTCGGGCTCGGCGTCCCCGAAGTCGGCCCGGCCACGGCCCGGAACCTGGCGAGACACTTCGGAACCATCGAGGCGGTCAGAGACGCTGACGAAACCGAACTCCGCAAGGTCGACGACGTCGGTCCGCGCGTGGCTGAAGAGATCCGCGGGTTCTTCGACAGCGACGAGAACCGCCGGATCATCGACGACCTCCTCGACCACGTCGACCCCCGGGCCGCCGACGAGACGGCCGGCGACGAACTCGCCGGGCTGACGTTCGTGTTCACGGGCACTCTCGAAGGATACACCCGCGCCGAGGCTCAAGACCTCGTCGAGCGCCACGGCGGCTCCGCCACGAGCAGTGTCTCCGGCAACACCGACTACCTTGTTGAGGGGGAGAGCCCCGGCCAGACCAAGCGCGACGACGCCGCAGCGAACGACGTTCCGATACTCGACGAGGCCGAATTCGACGAGTTGCTCGAGGACCGAGGCGTCACCTCGTGACGACCCGGGTGGGCGTGGCTACCCCACGACTGCCGTCCGTCGACAGAGTTCACAGAGTTTCAGAGGAGAATGCGGACGTCGTCAGCTCGGCCATCGGATGCACTCCCATGATCGTCCCCGTGCGGAATGTCGAAATCTAGACTGCGTCATCCGGGTCGTGGCGGTCCCGCATCCGCTCGGCCTCGGCCGCATAGCGCTCCTGGTCCGCGTCGTCGTTGACGGGGTTGAGCCGGTCCGACTCGACCGTCAGCGCAGCCGTCATGTCCGAATTACGGAGCATGTTCGACGAGCGTTGCATCCGGAGGTGTCGGTCGCCGTCGGGCGTGGCGTAGACCAGGGTGACGAGGCCCTTGTCGCTGTAACTCCGCTCGACTAGCCAGACCCGTTCGCCGTCGGCCATACGCCCACCCAGACGCCCGGGGGCATGTATCCACCGCACCCGGCCTGGAGCGTGAGGCTCAACTCTGCGGGACACCTATACTGATCCGATGGAACCGAGCGCGGTTCGGAACCGGGCCGCCGACCTACCCCGCGAGCCGGGAGTCTACTACTTTCTCGCCGGCGGCGACAGGGAGACCGCCGGCGCCACACTCGACGCCGGGGACGATCCGGTACTCCGCCAGGACGAGACGCCCGGCGAGGTGCTTTATATCGGCAAGGCGCTCGACCTCCGAGACCGCGTGGCTTCGTACGCGGATCCACGCAGCGAGCGAATCCGTCAGATGCTCGCTCGGGCCGAGTCGGTCGACGTTGCCGTCACCGACAGCGAGACACAAGCGCTATTGCTCGAGGCCAACCTCATCAAGCGCCACCGGCCAAGGTATAACGTCCGGCTGACCGACGACAAGTCCTACCCCCTGATCCAGTTGACCGACCATCCGGTTCCACGGATCGAGATTACCCGTGACCCCGAGCCGGGGGCGACGGTATACGGCCCCTTCATCGACGTGGGTCGGCTAGAAACCGTCGTTAAGGCGCTGCGCGAAACGTACGGCGTGCGAGGCTGCTCGGATCACAAATATAGCGGCCGCGAGCGGCCCTGCCTAGACTACGAGATGGGGCTGTGCTCTGCGCCGTGTACCGGCGAGATTTCAGAGGAGGAGTATGGAGCGGACGTCGAAGCGGTCGAACGCTTCTTCGCCGGCGAGACGGGTGTGCTGGCAGGGCCACTCCGGGAAGCGATGGAATCGGCAGCGAAAGAGCGCCAGTTCGAGCGCGCCGCCAACCGCCGTGACCGCCTCGCGGCCGTAGAGCGGTTCCACGAAGAATCAGGCGCGGCCGTCTCGGACGCCCGCGCCCCGGGCAGACGGATAGACGTGCTCGGTATTTCCCTCGAAGGTAGCAGTGCGACGATCGCCAGGCTGCACGCCGACGACGGCAAACTCGTCGAGCGTGACCACCACACACTCGACCTGCCTGAGGGGGTGTCTGAAACGCCCGCCGTGCTCGCAGCGTTCATCACGCAGTACTACGCCGAACGGTCGTTACCCGACGCAATTCTCTGTCCCGAGCGGCCCGACCGCGAGGGGCTCGGCGACTGGCTCGACACCGCGGGCGTCGAACTCCGAGTTCCAGGTACTGGCCGCGACGCAACACTAGTGGACCTCGCGATGAAGAACGCCCGGAGGGGCGACCGGACCGAAAGCGGCGTCGACGCCCTCGCCGCTGCGCTCGACCTAGATAGTGCTGACCGAATCGAGGGGTTCGACGTCAGCCACGCTGGCGGCCGTGATGTGGTGGGCAGCGACGTCTGTTTCGTCGACGGTAGCGCCCACAAACCTGGGTACCGTCGGAAGAAGCTCGATGAAACAAACGACGACTACGCGAACATGCGAGCGCTGATCCGCTGGCGGGCCAGCCGAGCGGTCGAGAACCGGGACGACCGGCCGGATCCTGATCTACTCGTGATCGACGGCGGTGAAGCACAACTGGCTGCGGCCCAAGAGGCGTTGGACACCGTGGGATGGGGCATGTCTGCAGTCGGGCTCGCGAAGGCCGAAGAACGGGTGGTGACGGCCACCCGAACCTACGACTGGGACGACACGGACCCGAAACTCCGGTTGCTCCAGCGGGTGCGCGACGAAGCCCACCGGTTCGCCAGCCAGTACCACGAGACGCTCCGGGACGACGTCTCGACGGTTCTGGACGATATCGAGGGAGTGGGCCCGGAAATCCGGCGGCGACTGCTGCGACGATTCGGGAGTGTCGACGGCGTCAGAAATGCCTCGGCTGACGAACTGCGGGCGGTGGCCGGGGTCGGCGAGCGGACGGCGACGACGTTGCAAAAACGACTGTAACCGGCGAGCAGTACTACACTGGTAAGAAAAAGCCGTGCGGCTACGAATTCTATATTGCCATTATTGGTTTATCATTTATATTTTCGGTGTTCGACGGGCGCGAATCGAGAACGAAACCAAGGGTTCCACTTCGAATCGAGCCAGAAGCTTTTAAGAGAGTACCCTGAACTCCCTCAACGCTGTTTGTACAACGTCGGACATCGTGATGACCGGCCCTGCTTCTTGTGGTCAAGACTCTTTGCAATAGTGGACCAGAACACGCTATTTTTGAGGGTGAGGCGTTCCGATGCCCACCTCCCGTTGAAATAAAGTCCGTTAACATGGAGGCTACTCAGTCGGAGTCTCTCGAGAATTGGACTGAGCTGAGAGAATGCTGCGCTCCATAGCGTTCGTACTGCCCAAACTCCTGCTGCAGCACGGCAACAATTCAGGCCGATGCTGTGTTCAACTAAACATTGGAAGGAGAAAGTACATCTTCGGCCGGCAAATCTTGTGACCGCCCGCCTCGGTGTCCAATTACAGAGACGCCTATGACCCACCACCTCCGAATGCGGACGCCCCGATAAGATCCCGTTGTGCTGAGGGCAGTTCTCCGTCGAGAGTCGCGTCACCCATCGAAGCCGTTCGACACGTAGCCGGACCACCACGTCCAGGTCCCACCAGCGTTCCGTCGCGTCCAACCGTCGGACTAGGGCCCCAACCAGTCAGGAGTCACGAAGCCGAACTGTGGTTCATAACCAAGCCAGGAGCGAGAAGAACTCTATGGGCAACGTACCCTATTGGAGAGACATCCACATGGTCAGTTCTCGGAAATGTGGTCTTCGGTCCAGTCTGATCGAGGTTTACTGAATGGGGCGGACAGAGATAGTACAAGCCAAAATCCTCACCTTTCGGGTTCGCTCCGATAAATCGGGGCGTACGTTGGCTAGCAAGCCCGGGGATAAATCGTATATCGCGATATAGAACGTCAGTCATTCGGCCGTAGAACGATCTGACGAGACAGCGACCGCGGACCGAGAGCGCTAATCGTGGGTGTCCATCATTGAAACACCGGCGAACCTCATTTCGATAGGTCGGAGCGAACAGCGTGAATTGACAATTCGCCAGATACTGCCCCAAACAATCGAGGCATGGGAATTCCCTGAAGAAATCAGCGAACATCCATCGTATGGACTCAATAGAACCTCCAAAGTACGGCAGGGATTTAGAAGAATTAATGGGCCGAAATTCCAGCCTTACGTCCGTGATCCGAGCCCAATCTCGCCATACACAAAATATCGGTCACTATCGATATCAACCGTGTTTTTCGTGACTCCAGTGGGTCAGTAACTATAACTAGAATTCCCTGCAAACCTCACGCGGTCGTTGGAGTCGACGAAGGCGTTCGTTGAGGGTGCATCCCGGAGACGAATTCCCAAATTATCGCCGGAGGTTCCCGATTAGCTGTTAGCTAGTCGGAACCAGCACGGACCCCCATTATGGAATTTGCCGATTCTACAAATTAGTGGATTCCTTTATACTATCTGATTGACAATCACCACTCCGTGTTAACTGTGGCAACAGAGATTGTCCAGCGCCTGTTCACGCACGGGACTATCTGTGAATGGGGTTCAGTAACATTACCAGTGTTTAACAGGTAGGGAGGGGTACATCGACCCAAATGGACCGGCGAACGTTCCTGACCCTTGGAGTAGGAGGTTTGGGAGCGTTAGCTGGATGTTCCTCGCTACGCGGCGGAACACCGACATCAACCCCCAGCCCATCAACCACCACTCAGGCACCGACATCGCCACAGTCGCAGACTCGGGCGGAGACTCAAACCGAGCCGTCACAAGACGACGCTCGAACGATCTACGTCGGGCCGGACGGGGCGCCGGGCGACGGCAGCAGGCAATCGCCGGTCAAAAACATCAGGGAAGCCCTGGAACGCGCCCAACCCGGCGACACTGTCTACGTCAAGTCCGGCCAATACTTCGAGTCACCACGAACGAAACGCCCAGGGGAACCAGGTAACCCAATCACGATAACTGGCCCGCCGGACGCGGTCATCTCCGGCGAAAAAGGAGGCGAGTACGCCGATGGATTCGGGATTACACATAGCCACATCCACATCACGGGCCTCACGTTCGACGGCCTGCAAGTCTCGTCGGAACCCGACACGGCCGACTCGTACATGGCCAGAGGCGTCGTCGCAATGGGAAAAGACCGGCAGCTCACGGATATCGTCATTAAACCGCACGCCGCTGGCAACGTCCGTCAAGCACTCATCGTTATCGAACACGCCAAAAACGTCGAAGTCGGAGAATTCCAAGTCATCGGTCCGGTAGGCGTAGATTATCTCTTTGAAGCCGAGATCGGGCACTACGGCGAGATAGTCTACGTCGGCCCCGGCGAGAACCCCGTCGAAAACGTTCATATCCACCACATCGACAACAGCGCCGGGCACCACCACATCGAAGGGTTCCCGGATGTCAAGATGAACGCGAGTAACGTGCTCTTCGAATATAACACGACGTACGGGGCCAGGCTACCATCCGATAACGATCACGGATCCGCAGCCCATCTCGGTGGACACGACTCCGTCTTCCGATGGAACCGATTCGGTTCACCCGTTACACGAGGCATCGATGTCGGGAACTACCGGGACGAACCACCAGAGGACTTCCCGAAGGCTGGCACACAAAATTCGATCTACGGGAACGTTTTCGAGGAGTTCGGTGGCGGGAAAGCAATCTGGTACACTCCCGAGACCAGCGAAGACAAGCAAACCCATGTCTGTGGGAACAACGTTACGGGGGAGACCGGCGGCAACCCCTCCCGGTCGTGCCCCGACGACATCCCGGAAACAGATCAAATCGGGCACCTCGGCGGCGACAGTCCTTGGGTGTAGTTCGAATACATGAACTCAGACTAACCAGGCTACCGATTGGTGCCATTTGTCGGGATCGGCATCACCTCTCATAACGGCGATTTTCTTGACCTGCAGGACTCTTCAGCCACCCTCACATTTTCCTGAAATCGACC
>CAYUFG010000002.1:34363-50492 GCA_964443815.1 uncultured Halobacteriales archaeon | reverse complement strand
GCGCGGACTGCGCTGCTCGTTGAGGAAGGGGGATTACCGCCTGCATTCAGCTAAAAGTCAGGGAGGTCATCCGGGCCGTCGTAGTCGGCTTCCCAGTCGATGTACTCGGCTTCGAGGACGTCACAGACGACCTGGCCCAATTCCGTGAGGCCGGCGTTGATCGACGAGACCGTCTCCCAGGAGTCGATGTCGGGATGGATGTCCCGCTCCCGCCAGTCCTCTGGGATACCCGGGGCGTGGTAGCCGACCCGGTCGGCAAAGTCGTCCCAGAAGAAGTCGAACCGTCGGAGTAACTCGAGGTCCCGGGCAATCGAAAATTCCTCCTCGGTCACATCGGTGTGCTCGGCCCACTCGCCGAACGCCCGCTCCCAGGCACCGTCCTCGAGGAACGCCTCGAGTTCGTTCCGGCGGTAGTCGTCACCGGCGACGTTGGCGTCCTCGTACTCGTCGGGGTCGAAGTGTGGCTCGAGTTCCGGCCGCTCTGGGACGGCGACGTCGAGACTCATGCACGTCGTAGGCGCGTCCGACGCTTAAACTCCCCCGCGGCGGGCAATGTCGACACAGGTAAACCGGACGACGCGCTTACCGCTCACAATGACCGACAGCGGGCCGACCGACGACCCGGCCCCGGACTCGGTCGCGGAGCCCCGTGAACCGGGGTCGGTGACCGTCGTCGGCACGGCCCACGTCTCCCACGACAGCGTCGACGAGGTCGAGGAAACCATCGAGCGGGAACGGCCCGACGTCGTCGCCGTGGAACTCGACGACGGCCGCTACCGCAAGCTCAAAGGCGAGACGCCGGACGACCTCGACCCGAGCGACGTCCTCTCGGGGAATACCGTCTACCAGTTCCTCGCCTATTGGCTGCTCTCGTACGTACAGACGCGACTCGGGGAGCGGTTCGACATCGAACCCGGTGCGGACATGATGGCGGCAGTTTCGTCCGCCGAGCGCCTGGGCATCGACGTCGCACTGGTCGACCGGGACATCCAGGAGACGATCCAGCGGCTCTGGAAGCGGATGCGCCTTCGTGAGAAGCTCCGGCTGCTCGGAGGGTTGGTCGTCGAGCTCGCCGACCCGGTGGTGGTCGGCCTCGGCATCGGGTTCTTCCTCGGAACGATGGTCGCCCTCGCTGCGGAGGTTCTCGCGGGCCCGTTCGTCATCCCCACTGACCTCGCTGTCGGCGTAGCATTGCCCCTCGTCGGCAACCTCGTTTCGCTCGTGCTCACACTGCTCGACGGTCTGTTGATCGCCGCGGCCGTCGGCCTCGTTCTCGGGGTGCCGATCGCGGCTGCGATCACGGTCCTGGCACCCGAAGGCGATTACGAGGAGCTGGACATGGAGCGACTCACCGACACGGACGTCGTCTCCGCGATGATGGCGGAGTTTCGGCGCTTCTCGCCGGGGGCGGCCGAGGCACTGATCGACGAGCGCGACGCCTACATCGCCCATCGCCTGGTCGCCCTGCGAGCCCAGGGATTGAACGTCGTAGCCGTCGTCGGCGCCGGCCACCGGGAGGGGATCGAGCGGTATCTCGCGGATCCGGAATCGCTGCCGCCGATGGAATCGCTGGTCGGCGAGGCCAGCGGGAGCCGCCTCGGCACGCTACTGTACAAATCTGTCGGCTACCTGTTCACGCTCGGCTTTCTCGCCTTCTTCGTCCTGCTGGCGATTGCGGGCGTGAGGGAGCAGGTGCTGCTGGGGCTGTTCCTCGCCTGGTTCCTCGTCAACGGCATCATCGCGGCGGGGCTTGCGCGACTGGCGGGCGCCCACTGGACGAGTGCCGGCGTCGGAGGTGCAGTCGCGTGGCTCACGAGCGTGAACCCCCTGCTCGCGCCGGGCTGGTTCGCCGGCTACGTCGAACTCCGGTACATGGACGTCAACGTCGCCGACATCTCTCGCCTCAACGAGATCATGGGCGAGCCCGACGTGCGGATGCGGGAGCTATTCGAGCGGATGCGGGCCGTGCCGCTGTTCCGGCTGATCCTCATTGTCGCGATGACGAACGTCGGCAGCTTCGTCGCGAGTATGCTGTTCGCGTTCGTGGTCCTGCCGTTGCTGTCGGCCCCGGTTGGCGGCGTCGAAGGTATCGCCGACAAGATGCTCGAGGGCGCCGCCGAGAGCGCGCGATTCCTTTGGGGGCTTGTCGCGTGAGGGTTGGCGGGATCCGCTTTCTGGGTCGGGAGCTACTGGATCTCGCGGCTGCGTGGATAGCGCTGTCACTGGCGTTCGCCATGTTCCTCAATCCCGGCCTCGTGCGCGCGATTTTCCGGACACAATCTGTCGACGTTGCCGTGGTCACCACCGCGGTCTCGGTCTCGGCGCTGACCGTCGGCGTCGGCTTCCTCCTGCACGAACTCGGTCACAAGCTCGTGGCCGTCCACTACGGCCAGGTGGCCGTCTTCCGTGCCGATTACGGCATGCTGGCAGTCGCTATCATCGCGGCGCTCGCCGGCTGGCTCTTCGCCGCGCCCGGTGCCGTCCACCACCGCGGCCGACTCACCGACCGCCAGGCCGGCCTCATCGCGCTTGCCGGCCCCGCTGTCAATGTCGGTCTCGTGGTCTTGTTTCTCGGAGTCGTGATGTTGCCGTTCGCGCCGATCGCGGGTCTCGCCGGCCTCGGCGTCACGGTCAACCTGTTACTCGCTGCGTTCAACATGCTCCCCGTCGGTCCACTCGACGGCCGGACGGTCTTTGCGTGGAGTCCGGTCGTGTACCTCGCCTCGGCCGCCGTGACCATCGCCCCCGCCCTCGTGGTCTTGCTCGGGTACGTGCTGTAGTCCAGGCTTCGGTTGCGTAGATTAATACGGGCCGAGTCGCAAGCGGGTTGCATGCAAACCGACAGACGCTCGTTTCTCAAAGCGAGCGGGATGGCGGCGGTCCTCGCGGCGACCGGCCTTGCAGGCTGTGGCGACGGTGGCGGTGGCGGCAGTGGCGACTGGATCTACGACCCAACCGAGGTCACGGACGTGCCGAACCTGGCATTCGGTTCGATGGCCTACGGGACGCTCTACGACAACCGTGACCAACTGCCGGACTCGATGCAGGAGAACTTCGAGACCAACCCCGACTCGCCGCTCCAGCCCGAGGATATCGACGATATGGCCGGCGTGGGGGGTGGCGACGTCTCCGAGGACATGCAAAACGCCGGCGCGTTCGGCTCGATCGCGATCACCGGCGATATCCCCCGCAGTGACCTCGAGGGGGAGATGGAATCAGAGGGGTCAGCGGAGTCCGCGGGCACATACGAGGGCTACTCGATGTACACCGTCTCGGACCTCGACGACGGCGTCGGCGGCGTTCCCGGATCCGGACAGTTCCAGGGGTCGGGGGCCGTCGCGGTCGGCGACGACGCCATAGTTGTCGGCTTCTCCTACTCCCAAGGAATGGACCTCGGAGCCACCGGCGAGTCGGCGGTCCAGACCATGATCGACTCATCGGCGGGCAACGCGGGACGACTCAGCGCAACGAGCGGCCCCGCCCAGCGCGTCCAGGATCGCCTGAGCGATGCCATGCTATCGATGGGTGCGGAGGTCGATCCAGAACTTGTCTCGCTGGCGGGCGAGATGGGGGGCGGCGGGATCGCTGGGCAGATCCTCGCCGGGCTCCGCGGCGGTGGCCTGGGTGCTGACGTCGACGGTGACACGTCGACGTACCGGTTCGTGGCCGTCTACGATAGCGAACAGGCTGCCACGGACGCGGGCATCGCGGATCTCGTGTCGGGGATGCAGGCACAACTCGAGGACCAGGAGGGCGTCGAGAGCGTGGACGCCACCCAGGACGGGGAGGTCGTGGAGGTCACGCTCACTGGTGACACGCAGACCCTCGCCGAACAGGGTGCCGGCGCGGGGCCGACGCTCGACGTCGCGCCGCCGCGCTGACCCCGGTGCGTTTTTGGCCGTCCCCCGGGGAGGGCAGGTATGACCGACGAAGACGAGAGCTTGACATATGCCGAGGCCGGTGTCGACATCGGCGAGAGCGAGGCGGCCACGGCGGCACTGCTGGGTGCCACGGGCGAGTTCGCGGGTGACTTTGCCGGACTGCTCGATATCGGCGACCGCTACCTCGCGCTGGCGACCGACGGCGTCGGGACAAAACTTCTCGTCGCCGAGGCGCTCGCCGACTACTCCACCGTGGGGATCGACTGTATTGCCATGAACGTCAACGATCTCGTGGCACAGGGGGTCGAGCCCGTCGCTTTCGTCGACTACCTCGCGCTCGAGGACCCGGACGACGCGGTTACCGAACAGCTCGGTCAGGGACTCGCCAGGGGAGCTGACCTCGCCGACGTTGCGCTGCTCGGCGGCGAGACAGCGGTGATGCCCGACGTCATCTCCGGGCTCGATATCGCCGGCACCGCGGCTGGACTGGCCCCCCACGACGGTCTCTTCGACGGCGAGGCAGTCAGCGGTGACGCCATCGTCGGCTGGCCGTCGTCGGGGATCCACTCCAACGGCCTCACGCTCGCCAGAAAGGCGGTCACTCGCGACCACGAATACACCGACCCGTTTCCGGCGGATCCGGACCGGTCCATTGGCGAGGTGCTGCTCGAGCCGACCCGGATCTATACCGGAGTGCTCGACCCGCTTCGGAACCACGGGACCCACGCGGCAGCCCACCTCACCGGCGGGGGCTGGACGAACCTCTCCCGGATGGGCGCCCACCGGTACGAGATTGTCGATCCGTTCGAGCCCCAGCCGGTCTACGGCTTCGTCCAGTCCGAGGGTGACGTCGACGACGGGGAGATGCACCGGACCTTCAACATGGGCACGGGGTTCGTCGCGACACTTCCACCGACGGACGCCAAACGGGTGGCTGCCGAGACGGACGGTCGGGTGATCGGCAGCGTAGCGGAATCCGGTGGGGACGACGGCATCGTGGAGATTCGCGGGCTCTCCCTGTCCGCGTCAAAACAGTAGGGGGAGGCCGAACGTCCCGACCGCGCCGACTAGGAGGACCAGGAGCCCGAAGCCCACCTGACTCATCGTGAACTCGGTTTGGGGAGCGGTGCGCCGCCGCGGGGGCTCTCTCGCCGGTGGCGCCGGCCGACCCGGGTCGTACTCCACGGACTCTTCGTCATCGTGGTCCGCCGTCATAAATTGGACCACACACGGGCGGTACTTCGGTGTACCGATCTCTCAGGCCAATCCCGGCAGTCGAGCCAGCAGGACCGTCGCGACAGCCGCGATCGCCCCGAAGAGGAAGAAAGACTCGTCAAATGAACCGGCGTCGGCGAGCGCCCCGGTCACGAGCGGGCCGGAGGCACCGACGAGGAGGAAGGCGGTTCGCACGAGCCCGAAGGCGCTTCCCTGGACCGGATCCGGGAGTGCCCGGGGGACGTAGGCGAAGACCACCGGCCAGAAGGCGAGTTGAAGACTCACGAGCGCTGCGAGACCCAGTACTGCCGGCACGGAGCTGACGAACGGGAACCCGACAAGCCCGACGGCCGTGCCGGCCGTGGTCGTCACCAGAATCCGGCGTTCGTGGAACCGATCGGCGAGCCCCCCGACCAACGGTTGGAGGACCGTCCCCCCGAGAAAGAAGGTCCCCAGCGCCAGGGCCGCCGTCGACTGCGGGAAGCCCTTCACCTCGACGAGGTAGGTCGGGAGGAATGCCGTGAAGCCCTGCCAGACGAAGCCGATCAGTACCATCGCGGCCGTCGACAACAGTACCGGTCGTCGCAGCGTCGCGGCGACGACCCGCCGCGCGGTCGTGCTCAGCGACTCACCGTCACGGTCGGGCGCCGTGCCGGTGCGCCGCGGCACCACGAGAGACAGCCCGGCGACGACCAAGAAAAACGCCGGAAGCGCCATCCCGAGGCCAACGCGCCAGGTGTACCACCCTGTGACGACCGCTGCCGCGACCGGCAGTACCGTGTTGCCCAGGTTCCCGAAGGCCTGATTGATGCCGAGTGCCGTCGCCGCCCGCTCGGGATAGATGTCCGCGATGGCGGTCACTCTGGGCGTGGCGTAGAGACCCGTACCAAGCCCGAGCAGGAACAAGCCGACGGCGAACGGCCAGAACGAGGGCGCGGCGACGACGAGTCCCAGCGCCGCCGTCGCGAGCGCCATACTCGCGGCCATCCCGATCCGCTCGCCGGCGGCGTCCGCGAGCAGTCCGCCGGGCAGTTGGCCCAAGGCATAACTCACCCAGACCACGCTCAACAGGCCGCCGGCGACCGTGTTCGATATCAAGAAGGCGTCCTTGATCTGGGGTAGCAGCGTCGGCAAGACTACCCGCACGCCGATGGACAGCAACTGGCCAACCGAGATGACGAGGAGGATCCACCCACGCCCCTCCCGCCAGAGGTCGGCTACGAGGCCGCCGGTGCGTCCGTGAGCCACTCTCGATACTGTCCTGGCCCCCTGAAGCAAATTTCGGTGCCGGGGCGTCACTCTGACGCGCTGGGACCGGCGGCCCCTGTGTCGATCATGGCATCGATATCGTCGGTGGTATAGCCGAGTTCGGCGAGCACAGAGCGGGTGTGCTCGCCACGCTCGGGCGGTCGGTCACCGATCGAGGGGCGGCCGTCCGTCGTCGAAAAAGGCGGACTGGCCGTCGTCGCCTTCGTCTCAAGCCAGTGGTTGTATGTCTCCGTGAGCATGCCCCGCTTCCGGATGTGGGGGTCTTCGAGGACCTCGTCGACCGCCAGTAGCGGGCCGTTCGGGACGCCCGCTGCGGCCAGTCGCGCACAGAGATCGTCCCGGTCGAATTCCCGAAACGCCTCGTTGAGGACTTCACGGAGTTCCTCCCTGTGGTCCCAGCGGGCGTCGTTCGTCGCGAAGCGGTCGTCGGCCAGGATGTCCTCGCGATCGATCTCTCGGCACGTCCGCTCGAAGAACGTGTCGTTGATCGCGCTCAGGTAGAAGGGCTCGTCGTCGGCCGCGTGGAAGATCTCGTTCGGGGCGATGCCGCCCAATCCCTGGCCCGACCGCGTTGGCACCTCGCCCGTGCTGGTGTAGTAGGCGAACCAGTAGCCCATCCACGCCGCCGCCACCTCGTAGAGGTTGACGTCGATGTGTTCGCCATCGCCGGTTCGCTCGCGGTCGTAGAGCGCGGCCGCCATCATGAACGCCGCGGTGGTACCGGTGCCCCAATCGATTGTACTCGCGCCGATGCGGACGGGCGGCTCGTCGGGATAGCCGATCATGGACATCAGGCCGGACATCGCCTGAATCACGGGGTCGTAGGCCGGCCAGTCGGCGTAGGGACCGTCCCGGCCGAAGCCGGTTAGGGAGCAGTAGACGACGCTATCGTTCGCCGCCCTGACCGATTCGTAGTCCAGGTTGAACCGCTCGACGACCCCCGGCCGGAAGCTCTGGACGACGACGTCGGCGTCGGCGGCGAGTTCCCGGGCGGCCCCACGGCCGTCGTCGGTCGTGAGGTCGAGGCAAATGCTGCGCTTGTATCCCAGGTTGACGGACGCGAACATGGCGCCGTCGATGATGTCGCGAAACGCGTCGCCCTCGGGGGGTTCTAGCTTGACGACGTCGGCGCCGAGCGACGCCAACAGTTGCGTCGAGACCGGACCGGCGATGGACTGTGTCAGGTCGAGTACGTCGACGTCCTCGAACGGTTGCATGGCCGGTAGGCGACCGGCGACCGCAAAAGTGTGGTGTCCCTCAGGCCAGCGCGTCGCGGAGCTTCTCGACGGGGTGGGGCGGCCGGTCTGAGCCCTCGCGGTGGTCGAGCTGGGAGCGACAGGAGGCTCCGGGTGCGACGACCGTTTCGGCGGGACTCTCACCAATCGTCTCCTCGAGAATGTCGCCGATGGCCATCGAAAGCTCGTAGTGCTCGGCCTCGTAGCCGAAGGAGCCCGCCATTCCACAGCACCCGGTGTCGAGTGCGTCGACGTCGTACCCCGCGTGCTCCAGCGCCATGGTTGTGAAATGGTCGCGGTTGAGCGCCTTCTGGTTGCAGTGACCGTGGTACGCGAGTGACTCCGCCGGTGAGTCGTAATCGACGGACTCGTCGACGGAGTGGGTCACGAGGTACTCACAAACCCCGTATGCGCCGGCCGAGACCGTATCGACGGCCTCGCCGTCGAGGAGGTCTGCGTACTCGTCCTGGAACATCGCCGCGTCGGAGGGCTCGACGAACAGCACGGACCAGCCGCCGTCGACCATCGGCGCCAGCGCGTTGACGTTCTTCTCGGCGCGCTCCCTGGCCACGTCGAGCATACCCATCGAGAATGCCGCCCGGCCACTCGGGGCAACTTCGTCACCGAGCACGCGTACGTGGACGCCAGCGGCCTCGAGAACCTCGACCGCGGCCTTGCCGGACTCGGGATGGCTGTAATTCGTGAAGGTGTCGGGAAACAGCAGCACTGTGTCGGTCGCCTCGGCCGGGGCCACGGCCGGGCCTCGGGCCTCGAACCAGTCAACGAGCGACTCGCGACGGAACGTCGGCAACGATCGCTCGGGTGCGATGCCAAGCACTTTCTCGGCCACGAGATCACTGCCCGGCAGTCGCTGTGCCCAGTTCGACAGCGGCGCGAGTTTGCTGCCGATTTCGCTCGTCCGGTCGACGTTCGCAAACAGCCTATCCCGGAGACTCGTGCCCTCTTCCTGGTGATACCGGTGTTTGACCTCTGCCTTGAGCTTCGCCATGTCGACGCCCGTCGGGCAGTCGCTCTTACAGCCCTTGCAGCCCACACAGAGGTCGAGCACTTCCGTCTGGAATCGCTCTGAGGTGAGTTCGTCCGCGGGGAGTTCGCCGCTGATCGCGGCTCTGAGCATGTTCGCCCGCCCCCGCGTCGTTTGGATCTCCTCTTTCGATGCCCGATAGGTCGGACACATCGTGTTCGAGTTGGTCTGCCGGCAGGTCCCACAGCCGTTGCAGAGTTCGACGAGGTGAGAGAACCCACCCTCGTCGTCGAAGTCAAGTTGCGTCTGAGGCTCGAGCGACCGGTAGTCCGCCCCGTAGCGGAGGTTTTCGCGCATGTCTGCCCCGACGCCCCGTTCGCTCTCCGGGCCCGGGTCGTCCGGCCCGTCCCGGTAGACGACGTTGCCCGGATGGCACAGCCACTCGGGATCGAAGGCCGTCTTCACCTGCTTGAAGGCCGTCCAGAGGGTCGGCCCGTACATCTTCGGGTTGAACTCCGTCCGGGCCATCCCGTCGCCGTGCTCGCCGGAGAACGCGCCGCGGTGGTCGAGGACGAGGTCGGTCACGTCGTCGGTGATCGATCGCATTGTCTCGATTCCGTCCTGCTCCTTGAGGTTCAGTATCGGGCGGATGTGGAGCGTCCCACTGCCGGCGTGAGCGAAGTACGCGGCGGAGGTATCGTTGGCCGCGAGGACGTCCTCGAACTCGCCGACGTACTCCGCGAGTTCTTCGGGCGGGACCGTGGCGTCCTCGATGAACGGGTACGGTTTGGGATCGCCCTGAAGGCTCATCAACAGCGGGATAGCCGCCTTCCGGAGCGCCCAGATGTCGGCCTGGTCCTCGGCGTCGTAGGCCTCGAGAGCGTCGAAGGCGTCGCCTTCGGCGATAAAGTGGGCGTTAGTCTCCGCGATGGCGGCCTCGAAGTCCGCACACAGTTCGGAGTCGAACTCGAGCATGAGCGACGCTGCCGCGTCGTCGGGGATGGGCTCGACGTACTCGTTGTAGCCCTCGGACTCGGCGGCGAGTCCGTAGACCTCGTCGTCCATCAGTTCGACCGCGCTGACATCGAACTCGAGGGCCTCCGGGACGGCCCGCATCGCGTCACCGAGCGTCTCGAAGTGGTACAGCACGAGCGCGGTCTCATCGGGAACGGTCACCAGGCCCACGGTGGCCTCAACCACGACACCGAGTGTCCCCTCGGCACCCACGAACAGTTTTGCGAGGTTGATGACTTCGTCACCCTCGTCGTTCTCGTAGATGACCCGGTCGAGGTTGTACCCGCTGACGCGGCGCTTCAGCTCGGGGTAGCGCGAGTCGATCTCGTCCTCGTTGGCCTCGACGAGCCGGCGAACCGTCCGGTAGATCTCTCCTTCGCGATCGTCACCCGCGGTGATCTCGCTCCACTCGTCGCCGTCGAGCACGACTTCGCGGGCGTGCAACAGCGACCCGTCCGCGAGCACCGCTCGGACTTCCTCGACGTAAGCGTCGGTGATACCGTAGCGGACCGAGTGGGCACCGGTCGAGTTGTTTCCGACGCCGCCGCCGATCGTGGCTCGGTTCGAGGACGCCGGGTCGGGGGCAAACTTGAGGTCGTACTCCGCGAGGGCGTCGTCGAGGTCGTCTTGGACGATGCCGGGCTGGACGCGGGCCCGCCGCGCGCCCGGGTCGACGTCGAGAAGGTCGTCCATGTGTCTGGACATGTCGAGGACGACACAGCCGGGGCCGACCGTCTGGCCGGCGAGCGACGACCCAGCCCCGCGGGGGAGAATGGGGGTGCCGTGCTCTGCCGCAACGGTTACCGCCGCTCGAACGTCCGGGACGTCCTTGGGGAAGACGACGCCGGCTGGCCTGGCCTGGTAGATACTCCCGTCGGTCGCGTACAGGACCTGGGCATACTCGTCGAATCGAACGTCACCATCGACCGCCGTCTCGAGGTCTGCCGCCAGCTCGACGTACTCGTCGACTGGGGGGCCGGGATCCCGGGCCAGTGCCGTGCCCTCCTGGATAGCCATATCCCAGCCCGGGGGCGCGGGATACAAAAACGGTCGCAGTCCCGCCGGACGCCGTGTCAACCGGTGGCAACCCTTATTCGATTCGCCAGCGATGTGCGCCACATGGCACAGACCCGGGCAGTCGAACCCACCACGCGAGGCTATCTCGAGCGCCTATGGGCCGTGGACGAGAACGACATGCCGTCGGCGACGGTCGATATGACGAAGCGGCTCGTCGCTGACCTCGTGGGCGTGGCCATCGCCGGTCGACGCTCGCCCGAACTCGACGCCGTCCTCGACGTCGCGAGGACGCAGTACGCGGGTGGCTGCGCATCTATCTACGGCGACCCGGACCGGCTCTCACCGATCGGTGCGGCACTGGCAAACGGCACTACCGGACATGGCTGGGACTTCGACGACACCTACGACGCCTCGCCGCTTCACGCGTCCTCGCCGGTTCTCCCCGCGACGCTCGCACTCTCCCAGGAGGCCGACTCGAGCGGGGCGGAGACGCTCCGTGCGGCCGCACTCGGCATCGAGACACACATTAGGCTCGCCCTGGCGTGCGAGCAGACCATCATGGACACGGGATGGCACCGGACCGCGCTCCACGGGACCTTCGGCGCAGCCATCGCGGGGTCGGCGATTCTCGACCTCACGCCGTCGGAGGCCGAACACGCCGTCTCGATCGCCTACAGCCAGACTGCGGGCCACATCCAGGTGACCGAGGGCGGTGCGACCAAACGGTTCCAGCCGGGCCACGCGGCAGCCTCAGGGGTGAAAGCGGCCCTACTCGCCCGCAACGGTTTGACCGGCCCACCCGACCCTTGGTTCGGGCGGTCCGGCTTCTACGAGACTTACGAGGGCGGCGCTTACGACTCATCGGTCCTGTTCGACGGCCTCGGCGAGACGTTCTCGGTCCAGGACCTGTCGCTCAAGCCGTACCCGTGCTGCCGGTACGTGCACACGACGATCGACGCCGGCCTGGAACTCCGGGCGGCTAACGGGATCGCCCTCGACGACGTCGAATCGGCGTCCGTGTTCGTCAATGCCGACGGCCACACCGCGTGTGCGGAACCGCCGGACGTCCGGTACGCCCCGGAGACGTTCATCCAGCTCCAGTTCAACCTGCCGTACGCCCTCGCGGTCTCGCTGGCCGACGGTCGGCCCACACTCGAGCACTTCACGAACGAGGCCGTCCAGCGAGCCAACGACATGCCGCTGGAGCGTATCGAGACCGCAGTGACCGACGATTTCGACGAGGGATACGCGGACAAGATTTCGCCTGCACGGGTACGGGTCACGACCGTCGATGGCGAAACCCACGACGTCACTAGGATCGATCCGAAAGGACATCCCACCAACCGACTGTCCGACGACGAATTCCGAACGAAATTTGCGGAGTGCGTCGACTTCTCCGGCCTCGGCCTCGAGAGCGACGCAGTGGACGAACTCCTGGCCCTGTTCGATCGGATGGAGACGCTGGAGTCGGTCGAACCCGTATTTAGGACGCTCGAGGGGGCGAGTTGAATCCGGGCCCGGCAGTTATACGGGCCGGCAGGTCGTGCGGCCGACATGGACGAGCGGATCGCCATTCTCGGCGGGACCTTCACACCGATCCACAACGGCCACCGCGCGCTGCTTCACTCCGCCTTCCAGACTGCCAGTCACGACGGCCCCGACGACGGCCACGTCATCGTCGCGCTGACCTCGACCGAGGTCGCAGCCCAGACGCGGAGTGATCCGACGCACGTCGAACGGCTCGGGCCGTTCGAGGAACGCCGGGCGATGCTCGACGAGGAACTCGGGCGAACGAGCGACGCTTACACCGCCTCCTACGAAGTGGTCGAGCTCGGCGACACGTACGGCCCGGCCGCGTCCCGTGAGGACATCGACGCGCTGATCGTCTCGCCCGAGGCGAAGGCCCAGCGCCGCGCCTACGAACTCAACGACGTCCGCCGGTCGGAAGGCCTCCGACCGCTCGAGATCCACACGCCGCCATTGGTCGTCGCCGAGGATGGCAGGCGGATCAGCAGCACGCGCATCCGCAACGGGGAGATCGACGTCCACGGTCGCCTGCTGGAGTGATGCTTGTCCTCGGCGACGCCCACGCAAGTGATCCCGAACGCCGGGCGATGCTGCTCGACGCGTACGAGAGATCCGACGCCGATGCAGCCCTTCAAGTAGGCGACCTCGAGTTTTACGATCTCCCTACCCCGACCTGGTTCATTGCTGGCAACAACGAGGACCAGGACGTCATCGCTGCGTTGCGTGCTGGTAAGCGTATCGGAGGCGTCAGTAACGCGTCCCTGCTGGCTAGCGACGCCGTGACGGTCGAGGGCCTGCGGATCGCAGGCCTTTCCGGGAATTTCGCGCCGACCCGATTCGAGAAGGACCGCGAGCAACTCGGCGGCGACCGACGTCGACACTTCGTCCGGGCGGAGGTCGACCGCGCGGCTGCACTCCAGGACATCGACGTCTTCCTGACACACGAGGCGCCCCACGGCGTGATCGAGACCGCTACGTACGACGCCGGCAACGAACACGTTGACCGCATCCTCCGCGAGGTGGAACCGGATCTCTGTCTCGTCGGCCACCACCACGAACACGCCGAAGCCGACTTCGGCCCGACCCGGGTCGTCAGTTTGGCGCCCGTATGGGAGGCGACTTACCGCCTGGATCCGGAGACACTTCGGCTCGACCGGGTGGAATTCGGGTGACGCGACCGGAGGTGTCCGGCCGGCCACGGACGCCAAGACCAACTGTCGCCCCGTTCACGTCGCACCGCCGAGGCGGCCACTCCGTAGTCGAAGGAACCCGCCCGCGAATCGGTGCTCCCGGTAACCCACGGTCAGGGCGGCGAGTGTCTCGTCGGCACGGTCGAGACGTGATTCGAGCGTCGCGATCGCCGGTTCGGATCTGTCTCGCTTGCCCGGGGACGTCAGCCGAACGAATGCCCGAAGCCCAAGGTTGATCGGCGCGGCGAGCGGCCGATCGCTGCGAGCCGCGTCGAGTAACGCCACCCGACCGCCGCCGTCGACCAGGTTGACCCAGGTTTCGATTACGCGGTCCGGCTCTCGGAACATGCCGACGACGAACGACCCCAGTACCGCGTCGACCCACCCTGGGTGGGGTGGACACGTCGCGTCAGCCTGGACGAGGTGAACGTTGTCCCAGCCCACGTTTCGAATTCGGTGGCGGGCGACCTCGAGCATGCCCCGCGTGATGTCGACGCCTACGACTCGACCGCGCTTCCCTACCGCCTCGCGAAGGAGCGGCAAGTTCGCCCCGGTGCCCACCCCCATCTCGACGACCGTATCGCCGGTGGTCAGGCCGAGCGCCTCGACTGCGCGGGCCCGCCAGGACCGAATCAAGGGTGCCGTCGCCAAGATGTCGTAGAGCCGCGCCCACCGGCCGTAGAAGGCCCGGGTCGCGGGCTCGCCACTCATGCGAAGGTGCGTACCACGCCAGCAACGGTCGGCGCGTCCGGACCAAGCACGTAGACGATGGGCTCGATGCCGACTGCGCCAGTCTGATAGAGGACGTCCGCCTCGGGTGTGGCCTCGAGCGTGTCGTCGATTGCCGCATCGAGTTCTGCCTGGGGGTCGAACTCGGCGACGGTGTGGCCCGACGCATCGAGCGCCGTCACGAGTTCGGAATCATAGGCGAGATTGACCGCCGCGCGGGCGGAACTGCCATGGCTCCGTGCGGCCAATAGGACGCTCGCGACGTGGCCGCTCACGCCGAACTCCGGCTCGGCGGGAATCGTCGGCTGGCCTTTGACCGTGAGGATCCGCCCTGGAACGCCGGCGACGTCCTCGATGGCATCCGCATCCGGCAGGCACTCGACGAGGTTGGAGCCCACCGCCGGGATGAGTGCGGCAACGCCACCGGTGTTCTCGAGGATGCGAAGACCCCGTCGGACCGAGGAGCGGACCCGCTCGGCCTGCCGGAGTCGGCTCTGTGGGTCGTGGACGGCGAAGGACCGATCGTAATCGGTCAACTCCGGGACGGCCTCGGCGTGGAGCGCCGCGAGTTCGCCCCCTGCCTCCAGCTCGCGAATCAGTACCTCCGTCTCAACGAGCGCTTGTGCGGGCGTGAGGTCGCCGGCGGCGAGGCCGTCAGCGAGGTGCTCGACGTGGTCCCGGACGGGCTCGCTCCCGAGGAAGCGGTCGTTTCGCTCGACCGCGCCGTGGACGTACTTCGAAACAGCGCTTTGGCTGATTCCGAGGTGGGCCGCTACCTCGGTTTGGGTGAGTCCGCGTTCGCTGAGGGCTTCCGCGAGCATCGACCGAAATGTCGGGAGGAACTCCTCCACGACGAGTTCCTCGACGAATTTCATTGATCGCCGCCGAACTCGACGTCGCCCTGGATTCGAGAGGCCTGCGGTCCGGACTGGCCCTGGTACTTCGAGCCACGTTCCGCGCCGTATGGGACTTCGGCACGATTTTTCAGCTCGGTAAACGTGAGCTGAGAAATGCGCATGTCCGGCGTCAGCGCGACCGGCGCCTTCCCGAGGTTGGATAGCTCGAGTGTGATCTGGCCGTTGTATCCCGGATCGACGATTCCTGCAGTATTTGAGAGGAAGATACCGCCTCGACCACCGATGAAGTTCTCGATCACTCGACCGTTCGGTTGCACTTCGAGGTCGTACGTCGGTTCAACACGCTCCGTTTCGTCCACCGAGACAACTTTCTCGAATCGGACATCGCCATCAATTATTTCATCCAACCGCGCGGTGTCGACGCCGGGCTGATCGTAGGCATCTCTGAACCGACGAAGGGTGGCTCGTTTGATCGTCTCGTATTCCCCGTTTTCGACGTTGGAGATGCTCGACTTGGACGAATATCCCATCTCTCCAGCCGCATCGGCCATGCGCATACCACACTCTTCTCTGAGCCTTCGAAGAAGAGCGCTAGGCACGGGAACGTACTGTCCCTGTTTGTGCGCCTCCTTCCGGATGTCGACGTACCACTCAGTGGATTCATGTTCGGTGTCACTGGGCTCGATGTGTCCCTCTCGTTCGCGAGAGTACGACGAATTCAAGCGTCCCAGTCGAGCAGCGAGATACATCGCATCGTTTGCGAGGGTAGAATTTGCAGTATACAGGGTATCTCGCGTCGCCCGCCGAGATCCATCCCCATCGATTAGGCCCTCCAAGAGTTCTTCAAGGACCTCATCTGACCAGTTCCAGGCACGATCCGGAACGGACTTCTCGCCCCCCGAACCCGCCAAATCGCGGAATATCCGGGACCATAGCGCGGAGCAAACCGTGAGACAATAGATCCCGTTACCTCGATCGTTCCAGGAGAGACTGGAGTCATAGCGGCTAAACCAATCCGCAACCCGTTCGAGCTGGTCCCGATTTCGATTGACGAACTGGAGTTGCTTTCGGCGGGCGTTTCCTTCCGCGATGTAGAAACCGACCACCCATCCAAACTCGGGCGAGACGGTGAGGGCTTTCGGGAGTTTACCATCGCTCTGTTTGAAACCGACCTCCGTTATCTCCCCCGCGGCCTTTCGACCGAGGCATG
>CAYUFG010000002.1:12394-34263 GCA_964443815.1 uncultured Halobacteriales archaeon | reverse complement strand
CTCTGTTTGAAACCGACCTCCGTTATCTCCCCCGCGGCCTTTCGACCGAGGCATGAGAGTGGGGCACTCCCCCGCGAGTCGTAGTGCTGACGTGATGATTCTGTGATCCCCTCAGTCCACCCGATCTCGCCAAAGCCGTCCGATGCATACGCAACGATTTCTTCTTCGCCATCAAACATCTCGACGAGGTCAAGGTTGCGCTCCACTCCTCGAGGCCCGGGTAGCGCACCAGGGACCATCACGTAGCTGCCCTCGGCTTCCTCGCTCGGAAGGCGCGTTACGCCACCCTGTTCGTCGAGAGTGAACAGATTGTGGTCCCTGGTGACGTCGACCTGGCGTCCGGACTCGAGCGTCACTCGGAAGATCCGCTTTGTTGGGTTCGTGATATAGTTTGAAATACGGTGGGTGCCGACTTTGAGAGTTTGCGGGTCGAAGGAGACCGCATGGGCCGGAATTTCGTGTTCGACGACGTCTCCGATCTTGTAGAAGCCGAATCCATCTACCGGTGTCCAGAGGAAAACTTCCTCATCATATGGTAGTGACGCGTGCACAACGATCGCGAGCCGGCCGAGCGAGGACCGTCCCTCGACGTGGGCGATGAGGTCGTCCGGGATTTCGACTCGTTCCTTGGTGGTCCCGAGGACGAAGTCGCCAGGGTGGAGGATGAACTCGTCGTCGTCGATGGTGTGGTCGGCCTCGGGGTTCTCCCGGGCGTACTCCGAGAGACTTGACTGGCCGGGGTGCCCGACGGTCGTCTTCGTGACGTAGTCGGCTACCTCCGGATCGCTGG
This sequence comes from uncultured Halobacteriales archaeon, assembly GCA_964443815.1. Taxonomy (GTDB): domain Archaea; phylum Halobacteriota; class Halobacteria; order Halobacteriales; family Haloarculaceae; genus CAYLJD01. The sequence goes on along the minus strand of CAYUFG010000002.1, from coordinate 33,473 downwards.
AGGGATGGATGCATGGGAGGTTGGTATTTTTGAATTCCAGAAACTCCCGCCCCAGCCGCATGTCCAGGCTCGCCGGCTGGATCTGGAGTTCCGGGTCGTCTAGGGGTTCGACGACTAGATCCCCCTTCTCCAGGCGCCGGCGGATATCCCCGTCCGAGAGGATCATACCCCACCGTCCGGCCGAGGGGTGCTAAAGGTTCCCGGTCGCGGGTCCAGCTGTTGCGCAAGTGGGTATGGCCGGTTCGAAGCCTCACGGAGTGACCGCACGGAGCTGGTGGCGTTGCTGGCCGATCTGTCGCCGTTCGCCAGACGAACCAGCCTTTTGTACTCACCCGTCGGAGACACCGACATGAAACAGGCCATCGTCGCGCGGGCGGACCTCGGCATGGGTGAGGGAAAGCTCGCGGCCCAGGTGGCCCACGCCTCGCTCTCGGCGTATCAGGACGCCCGCGAGCGCGACCGCACGGCCTGGCAGGGCGAGGGGCAAACGAAAATCGTGCTCAAGGCGGATGGGGAGCGAACGCTCTTCGAACTCGCCGACGCCGCCGAGCGGGAGGGTGTTCCCCATGCCATCGTCCGGGATGCCGGGCGGACCCAACTCGAACCCGGGACGGTGACGGCATTGGCCGTCGGTCCCGCGCCTGACGACGCTGTCGACGCCATCACGGGACACCTATCGCTGTACTGACGCCACGGCTTTGGGATAGGTACAGTTATATAGTAGAAAACCTAACCCGAGGTGAACGCCCACCCAGGGTGACGTACCTCATACAATGCAGGACAACCAACAGCAAGCGTACGATCGCGGCATCACCATCTTCTCGCCCGACGGGCGCCTCTACCAGGTTGAATATGCCAGGGAGGCCGTCCGGCGCGGCAGCGCCAGCGTCGGCGTGCGGACGCCTGATGGCGTTGTGCTCGCGGCGGATCGGCAAACCCGGTCGCCGCTGATCGAGCGGGACAGTATCGAGAAAATCCATGCGATCGACGACCACGTCGGCGTCGCGAGCGCCGGCCACGTTGCCGACGCCCGGAAGTTGGTCGATATCGCTCGACGGCAGGCACAGGTGGAACACCTCCGGTACGACCAGCCGATCGGCATCGAAGCTCTGACTAAACAGGTCACCGACCACATCCAGCAGTACACCCAGACCGGCGGCGCACGACCCTTCGGCGTAGCCCTCCTCGTCGGCGGCGTTGAGGACGGCGAGCCAAGACTGTTCGAGACCGACCCGTCGGGGACCCCCTACGAGTGGCAAGCGGTCGCCATCGGCGGCGGTCGGGACGACATCCAGGACCACCTCGAGGAGAACTACGATCCGGACATCGACCTCGACGGCGCTATCGAACTTGCCCTTTCGAGTCTCGACGCCGCCGACGAGACCGAGGTCGACGCAGATAGCGTCGATCTCGCAACCGTGGACGCCGAGTCCGGCGGGTTCCGCGGGCTCGACCCCGAGGACGTCGTCTCGCATCTCGAGGCCGCGGGCCTCGGTGGTGAGAACGATGCGTGAGGGACCCTATGCCCCGGAACTCGGCGGATTCGAGGCGATCGACGCATCCGAGGAGCAGGTCGTCTCGACGGGCACGACGACTGTCGGAATCGCGACGGACGACGGCGTCGCCATCGGCACGGATCGGCGAGCCAGCCTCGGCGGTCGGTTTGTCGCCAACAAAAACGTCGTGAAGGTAGATCAGATCCACCCGACGGCGGCGCTGACGCTAGTCGGATCAGTTGGTGGGGCCCAGTCGTTCGTCCGGACGCTCCGATCGGAGGCCAGCCTCTACGAGCGCCGCCGGGGCGAGCACCTCTCCATCGATGCGCTCGCCACGCTTGCGGGGAACTTCGCCCGCGGCGGGCCGTTCGTGGCCATCAATCCGATCCTCGGTGGTGTGGACGAGACTGGGTCGCACGTATACAGTATTGATCCCGCCGGCGGCGTGCTTTCGGACGACTACACCGTCACCGGCAGCGGAACCCAGGTCGCAACTGGAACCCTCGAGGGTAACTACGAGCCGGACCTCTCCGTCGAGGCGGCCGGCGAACTGGCCGCGAGGGCGGTCACCGCCGCGTCCGAGCGCGATACCGGTTCGGGAAACGGATTCGTCCTTGCGACGATCACCGACGCTGGCGTCGACATCGAGGAGTTCGACGACGCAGCTGCCGCCCACTGAGCGCTCCTCGACATTCCTTTATCTTCCGCCGGCCGACGAGCATCCATGCGCGACGCCCACCCGGTCGAGTGCGACGTCGGCATGTGGTACTACGTCAGCGACGCCGCCGGGGTGGGTGGGCAGATACGCGCGTCACCTGCCGACTTTCGTGTCCGCGAACTCGAACGGGTCGACGCCGAGCCCATCGACGCCGATCCGGCCGCGTACCCCCACCTTGTCTGTCGCGTGGAACTCCGGGACTGGGACACCAACGACTTCGCGCGGGCGCTGTCGGATCGTCTCGGCATCTCCCGCGAGCGGGTGTCATGGGCTGGCACGAAGGACAAGCGGGCCGTCACGACCCAATTGGTTTCTATCGATGGCGTCAAACCGACGGACCTTCCCGACGTGGACGGCGTCGATATCACAGTCGTCGGTCGAACGGGGCGGCCGGTGTTGTTCGGTGACCTCGTCGGTAACGCGTTCGAGGTGACCGTCAGGGATGCCATCGGCGTGGATCGTGTCGACGGTATCACCGGCCAACTGGCCGAATTCGGTGGCACGGACCCGCCGACGGTCGGGATACCCAACTACTTCGGTCAGCAACGGTTTGGCAGCCGCCGATCGGTGACCCACGAGGTTGGCCTGGCCCTCGCTCGGCGTGATTTCGAAGCAGCTGTCCGGGCATACCTTGGAAGTCCGAGCGACCGGGAGCCCGCAGAGACCCGGCGGGCGCGAGCCTACGTCGACGAGACAGACGACTGGGCGGGCGCGCTCGACCGCTTCCCCCGTCATCTTGGATTCGAGCGGGCCATGCTACATCGCCTCACCGAAGGCGACGGCCGATCCGCGGACTTCCGGGCGGCGCTCGAGTCCGTACCCTCCAATCTCCAGCAGCTGTTTACCCACGCCGCCCAGTCCTACATCTTCAACATAATACTGAGTAAACGCCTCGAACGTGACCTCCCCTTCGGCGAGCCCGTGCCCGGCGACGTCGTCTGCTTCGTTGAGGAGAGCGAAGCAGTCACCGTCCCGGACACCGACAGACTCCAGACCGTGACCGAGGATCGGTTGGCCGTCGTCCGCCGGCACGTCGAGCGGGGCCGCGCCGTTATCACGGCACCACTGGTCGGGACGGAGACGGACCTCGGGACTGGGGAGCCAGGAGAGATCGAGCGCGAAGCACTCGAACTGGTGGGGGTGGAGCCGGCTGATTTCGACCTCCCCGGCGAGTTCGGCTCGGCTGGAACCCGACGGGCGATCCTGGTCCGGACCGCGCTCTCATTCGAGCCAGACCCGCCGACCTTCGAGTTCGCGCTTCCGAAAGGTAGTTACGCGACTGTCCTGCTCCGGGAGTTCTTAAAGACGGACCCGGCCTCGCTCTGAACTGGAGCGGGTGGCTTATCCAGGTCCCTGCTCCTAAGTTCCGTATGGAGTGTCGGCAGTGCGGGTCGTCGATCGACCGACCAGGCGACTACTGTCTGGTCTGTCGCACGGCCAACGCCGACGCGGTCGTCCTCGAACTCGAGCGGGATCGCGCCGTCGTCCACGCACTGTTCGAGGAAGACGTTCTCGGGAGTCGGGTCGTTACGACGACGCCCGAGGCGGCCGACAGTGAGTTCGGCCGCACGGAACTCCGCAATTTCGCCGGGCTCGTGGCCGATGACGTTCGACGAAAGCGTCCCGATGCGATCTACGCGACGGGCGACCGCGACGTCCTCCGGACGGTGCGCGCCCAGCTCGAACACGACTTCTACCGGGTCGACGCTGACGACCCGGTCGCCCACGTTCTCGAGCGACGGGGGGAGGCACCGTTGGATGTCGTGGAGGCCTCCGTGGCGGAGAAACTGGGCGGCGCCCACTCGACGGTGATCGGCGGCCGAGACGGTCGCGAGGCGCTCGCGATCGCGGCCGATCACCCGAACGTCAAGAAGCTGATTCCTGGCCCCATCGACGCCGGGGGTGCGGGGTCCCGGACGGGCGTGCGTGCCAAGGCGACCAGAGCCGACGATACCGGCAACGTCAGACTCCTTCTGCGGGACGGCTCGAGTGTCCAGGAAAATCGCGTCGTCACCACTGCGAGCGCTCGCCAGGCGGGCGAGCGAGTCCGGGCGGCACTGAACGACGCCCTTCGCGAAGCGGGCTTCGGGCAGGAGTGACGACTACGCGACGGACCGCGACTGATCGGAGTGCTGCACTTCTGTGGAACCCACCGGATTGGGCGTTCGGTGCTGGTGGGTGGGGCTCCAGCCCTCCGGTTTCAACTCTCGGGCGACCGACTCGCAGGGTTTATGGGCGCGACCGGCCGATAGAGTGGTACTATGAGTGAACGGTCAGGCCGCACCGGCAGTGCCGGACGGTTCGGGGCCCGGTACGGTCGGGTTGCCCGACGCCGGGTGGCCGAAATCGAGGCGGGCATGCGCGAGGATCACGTCTGTCCGGAATGTGGCGAGGCCCGAATCGAGCGCGACGGGACCGGGATCTGGACCTGTGACGCCTGCGGTCACACCTTTGCCGGCGGCGCGTACCAGCCCGAGACACCGGGCGGACAGACAGTCCAGCGGTCCATCCGAGCGGCGCTCTCGGAAGACGAGGACGTGGAGATCGACGCCGACCCGGCGACAGATCAGGAATGAGCTACAAGTGTTCACGCTGCAAGCGCGACGTGACGCTCGACGAGTACGGCGGCGTTCGGTGCCCCTACTGCGGCCACCGGGTGTTACTGAAGGAGCGAAGTCGCGACATCAAGGAAGTCGACGTCGAGTAGTCGCGTGGCCCAAGAGGCCGAGTTTTCGTTGACTTACTCCTCGCCAAGCGAGGCTCGGACGGTGGAGCGGTCGCTTCGTCCGGAAGTCGACGATATCCAGGGCGACCGGACGCGGGCATCGCTAGAACGCGATGGTGAGCTTGTGACGATCACCATCTCGGCATCGGACCTTGTCGCACTGCGGGCCGGCCTCAATACCTGGCTGACGCTGGCCGACGTCGCCGAACGGTCGGCCGGAGTCGCCCGGAGCTGAGTATTGCGTCCTTGCGTCGGAACCCCGCCCTAGCCACGGCATAACGGAGCACCGGCTAGTCCCCGAAAGCATGGCTTTTTCAGGCCGGGTCGCTTCCCTCAGTCCATGCAGGGTAACCTTCCGCCGGAAGCACAGGAGAAACTCGAAGAGCTCCAGGACCTCCAGGAGACGGCCCAGCAGGTCGCCGCCCAGAAACAGCAGGCCGAGACGCAGCTCAACGAGTCCCAAACTGCCCTTGACCAACTCGAGGACATCGACGTCGACACCACGATGTACCGAAACGTCGGCGAATTGCTGGTCGAAACCGACTACGACGAGGCACAGTCGGATCTCGAGGAGAAGGTCGAAAGCCTCGAGGTACGCGTCGAGACCCTCGAGAAGCAGGAGGAGCGCGTCCAGAGCCAGTTCGAGGAACTCCAAGGGGAACTCCAGCAGATGCTCCAGGGTGCAGGCGGCGGTGGCCCGGCTGGCATCGGCGGACCGGGTGGCCCCGGCGGGGCATGAAGTCGGGAGACGAGACGGGTCCTTCAGACTCCGCGGTCGCTCGGGTGGCCGCAGACGCGGCCGAGGAACTCGTTTTCTCGAGGCTCGACCGGGCGGACGTGGATGACCTCGACGTGACAGTCACCTTCGAGGACAGGGTTCTCGAGGTCGACGTCTACCTCCACGCTCCGGACGCCGACTCGGATACCGATGGAATCGCGGACGATGCGGCGCTGGCCGGCCGGGCAGCCGTCGACGAACTGCTTGAGTAAGAAACGGGTGAATGTGGGAGGGCCGAAGCGGGGAACCTCAGGCTGCGGTCTCGTTCATGGGCGGGGAGTCCTCGGGCGTTACCTCACTGATGCGGTCGCCGAGGGTGCCGTCAAGGGAGCCGGTGAGGTGCTGGTGGATCAAGTCGTGGATCTCGCCCACCATGTCGGGCACCTGTGCGGGCAAGTCGGCGGGCGGACCGTGATCGACCGTATTGTCAGCCGCGGCGGCCGCGCCGCCGTCGTTGCCGGCTCCGGCCGCCGCAGCTGGACCGGCAGCGACGCTTTCGTTTTCGGCCGGGTCGGGTCGGTCGTCCATCGGTGCGTCCACGGGCGCGTTGCCGGGTGCCGCAGCGACCGCCCCGGTGGCGACCACCGAGAGCGCTACAAGCGCGGCGACGACGATTTTGTAGTTCATGGTTCGCTGCACCCAATCGTGCTCGCCGATCCATCTTGAAGGGGGAACGCCGTGACCCGGATTTCGGCCGAATCAATCACATTTTGGCGGGTCTGATCCGGATTGCATCGGCGTTAAACGGCGTGTAGCCGTCGATTTACAGTTGTGGACAAAATTGCGAGATCCATCCCCGTGTCATGAAACGGCGCGCACTGTTCGGGCCGTCACGAGCCGGTTGGAGTGACGCCGTCGCACAGCCTTATTGCGCTTCGTGCCAAAGCCCAAGGTATGGAATACGAGGCGTCCGTCGAGGGGGTCGGGGTTGGGATGAGCGAGGAGGGGCCGGGGGCCCCCGTGGTTTTGCTCCGGGCGCGCGAGGAACTCATCCCAATCTTCATCAGCTCCGACCAGGCCCAGTCGATGCAGCTGGCGCTCGAGGGGGAACCGTTCGAACGGCCCTTGACCCACGACCTATTCGTCGAGATGGTCGCCGAGTTCGGCGCGGCCATCGACCGCATCCGGATCGACGACCTAACCGATGGGACCTTCTACGCAAAGATCGACTGTGAGCAGTACCACGGCGGCGAGCGGAAGCAAGCGGTGTTCGACGCCCGCCCATCGGACGGTATCGCCCTCGGGCTTCGCGTCGACTGTCCAATTATCGTCACCGACGAGGTCGTGGACGAGGCGGGTCGCCCGCCGGAGGCGTTCGAACAACAGGACGAGGGTGATTCCTCGGAATCAGATTACAAGTTCGAGGGGTGAGGCGCAAGCTCAGACCGCGTGGGCTGGTCTCCGTCCCGTGGCCGCCACGATAGCGACGAGCCCCGCCGCGAGCACCGATAGGGCGCCGAGGAAGAGCCACGCGACGGCGTAGCCACCCGTGTCGACGAGGTAACCGAAGATCGGCGGCGCGAGCAGACCGCCAAGCGTCACCGCGAACTGGCCGAGCGCCGACGCCGTTCCCAGTTCGTCCTCGGCGACGATTGTCGAGAGCACCGCGTAGTACAGCCCTGTGGAGCCGAGGGCGAAGAAACCGAGTGCGGCAAACAGGAATCCCGCCTGGACCGCTGTTGCTGCGACGGTGACCGCGAGGAACAGTCCGCCCGCGACGAGCGTCTGGCCACCGAGTAACGCACCGGTGACCGTCCGCGACCGGCCCGGCACGACGTCGGCGAGCCACCCTGCCACGGGTTTGCCGGCGCTGGCGGTCACTTGGAGGATCGCCAACACGAACCCGCCCGTGGCCACCGACCCGCCCACGGCGTCCTCGACGTACAGCACAGTGTAGCCGGTGGTGGTGTATACGCCGGCACCGATGCAGACGCCGGCCGCGAGAACCAGCACCACCGCAAGGCGGGAGAGCAGTCCGCGGAAGTCTGCTTTCGAGGTCGCCGCCGCTCCTGCCCCCGAGTAGGTGAGGTAGAACCCGACGGCGACGACGGCACCGACGACGGCGGCGACGAGAAAGCCCATCTTCCAGAATACGACACCGACAAGGCCGGTCACGAGCACGGCGCTTATCGCGCTTCCGACGGTTGAGCCCACCTGCTTGATGCCGATTGCCCGGTACTGCCGGGCCGTCTCGACGTTGTCGAAGACCGCCTTGTTGGTCCCCGGCGTGGCAGTACCGTACATCGCCCCGAGGACGAAACACGCTATAAGCACGAGCGGGTACGTCGGGGCGAGGACGATCAGGAAAGCCCCGCCGGAGAGGCCGAGTAGTCCCAGCGTGAGGATTCGATGTTCGCCGAAACGGTCTGTGGCAGCCCCCAGCGGGAGGAGAAAGATGGCGTACCCGAGAGTGAGGGCGGTGATGAGTAGTCCAACCGTGATGCCGTCGAGGTCGAACGCATCGCGGAAGAGCGACGTGCCGGCGTAGACGGAGTAAAAGCAGATGCTCGCCGCGACGTGCCAGACGGTTATCTGTGTGACGAGCGTCCAGTAGCGCGAGGACACGCACCCCGCTTCGACGGATCCCCTGTAAAAGTAACCGATCGAGGCAAACCGGCGGGACTGGTATCTGTAGGGGCCTCCAGACGGGCCCATGGACCCGACGTGGATCGAGGCCGCGATCAACGGCAGATGGGGGAAATCCCGTCAGCCCGGATCGCCGACGACAGTTCAGGAGTGCATCGAGACCGGCGTCGCATGCGTCGAGGCCGGCGCGGCGATCGTGCACCTGCACACTTTCGACCCCGAAGCCGATGCCGAGGCCGACGATGCCGACCAATACGCAGCGATCATCGACGGCATACAGGACCGTGTCGACGCCATCGTCTATCCGACCCTGCCCTCGGCGGGCATCGGCACCGAGGCGACGGTCGATGCCGAGCAGCGGTTCGCCAACCAGGAGGAACTCGGCCGTCGGGGACTGCTCGAGTGGTCTGTCGTCGATCCCGGGAGCATCAATTCGACCACCTACGAGCAGGTGAAGCAAGACCAGACCGGCGACGTCTACCTGAACCCGGATTCCCACGTGCGCCACGGCCTCGACGTCGCGGCTCGTCACGGCGCGACTCCGTCGTATGCGATCTACGAACCGGGATTCGTCCGCCTGGGGGCGGCCCTCGCGGACCGGTACGATGTCGGGACGCCGATCTACCGCTTCATGTTCTCCGAGGCGTTCACGTTCAATCACCCCCCGGAACCCTACGCGCTGGACTCCCTCCTGGAATTGCTGCGGGACGAGGCCGGTGACGTCCCCTGGATGGTCTCCGGGCTCCGGGTCGACGTCACGCCCCTGATCGCCGAAGCTGTCGACCGAGGCGGACACGTTCGCGTGGGGCTCGAAGACGCGCCGCTCGGCACCGAACGAACGAATGCCGAGTGGGTCGCCCACGCACACGAGCGGATCGAGGACGCGGGCGGTCGCGCCGCGACACCCGTCGAGGTCAGGAATCAGCTCTCCTGATCGCTAGTCCGCGATAACGGGATCGGTGTCGTCGGCCACCAGTCGATCCATCGCGTCGACCATCGCCGAGACGGAGGCATGGGTGATGTCCGAGTCGCTTGCGGTCACCGTGACGGCATCGTCGCCGCGCGACATTTCGACCTCGACGGTGACGACGGCGTCGGTGCCCCCGGTGATTGCGTCCACGTGATACGATTCGAGCGTCGCGTCCGCGGCGTGTGACAGAGCCGCCTCCGCGGCGTTCATGGCCGCGTCGACCGGGCCGGAGCCCGTCGCGGCGTTCTTTCGCTCCTCGCCGTCGACTTCAAGCCTGACGCTCGCGGTGGGTGGGTTGACGCCGGAAACAGCCGTCAGATCCAGCAGCTCCACCCGGCGATCGCGTTCCCGGCCCTGGACTTCCTCGGCGATCGTCAGCAGGTCCGCGTCGGTGACGCGCTTGCCGCGATCGCCGATAGTTTTCACCCGCCCGACGATTTCGTCGAGCTGGTCGTCGTCGACCGTGAGATCGTGTTCCGTGAGCGCGGCTTTAACACCCGCCCGCCCGGCGTGTTTCCCCAGTGCGAGACGGCGCTCGCGGCCGACCTTCTCCGGCGGGTACGGTTCGTACATCTCGTCGTCTTTCAGGGTGCCGTCGGTGTGGATGCCGCTCTCGTGGGTGAAGGCGTTCTGGCCGACGACCGCCTTGTTGGGTGCCAGCGGGATGCCGGTCAACTTTGCAACCAGCTGGGCGAGGTCGTACACCCGCTCGAGGCGCATCGTCTCCAGGCCGTAACCGTGATCGAGTGCGATGGCGACCTCCTCGAGTGCGACGTTACCGGCCCGCTCGCCGATGCCGTTGATGGTCCCGTGGACCATGTCGGCACCCGCGGCGAGCGAGACCAATGCGTTCGTGACCGCGAGCCCGAGGTCGTCGTGGGTATGCGTCGAAACGGGGCCGAGGTCGGCCAGCCGCGAGACGTACGCGAGCGTCTCGTCCGGTGTGGCATGGCCGACCGTGTCCGCGTAGCAGACGCGGTCGGCGCCCGCGTCGAGTGCGGCTCCCATCAGCTCCTCGAGGTAGTCGAGCTCGGCACGGGATCCGTCCTCGCCGATGACTTCGACCCAGAGGCCGTGGTCCTTTGCGTACTCGACCAGTTCGGCCGTGTTCTGGACGTTGTCCTCGTGGGTCGTTCCAACCTTGCTGCTGACGTGCTTGTCACTCGCGGGGACAACGAGGTCGATGCCGTCCACGCCGACGTCCATGGCGAGGTCGATGTCGTTCTTGATCCCACGCGAGAAGCTGGTGACCGTGGCCTCGAGGTCGAGGTCGGTCACGCGGTCGATGGTCTCGCGTTCGCCGGGGCCAGTACACGCGCTGCCGGCCTCGATCACGTCGATGCCGGCGGCATCGAGCCCGCGGGCGATGTGGGCCTTCTCGTCCGGTGTGAGCGAGATGCCCGGGGCTTGTTCCCCGTCGCGCAGAGTCGTGTCTAGAAACGCTACGTCGCCGACGTCAGTGAGTGGAGTGGTGTCGGGGTGGCCCCCGAATAAATCGATCACGGGTCATTGTACCCTACCGGCCACTGGTTACTCCATGGATAAAAGGTTGCCTGTCTCGCCACAAGTCACCGTTCGAGCCTAACGGTATCTCCGACACAGACGCCCTCTGCCCCGCCAGCGGGGAGCTCGATAACCCGGTCGGCCGTCGCGATTCCCACGCCCGTCCACGGCGAGAGCGTCTTCCGCTTGACGACGGTGTCGTTTCGCAGCCAGAGGACGTCGAGCGGGACGCGAACGAACATCATGTGGATCGAGCGGTAACCGGTCCCGTCGAAGTCGAACACCATGGCGAAGTTCGACGGCAGATCGGATCGGAACGTCAGTCCCCGGAGCTGGCTGGCGAGGGAGTTCGCGAGTTCCACCTCTGTCGCGAGTACCCGATCCTCGGCCACGTCCGCGTCGGGCACGTGGACGAGACCCATGGCTGCTGTGGACTTCGGAGGCGAATAACGGTTGGGGCGTTCACTTCCGCCCCGACCTCCGGCCGTTTTTGTCAGACCGGGTCGGAGCCCCTTTCTATGGAGAAGACCGAGGCCGGTACCACCGTCGGGGTTGACGACCCCTACGATGCCGTCGACAGGTGTGATTACCTCACCGACGACGGCCGGTGTCGGTTCGCGGTCGATCACCGCGACCGCGATCCCGCCTTCGCTCACGAACGTCGGCGGGACGAGTACGCCTGTCCGGTCGCCGGGGACGCAGATATCTCGGGACCGAGTGGACCGTGGGACTGGGCCGACTGTCCGCACTTCCGATCGCGCACCCACGACCAAGTGTGCGAGCGCTGTGGGCTTGAGGAAGTGCGCCTCGCCCACGATGACGCCCGACCCCTCCTCGAGGAACACCACCTCTCGTACGCTGACGGGTCGACTGCCGGCGACGGCGAGCCCGGCCACGAGATCACCGTCTACCTCTGTCGCTGGTGTCACGCTAAAGTCCACGACTCCTGGGCGAGCCTCGCGGACGACGTCAACCCGGACCCGGAGGCGATCGCCGCCCGCGAGGAACGCCGCGCCGCGGAGCAGGCGGAACTGTCCTTCGAATCCGCGGCCGACCGGATCGAGTAGGGCCAAAGCTGTTTCACCCTCCCCGGCGTACGGAGGCTATGTCCGATCTGGAGCGGTTCAATTCGCGACGGCCCACCGTCTACGCTCGCGACGGGCTTGTCGCGACCAGTCAGCCGCTGGCCGCCGCGGCCGGCCGAGACGTCCTCGCCTCCGGTGGTAATGCCTTCGACGCCGCGGTTGCGACGGCTGCTGCGCTGAACGTGGTCGAACCGACGAGTACCGGCCTGGGTGGGGATGCGTTTGCGATGTATCGTACTGCAGACGGCGACGTCGGGGCCATGCGAGCTGCCGGCGCCGCCCCGGCGGGTGCCACCCGAGAGCGCGTGCGTGAGGCCGTCGGCGGTGACGACCCGAAGATGCCGCTCCAGGGACCTCACACGGTGACGGTTCCTGGTACGGCCCGAGGCTGGGAGGCGACGGTCGACCGGTTCGGCGTCCTCGGACTCGCCGACTGCCTCGAGCCGGCCATCCGCCTCGCTATCGATGGATATCCCGTCACCGAGGTCGTCAGCGATCAGTGGCAACACGCCGAGACACTTTTTCAAACCGACCACGCCCGCGAGACGTACCTCTTCGACGGCCAGGCGCCGGCCCCAGGTCAAACGGTCTCCCTCCCCGCTCTCGGAGGGACGCTGGAGCGCATCGCCGACCGGGGGGCAGACATCGTCTACGAGGGCGACATCGCCGAGACCATCGCGACCGAGGTGCAGGATGCGGGCGGGTACATGACGGTCGATGACCTCGCGAGTTTCGAGGTTGAGTGGCCAGACCCCCTCTCGACCACGTACCGGGGTGCGGAGGTGTTCGAACTCGGCCCGAACAATCAGGGCCAGATCGCGCTCGAGGCGCTCAACGTCGCCGCCGAGATCGGGGCCGGTGACTATCCCTATGATTCGCCGGAGCGGGTCCACGCCTTCGTCGAGGCGTTGAAACTCGCGTTCCGCGACGGCCATCACTACATCACTGACCCCGAGTTCGAACCGGTGAGAGACCTCCACGACCCCGCCTATGCCGCCGAACGCGCGAGCCTCGTCGGCGATGACCCCCTCCAGGACGTCCCGCTTGGCACCCCCGGAACCCACGAGGACGGTGACACGGTGTTGCTCACGGTGGCCGACGATGCCGGCAACCTCGTCTCGTTCATCAACTCGCGGTTCAAGGGCTTCGGTAGCGGCCTCGTAGCCGGCGACACCGGTATCGCACTCCAGAACCGGGGCCGGTCGTTCTCGCTGTCGCCGAACGATCCAAATCGGATCGAACCCGGCAAGCGACCGTTCCACACGCTGATCCCGGGCCTCGTTCGGCTGGAGCGGGGCGACTGGGCAGCGTTCGGGGTCATGGGCGGCCCGATGCAGCCCCAAGGTCATCTCCAAGTGCTCGCGAACCTGCTCGACTACGACATGCCCCTGCAGGCAGCGCTGGATGCGCCTCGCTGGCGCTACCACGCTGATGGCAGCCTCGCCCTCGAGGAGCGGTTTCCAGACGGTCTCGCCCCCACGCTGGCCCGCCGCGGCCACGACGTCCGTGTGAGACCGGCCAATAACTTCGGCGGCGCCCAGATCGTCCGTGACGACGGCGGGACGCTCTCCGGGGCGACGGAACCCCGCAAGGACGGCCACGTGTCGCCGCTGTGACCCTGGCGTGTGAACCCGAACCACGTCCATGAGCACCACTGCGTAGCTATAATGGCTGTTTGAGTCTACGGGAGGGCTTTGATATACCGGCCCATTGGTCCGGGTATGCAATCGGTGTCCTCCCCCCACCGACGGACGGAATCGGTCGCCCGTGCCTCGACCGCCGGGGCTGACTACCGCGGCGAACACGTCACGCTCAGGAATCACGACGACCGGTCGGGCTACGGGCTGACTATCTGTCTCCGGCGCCCAGGCGGGCGCGTCCTCGAGCGAACCGACTATTACCTTGGCTCCGGGACGACGAAACGGCTCTTCGACGTCGCAGCGCCCGGGCCGGTCCATGTCGAAGTCGTCCACGCCGGTCGGCCGGTCGCGGAGACGGCCTGCCGGCTCGACGAGACTCCCGACGGGACGATCGTCGTCGAGTGCGGTAACGGCGTCGTGACCGCGACCGCGGGGTGGGACTGAGTCACCCATGTCACTCGTGACACCCGACGCGCCAGCACTCGCCCCGCTCGCCGGTCTCGCGGCGTTCGCGGCCAGGTCGACCTGCTGGATCGCCTTCTGGCTCGCGATCGCGCTCCCCGGGCTGTACCTCCCGCTGCTCGCGCTCGGCCGCACGGAGGCCGGACTGCTTGGCATCGCTCTCCACGCCATCGCGATCGTCCTCGGTCAGGGCCACGGGCGTAGCCGGTGAGTCCCGCGGACATTCCCCGACTATTTATCCCGGGACGGAGTACCAGCCGGTAATGACGCGGATCGACGTGGTCGACCTCCACGGCCAGTTCACCCACCTGGAGCAGCGGGCGCTTCGGGACATGGGGGTTGACGTCGAACTGGTCGACGCCGATACCCCCCCGGGGGACGTGTCCGCGGATGGGCTGGTTCTCTCGGGCGGGCCAAGCATCGACCGGATCGGGAACACGCCGGGATTCCTCGAGCTGGACGTTCCCATCCTCGGCATCTGTCTGGGGATGCAGGCTATGGCGGTCGAACTCGGCGGCGATGTGGGGCCTGGTGACTATGGCGGGTACGCGGACGTGACCGTCGAAATCACCGACCCGGAGGATCCGCTGCTCGGCTCGCTGGCCCCGGAGACGCGCGTCTGGGCAAGCCACGCCGACGAGGTAACCGCCGTCCCCCCGGGCTTTTCGCGGACGGCCCGGAGCGACGTGTGCGAGGTGGAGGCGATGAGCGACACGGACCGGGACCGCTACGGGGTTCAGTGGCACCCGGAGGTCGCCCACACCGCCGAGGGGGAGGTCGTCTTCGAGAACTTCCTCGCCATCTGCGAGTGACGGCGATACGAAGGTGAGTTTTAATATGGAGACACGTCGTTACACCTACACATGACCGCGACCCAGGGCCAGCTCGCCGGGCTGTCGCGGTTCATCATTCGGACGCCGAGCTGGTACGCCAGCGTGACGTTCGCGCTGGTCGTGGCCGCGCTGACGGGTATAGTGGCCTTCGACGCTACCTACCTACTCGAGGACGCCTGGCAGGGGCTGTTCTTCATCGGGCTCCCGACTGTCGCGGCCGGGCTGCTCACGGCCACCCTCGATCAGCGCCTCGGCGGCCGCCTGACACACGACCGGGCCACGCTGCTCGCGCTCACCTGCGAACTGCTCGTCGTCGGCGTACTGGTACTGGCAGGTGGGCTTGTGTTCGTTTCCAGTCTCGGCCAGCCGTTCGTCTTCGACGCGCTGATCGTCGGGCTGGCGGCCATATTCGCGCTGCGATTGCTTGTGATCATGACGCTTTCGCGGCGGTCCGTGCTGCTCGCCGTCGTCCCCGCGAGCGTCCAGACGGTCGCGGCTGCTGTCCTTCTGTTCGTCTACGGCGGTGCCATCGAATACTTCTCGTTCGGCGGCGCGGTGACCCGCGAGGTACTCGCGCGCGCCGACGAGGCGCCGGCGGAACTCGCCTATAGTGTCGTCCCGATCGACTTCGCCTTGCTCGGCGCCATGTGTCTCCTCCACGGGATCGCGGTCTGGGGTTTTCTGACGGTCATCGATATTCCCTGGCGGCGGAGCCTCGGCGTCTCCGTCTTCGACTTCGTCCGCGGGTTCCTCGGCCACCTCACGGAGGGCACACGCGAACTCGAGACCTTCTTCGAACAACTCGGCGAGGAGGCGATCGTTCCGGTGACGGTCTGCTCCATACGGCGGCCGAACGGTACCGAGAAGGCTCGGTTCGTGCTGCCTATGCTCCACCCGGGACCGATGGGGGACATCGGCGGCGGCAGCCTCCCAATCCGAATCGCCCAGCAGGCCAACGGCGTCGGCTTCCCGCCACATGCCACGGCAGGCCACGACTTCAATCTCGTGAGTGACCGCGAAGTGGGGACGATCTGTGATACCGCGAGGGCGGCGTTCAATCGGATCGAGTACGACACGACGGCGTCCCGGAGCGTCCGACTCTCTGAGGGGGAGGCCACACTCACCGGCCAACGGATCGGCGACGATGCGCTCATGGTCGGCACGTTCGCGCCCGCCCCCTCCGACGACGTCATGTACTCGGTCGGACTGGCCGCCCGTGCCGCCGCCCGCGGCAGCGGCCTCGAGAACGTACTCGTCGTCGACGCCCACAACTGCAACGACGGACTCTCTGGCGAGGACCTCGGCCACGTCGTGCCGGGGAGCCGGCGATCCTTCGAGTTCATCGACGGCGCCGAACGGCTCGGCGAACGCCTCGCCGCGGCCGAATCCGGTGAGTTGCGAGTCGGCGTCGCCTGGGACGAAACACCCTGGACACCCGAGGACGGTATCGGCCCGCTCGGCGTCCGCGTCGCGGTGTTCGAGGTGGCCGGCCAGCGGACCGCATACGTCCTGATCGACGGTAACAACATGGAACCGGGTCTTCGGGAGCGCATCGTCGCCGCCATCGACGAGGTCGACAGCGTGGAAGTGATGACGAGCGACACCCATGTTGTCAACACCGTGGAGGCCGAGAACCAGGTCGGACAGAACCTCCCCGCAGACGACCTGATCGCCCTGATCGACGACCTGATTGAGCAGGCGATCGGCGACGTCGAACCGGTCGAAGCGGGAATGGCCACCGAGTCCGCGGAGGTGACGGTCTTCGGCAACGACCGAACGGAGACGCTCGCGAGCCACGCGAACGCGGTCGTCTCCATGGGGCCGGCACTCGCCGTCGCCGTCGTCATGGGCGTGCTATCCATGAGCGTCTTGCTGTTCCTGTTCGCCTCGACGTTCCCGTGACTACCCGGTCGCGACCCCCGTGGCTCGATCGACTGGTGTGGCGACTTACCGCTCCCGTGTACGACCGACTCGCTCGACCCCTGGCGCCCGGCCGACGCTGGGTCGCGAACGCGCTACCCCTCTCGAGCGATGACCGCGTTCTCCTGCTCGGGTGCGGGACGGGGCTCGATCTCGAATGGTTGCCGAACGACGCCGCGATCCTCGCCGTCGATCAGTCCCCCACAATGGTCCGACGCTGCCGGCGCCGGGGCGCTGCCCTCGGTATCGACCTGAAGACCTGGGTGGGGGACGCGCGGTCGGTCCCGCGCCACGACGGGTCCTTCGACGCCGTTCTGGTTCACCTGCTTTTGTCCGTAACGGACGACCCCGACGCCGTCCTCGCTGAGGCCTCGCGGCTGCTGGCGGCCGGGGGGCGGCTCTCAGTTCTCGATGAACCGCGCCCCGCCACGGGTGGAGCCAATGACGAGCAACACGACCACACCCTGCGGGCCGCCGGGCTGGCAGCCGAACGATCCGAGACGTTCGGCCACTATACGGCAACGATCGCCTCCTCGCGGCCCGGGCGGTCGTGCGGGTCTCCGTCGACGGTTTGACAACGACGCTGTCCGCCGGTGTGGCCCCGAATGCCCGACAACAGGATCGTGTTTCAGCGACGCTGGCCGATCTGTGATAAGGTTAGATGCCGCAGCCACATTTGGGTCAACTCTCGAACTATCGGGGATGGCGCAGTGGTGGCGACCCCCTGGAACCCGAGGCTGTCCTCCCGAAAGTCGGCGCTGGGGTGGGCTGGATTCAACACCCCGCGGATCGGAGACCCGCTCGCTCGCCGCTGCAGAGTAGGGGGGTGATTTGAATCGGATGAAGGCAGTCCGGGCACGCGGCGCTTGAGCCGTTCCGGGCTGGGATCTCTAGTGCTCAGCCCTCCGACACCCATTGATAGCGCCGTCACTCACTACGTTCGCTGACGGAGGCAGCAATACGCCGAGGGGGAGATTTGAACTCCCGAGTCCGTGAGGACACCTGCTCTCGAGGCAGGCGCCTTGGCCAGGCTAGGCTACCTCGGCAGCACCTCCGCGTACCCGGCCGCCCGCCCTTAGGGTTTCGGTTCCCCCACCGGATCACTCGCTCTCGCCGTAGCCGCCCCCGCCCGGCGTCTCGATTCGGACCACTGCCCCGGCGTCTAGGTCCGCTGTCACCTTCCCGCCGACTGGTTCGCCATCGATAGAGTTCCGCCCCATCGCCCCGCCGTCGCCACCGGCAAGCCCCCGCGGCCGGTGTCGGCGTCGGCCGGTCAAAAGCGAGACGGTCGCGTCTGTCTCGAGCTGGAGTTCGCGAACGAGACCGTCCCCGCCGTGGTGGGCCCCGTCGCCGCCCGAGCCGCGCCGGCGCGCGTACTCCGTGACACGCAGCGGATAGGTTCCTTCGAGGGCTTCGATAGGCGTGTTGAGCGTGTTCGTCATCCCGACCTGGACCCCTGAGAGCCCGTCGACTTCGGCGGTTGCCCCCGCGCCCCCACCGATGGTCTCGTAGTACGCGAACTCCGAGGTCCCGACGATCACGTTGTTCATCGTCCCTTGGCCGCCGGCAGGCACCCGTTCCGGTGCTGCCTCCGCGAGGGCGGCGAAGCATACGTCGGCGATCCGTTGGCTTGTCTCAACATTGCCGCCGACGACGGCGGCGGGTGGCTCAGGATCGAGGAGCGACCCGGCCGGGGCGGTCACGGAAATCGGTTCGTAGCACCCCGCATTCGGCGGTATGTCGGGATCCGTGACGCACCGAAGCACGAAGTATACCGCGCTTTTGGTCACCGAGAGTGGGGCGTTGAGGTTACCCGGGACCTGGTCGGCCGTGCCCGCGAAATCGACCGAGACTGTGTCGTTGTCGATATCCACCGATACCGCGATCGGTATGTCGACATCGTCATCGCCCCCTGACTCGAGGACGTCCTCGGCCGTGTATCGGCCGTCGGGAAGGTCGCGGAGTTCGGCCTCGACGCGTTCGCGGGCGTAGCGTCGGACGGCCTCGAAGGCATCGAGTAGCCGGGTGCCGTGTTCGGCGAGCAACTCGCCGACGCGCTCCTCGCCGCGTTCGTTGGCGGCCCGCTGAGCTCGGAGGTCGGCGCGCCGCTCGCTCGCGTTGCGGACGTTCGCGAGGGCTACCTTCGCTACGTCGTCCCGGCGCTCACCCGCAGCAACGAGACGGACCGGAGGCAACCTGATTCCCTCCTGGATGACGTCGCGGGAGCCAGCCGGCATGCTACCCGGCGCGATCCCACCGACGTCGGCGTGGTGGGCGCGTGACACTGCGTAACCCACGACCTCGCCGTCCTCGACCGTACCGTCGGTCGCATCGGCACCCGGTGCGATCGGCGAGACGAGCGTCACGTCGGGGAGGTGCGTTCCGCCGGCAAACGGGTCGTTCAGGATCCACACGTCGCCGGGCTCGGGATCTCGGGCGAGGACGGCGTCGACGGCGTCCGGCATGGCGCCTAGGTGGACCGGGATGTGCTCGGCCTGTGCCACGAGCCGCCCGGCCGCGTCGAATAGCGCGGTCGAACAGTCCCGCCGTTCGGTGATGTTGGGCGAGTAGGCCCCCCGGATGAGCACGTCGCCCATCTCTTCGGCCGCGCTCTCGAGCTGGGTCCGGAGGATTTCGAGCTCGACCGGATCCATCAGGCGGTCACCTCCAGGATTAGCGTCCCGGCGTCGTCGACCCGCGCCCGCCACTCCGGCGGCACGACGACCGTGCTCTCGCCGCCCTCGAAGATAGCGGGCCCGGCCAGCTTAGCGTCGACAGGTAGCCGTTCCCGCTCGTACACCGGTGTCTGGTGGACGGCATCCTCGAATCGGACGTCTCTGGTTTCCCTCGGCTCCGTGGAATCACCCTCGTGGGAGAGATCCGGCGGCGCCCCCATAACGGTCGCCGCCGCGCGAAGCGATACCACTTCGATCGACTCGTCGTCCATCCGGTATCCGCGAGCGCGGTCGTGCTCACGGTGGAAGCGCTCGGCCACGTCGGTCGCGTCGAACTCCGTCGGGAGCTCGACGGTGAGTTCGTGGCTCTGACCCGCGTACCGCAGGTCGGCTGCCCGGGTGATCGTCGCCTCTTCAGGCGCCGTGGCTCGGCCTCGAACGGTCTCCACGAGATCTGACAGCATCGACTCGACAGTCGCCGGGTCGGCCTCGGCGAGAGTCGTCCGGTGGGTGCGAAGTGCGTCGTGGTGTTCGTCGGCGGCGAGCAGCCCGACCGCGGAGAGAACGCCGTTCGCCCGGGGTACGCGGACCCGCTCCATCCCGAGGCGTTTTGCGAGTGCAGCGGCGAACATCGGCCCGGCGCCGCCGAAAGCCACGAGGTCGAGCCCTCTGGGATCGTGGCCGCGCTCGACTGTCACGCGACGGATCGCCTGGGCCGTCCGGGCAGTCGCCACGCGATAGACGCCCCAGGCTGCGGCCGCGGAATCCCTCATTTCCCCGGCGGACGCGAGGTCCTCGAGCACCTCCGTCGCCGCGGCTCCCTCCAGGTTGACCTGCCCGCCGAGTTCCCGGCCCTCGGCGAGGAAGCCGAGTTCGAGACAGGCGTCGGTGACCGTCGGTGCCGTCCCACCGCGCCCGTAACAGGCGGGTCCGGGCTCCGCTCCGGCCGAGTCCGGACCGACTCGGAGCGCGCCACCCTCGTCGATCCTCGCGATCGAGCCACCACCGGCACCGACCGTCTCGACGTCGACCATCGGGACGCCGATCGGATGGCCGCCGACCGACGCGTCGGTCGTCCGCTCCACGTCTCCCTCGCGGACGAGCCCGACGTCGGTGGATGTCCCGCCCATGTCGAACGAAACCACACCGTCGACGTCCGGCGGTTCGAACAGCGCTGCTCCGACCACGCCGGCTGCGGGTCCGGACAGGGCTGTCGTCACGGCGTGATCGCGAATCGTCCCTTCGTGGGCAATTCCCCCATTCGACTGCATCACCCACGGCTCGGGCAGGCCGCGAGTATCCGCCGCCTCCGCGAGGTTGCCAACGTAGGTTCGAATCGGTGGCGTTACCGCCGCGTCTGCGACCGTCGTTGAGGTCCGTTCGTACTCCCGAAAGGTTGCGAGTACCTCGTGGGAGGCGACGACGCTCGCATCCAGTCGGTCCCGCAGTACGTCGGCGACGCGCTGCTCGTTCTCCGGGTGGGCGTAGGCGTGGAGCAGGCACACGGCGACGCTCTCGACTGCGGCCGGGATCTCGGCCGCCAGAGACTCGACCGCGGTTTCGTCAACCGGCTCCTCGATTCCCTCTGGCGTCGCCCGCTCGTGAAGCTCGAACCGCCGGTCCGCGGGAACGAGAGGCTCGGGTTTGGTGGCGTGTATGTCGTACAGTGCCGGTCGGTCCTGCCGGCC
>CAYUFG010000002.1:0-12294 GCA_964443815.1 uncultured Halobacteriales archaeon | reverse complement strand
CCGACGAGGACGACGTCGGTGAACGTCCCACCGACGTCCACGCCCAACCGTACCATGGCGATACGTGCGTCCCCCGAGGCTTAAGCTCGGTGTTGCGCTCAGCGGACGGCCGGCAACACCTCGTCACCGAACAGCTCGAGGAACCGCAACACTTGGCCGTGATCGACGCCGGGGTTCGCGAGTTTGAGAATCACGTGATCGACGTCGAGTTCTCGCTCGTACCGCTCGAGCTGCCGGGCGCAGTCCGCGGGTGTTCCGTAGACGAACCGTTCGTCGGCGAAGGCGTCGAAGTCCCGATCGAGCGCCCGCTCGAGTTCGTCGTACGGCGCCGCACCCATCGAGCGGTAGGTGTCGATCAACCGCCGGAACATGGCTGTCATTTCCTCGCGGGCAGCCTCGGCGTCCTCGGCGATCCAGGCCGTCCGTAGCAGTGGCCGCGTGCGATTGTCCGGATCGACGCCGGCCTCCGCCAGGTAGCCCTCGTAGCGATCGTACCGGTCGGCGAGCTCGTCGACGGCCATCCGCCAGACGGGAAGCCAGGCGTCACCGAGATTCGCCGCCCGTTTCAAGGCGGCGTCGATATCGCCACCGACCCACACCGGCGGGTGGGGGTCCTGCACCGGCTCCGGCGAGAGTTCGAAGTCTTCGATGGACACGAAGTCGCCCTCGTACGTGGTCACATCGTTCCGCCAGAGTTCCCGGAGCACGGCCAGGTGTTCGGTCATGCGGGGCCCTCTGGTCTCGTAATCGTACCCGAGGTTCTCCATCTCCGAGCGCCGCCACCCCACGCCCACCCCGAGGGTGACCCGTCCTGCGGATATCCGGTCGAGCAGGGCCACTTCGCCGGCCAGACGCACGGGGTTGGCCTGGGGTAGCAACATGACGCTCGTGCCGAGGTCGATAGTGTCCGTTCGGGTGGCGATGCCGGCCAGCGCGAGGTGTGAGGATGGCCAGAACGCGTCCCAGCCGTGGTGTTCGGCGACCCAGACCGAGTCGAAACCGAGCTCCTCGGCGGAGGTCGCCTGCTCGAGTGCTTCGTCAAACGACGCGCCGCCCTCGCTACAGCGGAAGCCGACCTTCATCGGCTACACGGCGTCGGTCGGCGCCCTTAGCACTTCTGGAGACCGTGTCAGTCAAGCCCACGCGGACCGTACGCGTCGACCGTGGAGTGGACCGGGATTCGTTCGTTCGAACCGCAACCGGCGACTGTCGACGGGGCAATCCTCGTCCTCGTGGGATTCGAGGTGCTATCCGGACTTACGAGTCTGCTCCTCGGCACGCCGAACTGGGGATGGCTCTTTGCCGCCCACGCCGTCGCCGGTCTCTCGCTCGTGGTGCTGCTAGGCTGGAAGCTCAACCGTGTTTGGCCGCGACTGCTCCGAGCTGCCACCCGGCCGGACCACGTCGTGAGCTCGATCTTGTTATCCGTCCTCGCGATCGCCGCGCTCGCCACCGGCATCGCCTGGGCGATGCTCGACCCGATCCGGATCCAGGGATTCACGCTGCTCACCGTTCACATGGGTCTCGGCCTGCTGGCCGTTCCGGTGCTCGTCTGGCACCTCCGCCACCGGTTCAGGCTCCCAACGACCCGCGACGTCGAGGGACGGCGGACTGTGTTGCAGTTCGCTGGAACTGTCGGCGCGGCCGCGCTCGTCTGGCGATTCCAGGACGTGCTCGCGAGAGTTTCGGGGTTGCTTTCCGTCGAGGAGCGGTTCACGGGCTCGAAGCGTGCCGGCGGCTCCGGCAACGACTTCCCGGTCACGAGCTGGGTCGCTGATGACCCCGACCCGATCGACCCGGGCGACTGGTCGCTGTCGATCCAGGGACTTGTCGAGACGCCGGTCGAGCTCACCTACGACGAGCTCGTTGGAGATTCGGCCATGCGGGCCGTCGGCGGGACGGAGACCGCCGTGCTCGACTGTACCAGCGGGTGGTACGCCGAGCGGGAGTGGCGGGGCGTTCGTCTGGACGACCTGCTCGCGACCGTCGAACCGACCGCGGCGGCCAGCTGGGTTAGTGTGCGATCGGTCACGGGCTATCGGTGGTCGATCAAACTCGATGAGACCGGGGATGCGATGCTGGCGACCCACGTCGAGGGGGAGCGGCTCACCCACGGCCACGGCGCGCCACTGCGGCTCGTCCTCCCCGGTCGACGGGGCTTTCAGTGGGTAAAGTGGGTCGAGTCCGTCGAGGTCCGCCGGCACGAGGACCTCTCCCGTTGGATCGCCATCCACGTGAGCGGGCTAGGCTAATACGGCAGGCGGCCGAGCGTCACTCATGGTCCGCCTGCTCGCCGACGCCGACGTCGCGGCGGTCCTTGATCTCGAGGCGCTATTGCCGGTGATCCGGGACGCGTTGATCGCCCAGGCCCGGAACGCCGTCGAACGGCCGGAGCGGGCACACTTCCCGGTCGGCCGGACGGAATCGAGCGATAACGCCCTGGGAACGGGCCTCTCAATGTCGGCATACATCCACGGGGCCTCGACGTACGCCACGAAGGTCGTCGGCGTCCACCAGAACAATGCCGACCGGGGACTCGAGACCGTCAACGCCACGCTGGTCCTGACAGGGGCGGAGACAGGTCAATTGCGGGCCGTCCTCGCTGGGAACCAGGTCACGAACGCCAGAACCGGCTGTATTGGCGGCCTCGCTGCCCGGCACCTGGCGACGTCGCCGGTGACACTTGGAATCGTTGGTGCTGGGGCGCAGGCTAGATGGCAGGCTCGGGCGATCGCCGCCGCGACCGACCTTGCGGCCGTCCGTGTGTATTCGCCGAGCGACTCGCGAGTCGACTGTGCCCAGGACCTACGTGCCGTGCTCACCTGCCCCGTCGACCCTGTCGGCTCGGCCCGCGAGGCGGTGGCCGGGGCGGGCGTCGTCGTGACGGCGACGACCGCCACGTCGCCGGTGTTCCCGGGCGAGGCGCTGACGGACGGCGCCGTCGTGGTGGCCGTCGGCGCCTACTCGCCGGAGACGCGCGAACTCGATTCGGTCACGTTCTCTCGCGCCGAGCGGGTCTACGCGGACGTCCCGGCGGAGGCCGCTGCGACCGGCGATATCGCTCCAACGAACCTGACCGAGGACGACCTCGTATCGCTCGGTTCGCTCCTCGCGGACGGGGAACCGTCGCCTGCTGACGCTCTCACGGTCGTCGAAAGCGTCGGAACGGCCGTGCTCGACGCGGCCGCCGGCGAGCACGTGCTGGAGGCCGCCCACAGAGCTGACGTGGGGACCGAACTACCGCTGGAATGATCTCGGACAGTCCGTCTCGGCGAGAGTCACCCGGTCGATCGGCTCGGGGGAGCCATCGATCCGGGTCCGCTGGGTCATGTAGACCGCGGTCACGTTCTCGAGACGGGTGTCGTGGTTACGGTTCCACCGCTCACAGAGGTAGTTCGCGAAGTACTCCCGGTGGACGGTGTCGTACCGCCAGAGCCGGCTGAGGTACTTCCGCCACCGGGCGTTCGGGAACGTAGCAGAGACGTCGGGTGGCCGGTCGAAGGTGAGCGGCCCACCTTGGAAGGCGTCGATGCGGCTGTTGTTCTCGAGGAGGCCGGGGGCGACGACCCACCCATCGGTGTTCAGCGGGTCCGGCGCGAACATGTTCCAGTACTGGTCGGTCCGAGTCAGTTCGAGGGCCCACTCGGTCTCGTCCGGCGAGACGTCGGCGTCGACGACCTCGTTCAGCCCCAGGTGCTGGAGGTTCCACAGCAGGATGAGCACCACGAAGACGATCGGCAGGACCGTCGTGACGGCCGAGCGCAGCTGTTCGAGCGCGGGCGGGACGTCGCTGACTGTGATCTGCGGCAGCCACGACGAGAGGCGTCCCAGCGCCTGCCCGGCACCGCTAACCCCTGCGCGGTCACCCAGCCGCTCCACGGCGGCGTCCCACACCGTCGTCGGCAGAAATGGGAGCAAGGAGGCGATGGAGACGAACGGGAAGAGGCCGAGACGCATCGTGAGCGCCATGCCGATATGCATGCCGGCGAAGAGGGCGACGAGCAGGCCCCGCCATCGTCCGGTCAGCCCGAGCAGCAGCCACGAGAACGACAGCATCGCGAGCCAGAGGTAGTCGAGTGGCCAGAGCCATCCCGCGACCGATGCGAGCAGGTCACCGACGAGGACCGTGAACTGGCCGAGGCTGAGGACGTACTCGATTCCGTTACCCGCGAGCCAAACGTCGCCGCCGAGCTTGAAGACCGCGTTGACGAGATAGACTATCAGTACCTGTAGGAGTAGCGCCACCCCGGCGACGCTCAACACCCGGCCGTGGCGGGCGCGGCCGTGGTGACTCTCCACGGACCACCGGGCACCAAGCGGGAGAAAAATTGCCCAGAACAAGAGGACTCGCAACAGGACGTCGCCGCTGTTGAGGACGACCGGCATGCGGTTCTGGAGCGAGATGAGCAATAACCATGAGCCGACCGTCGCCGCCGTCGTTCGGTAGCCGATCAGGAGTGCGACAGCGAGTGCACCGGCAAGCAGGAACAGAAGCGCCTGGACCCAGGGCTCCCCAGAAATCACGTGGATCGAGAGGTGCAGGGGATCGGACGTCGCGATGTAACCGGATCGGGTCAGTACTCCCTGGTCCGAATAGAAGGCGGTGAGGTCGCGGGCGCGCAATGTCAGGTCGGCGAGCAGTAGCGCGCCGAGCGCGATCCGGAGGGCCGCGAGCGCGCGGAAGTCGATGCTGAGCCGTTCTCGTAGGCCGGAGACGAGTCGGCTGCGGAGTACGGAGGCCGAGGGGGACCAACCCATACCGCCGGGTTTGGGTGCCAGACACTAAATGCATGCCAGGTGCATCCGCAACCCTTGACCGTTTTCCCCGAAGGGGTGGTATCGACCGGTGTGCGACAGACAACGGCGACGTTGGTCGTTCTCGCGGCCGGGTGGGTCGTCTTCGTCGGTCTCACGAGCATGTTTGTCTTCAACTTGGCGGGGACGTTCCTGGAACGTCTCCCACGACGCAGCGCTGGCGAGTGTTGCGTGGCCCCCTGGAGGCACTGATTCTCGTCGGGGGACTCTCGCTGCCCGTCGCCGTCCACGCGTACGTCTCGCTCGTGGTGGATGAGGAGTCCATCGAGTGACACATACAAAGCGGAAGCCCACGACTTCAGTCGTGGGAGGATGTCAAGGGGGGTTGCCCGACCCTGCTGAGGTTCTGCGGACGTAGTTAGACTAACCCCTTACAGAGATTCGAGGAGAATGCTCAGGACTTCAGTCGTGGGCGGACCGCAATCTTCGTGTCAGTTCGAAAGTGCCGATGGCAGCGGTCGACGCGGTGCCTAGGGACCGCGGTGGTAACATCCATGTCAGCGTGGACTCAAGGGGCTTGCTCCCGTATCCGGGGTAATGTCTGAGCCCACTTCGACGCCGGGGATCCACCACGTTACCTGCATGGCCGGCGACCCGCAGCAGAATATCGACTTCTGGGTCGAGACGCTCGGCCTGCGAATGGTCAAGCGTTCGATCAACCAGGACGACCCGGGCACGTACCACTTCTTCTTCGGCGACGCCGAGGGCACGCCCGGCACGAGCATGACGTTTTTTCCCTGGCCCGATGCCCGGCCTGGCAAAGTGGGCTCCGGCCAGGTCGCCCGGACGGCCTTTCGGGTCCCCGAGGGCAGCCTCGACGACTGGCGGAAGCGGTTCGACGACCGCGGCGTCGACTACGACGAACCGATCGATCGGTTCGGCGAGACGGTCCTGCCGTTTCGCGATCCCGATGGTCTCCCGGTCGAACTCGTGGAGGTCCCGATCACCGACGACGACCCGACTGTGCCGTGGACGGCAGTCGTTCCTGAACACCAGGCGATCCGGGGCTTCCACTCCGTGACGCTGTGGCTCGCCGATCCGCAGCCGTCGATGGATTTGCTACGCACGATGGGCCTCGAGGAGGTCGGATCAGAGACCGCCCAAGGTGACGCGCCCGGGGACGAACGGACACGGTTCGCCGCGTCCGGTCCGGTGGGAGCCTACGTCGACGTCCTCCCGACCGTTGCGGCAGGACGGCAGGGACGCGGCATCGTCCACCACGTGGCCTTCCAGACACCGACCGACGATGATCAGGAGGCGATGCGGACTGCGGTCCGATCGGCCGGCCTCAGTCCGACCCAGCAGATCGACCGGCACTGGTTCCGGTCGGTCTACTTCCGTGAGCACGGCGGCGTTCTCTTCGAACTCGCGACCAACGGCCCGGGTTACGATAGCGACGAACCGCTCGACGATCTCGGCGGGCGTCTCGTGCTACCGGGCAGGTTCGAGGCCCGTCGCGACGAGATCGAGGCCGGGCTTCCCGACATCCGGATTCCCGGGACGGCCAGCCCAGCCACCGAAGACTGAGCGAGCGGTTCACGCACGATTCGCGTGGCTCAGTCCGAACAGGATGACGGCGCTCGCGGCCAGACAGAGGAGAAACCCACCGAAGGCGACGTCGAAAGTCGCGACGCCGACGATGACCCCGACGTACGTGGGCCCGAGACTGGAGAGCCCCTCGTAGACGGTCTTGAAGGCGCCGAGGTCGCCGCCCTTGCTCTCGTCGGGGAAGATGTCCATCAAGTGTGCCTGCAGTACCGGTGTAAACGCCATGAGGCCGGCAGCGTAGAGCAGGATGCCGGCGACGATCGGCCAGAACGAACCCGAAAAGATCAGGACCGCCAGGCCGACCAGGCTGAGCAGCGTCGCCAGGCCCGCGACCAGCCGGCGGTCGATGCGGTCGCTCGCCACGCCGGACAGCGGCTGGACCACGACGCCGATTGCAAAGAGCAACGCGAAGCCGCCGCTTGCAAATTCCGTCGAAAAGCCCTTGGTCGACTGGAGGTACGTGGGAAGGAAGGCGAGCACGCCCTCCCACGCGAAGATGATGAGGGTGTAGGCGACGACCAGCCAGCGGACCCGGCTGGTCCCGAAGACACGCCCCACGGTCTCCCTGATGGTTGCACCACCCTCGCGGACACTCCCGATCGCCATATTGCCGTAGGCCTCCCGACTGACGAGGTGAAACGCAACCGCGATCGCGGCCACGAAGAGAACCACCGGGGCAAACGCAAGTTGCCACCCCCCGACGGCGAGCGCGGCCACGGCCAACCCGGCGGCAGCGATACTGCCCAACCGGGAAATGGCACTGTTCGACCCGAAGGCCATACCCCGCTTCTCGACAAAGAGGTCCGAGAGGAGGACACGCTCGGAGACGAAGAAGAAGGCGGAGCCAACGCCCAGCAAGGCCGTGCTCGCGAGCAGGATCGGGTACGCGCTCACCTGAGTGAGTAGGGCGAAACCGACCGCGATCACGAGTAGCCCACCGACGATCGCGAGTTTCCGGGAGACTGCGTCGGCGACCCGGCCGCTCGGGTACTGCAGGGCGGCGAAGCACAGTCGCATCAGCGTGAGGGCGACGCCCGCTGCGACGGGCGTGATCGCGAGGTCATCGATGATCGCCGGCAACAGCGGCGGGAGCGCCTGCCGGCCGAGGTTGGCGGCGAAGACGCCGGCCGCGATCAGCAGGAATATCCGCCCGGAGTAGCCCCTGACTAGCGACTCCTCACCAGCGACGTCGGGTCCGCCTGTCATCGTCGCGTGTTCGTCACCTCGGCTGGCGACCGTTCGACGGCCGACGGGTAAAACCGACCGTTCGACGGCTCCCACCAGCTATAATGCGACCCCCGTGGATGGTGCGCGCCATGGGCTATCACGTGGGTATCGACATCGGCGGGACGTTCACCGACCTCTTTCTCTACGACGAGGCAACCGGCGCCACCCACCAGGAGAAGGTCCGCACCACGCCGGCGGATTTCTCGCGAGGATTCCTCGACGCCCTCGAGACGGCCATCGAAACCCACGACGTCCAACCAGATGAAATCTCCACACTCTCACACGGGACCACCGTGGCGACGAACGCACTGCTCGAGCGGGAAGGGGTTCCAACAGGACTCATTACCACCGAGGGTTTCCGGGACGTGACGGCGATCGGCCGCGAGGACCGCGCAAACGTCTACGACCTCTCGCCACCGAAGACGCCGACGTTCACCGAGCGGCGGCATCGCCACGGCGTGGCTCAGCGCACCGGCGAGACGGGCGACCGACTCGAGTCGCTCGACGAGGGGGACGTCAGGGAGGCGGCTGAGGCCCTGGCGCAGGCCGACGTCGAATCCGTCGCCGTCTCGCTGTTGCATGCGTACCAGGACGACACCGACGAACGCCGCGTCCGCGAGATCGTGGCCGATCGGACGGACCTCGAGGTGTCCATCTCCTCGGACGTCATGCCCGAGATCCGCGAGTACGAGCGCACGCTCTCGACTGTGATCAACGCCGCCGTCGGCCCAATCGTGACCGACTACGTGACAGCCCTCGAGGACCGACTGGCCGCCGCTGGCGTCGAGACGACGCTGCACCTGATGCAGGCTAACGGCGGCGTCGTGACGCCCTCACAGCTCGGTGGGCGGGCTCTCCGGCTGATCAACTCGGGTCCCGCAGCGGGCGTCATCGGCGCGACACACGCGGCCCGCGAGGCTGGCATCGACAACGTCATCACGCTCGACATGGGCGGCACCAGCGCGGACGCCTGCCTGGTCCGAGAGGGCGAGATGGAGACGACCACCGAGGGCAAACTCGGCGAAATTCCGCTGCACTTCCCACAGGTCGACGTCCGCGCGGTTGGCGCCGGCGGCGGCTCCATCACCTGGCTTGACCCTGCGGACGTCCTCAAGGTCGGTCCCGAGAGCGCGGGCGCGGATCCCGGCCCGGCTTGTTACGGCCGCGGCGGCACCGACCCCACGGTCACCGACGCAGCGGTGCTACTCGGCTACCTCGATCCCGACTACTTCCTCGGCGGTGAGATGCAACTGGATGTCGCCGCCGCGGAAGCGGCCGTCGACGAACTCGCTGCGGTACTCGACCGATCGCGGGTCGAACTCGCCGACGGCATCCTCGACATCGCTGCGACGAACATGCGCCAGGCCATCCGTCTCGTCACCGTCGAGAAGGGGTACGATCCCCGTGATTTCGCGCTGGTCTGTTACGGGGGTGCGGGACCACTCTTCGCGACTCGCCTGGCGCGCGAACTCGGCCTCGAGCGGACGGTCGTCCCGCCAGCACCCGGTGTCCTCTCGGCGGCGGGACTGCTCATCGCTGACAAGCAGTGCTCGGTGTCGAGGACGACGCTGCTCGAACTCGATCCGGCCGAACGCGACCGGATCGCAGCCCTCTACACGGACCTGGAAGCCGAGGGCCAGGAGATCGTGCCGAATGCGGCCTCGATCCACCGATCGGTCGACCTGCGGTATGCCGGCCAGACGTCCAAGCTCACGATTCCGTTTCCCGAGGGACCGGTGAACGCCGACGCCATCGACACGGTCGCCGAGCGGTTCCACGACCAGTATCGGGACATCTACGGCCACGCCACACCGGACGAACCCGTGGAGGCGGTCACCTGGCGGCTCAGAGCCGTCGAACCGACGGCGACGATCGAGCAACGCGGGCCGCGTAAGGCCGACTCGCTCGGAGACGCCAAGAAGGGGAGTCGCGACGCCTACGCCGAGGGCCGGTTCAGGCCCCACGCCGTCTATGATCGACAGCGCCTCCCCACGGGTGCGACATTCGAGGGGCCGGCAATCATCGAGCAGGCGGAGTCGACGGCGGTTCTGGGTCCGGACAGCGAAGCCAGGGTCACTGACTCCGGGGCGATCGTCGTCGACCTCTAGAGGATTTCGCGGGTCGCCTCGACGACGCCGTCGACGTGCGCCTTGGTGTGCTGGTACGTTAGATTGCCCATGTGGCCGGGGAGGAAGAAGTATCCACGGTCGCCGAGCGCGACGTGATACTCCTTGAGCCGCTGGGTGTCCGTGCCCTCGATCACGTCTCGCGGGGTCCGGAGCGGCCGGTCGACGCCGAAGGCCGGCCGGACGAGCGAGCTAAGGCCGAGCATCTCGGCGCCCAGCCCGCGGTCCTCGAACACGGCGGTCACTCCGGTTCGCAGTCGCTCCGCGAGCTGCTCCGTGTGGTCGTGGACGGGTTCGTCCTCGATCACCTCGAGGGTGGCGAGACCGGCAGCGAGCGTCATCGGGTTGCCGGCGAACGTGCCGCCTCCGGCGATGACCCGTTCGTCCGGCGGGACGTCGACGTCGGGACGAGCAGCGTCGAAGACGTCGGCCCGACCGGCGAGCGCTCCGACCGGCAGGCCGCCACCCACGGTCTTTCCGAGTGCGGTGAGGTCCGGTTCGACGTCCACTCGTGCCTGGTAACTTCCCGGTGCGACGCGGAAGCCGGTGACCACTTCATCGAAGATTAACAGGATCCCTCGATCCTCGCATTCGTCAACGAGCATGTCGAGGAACGCCTCCTCCGGCTCGATACCGGCCTTTCGGGGATCGAGGATCACCGCCGCCACGTCGCCGCGGTTCGCGTCGAGGATTGCCTTGACCCGTTCCTCATCGTTCAGTGGAAAGGCCTCGACGTGTGCTTCGGCCCCTGGTGGGAGGCCGGCGCTCGTCGGCTCCTCGAATGGCGCGTAAACCTTCGACGCGAGGTCGGTGTTACCTCCGTGCCACCCTCCCTCGACCTTGAGGATTGTGTCCCGATCCGTCCACGCGCGGGCCAGCCGGACGGCGTACATCGTCGCCTCCGTACCGGAGGCACAGAACCGGAGCCGCTCGGCGCTTGGTACGAAGGACTGCACCGTCCGGCCGAGGTCGATAGCCAACTCCGTCGGCAGCCCGTAGTGCAGACCCTTCGCCGCCTGGGATTGGACGGCCTCGACCACCGATGGGTGGCCGTGCCCCAGCACGCTCGCGTGATGGTTGTTCCAGAAGTCGACGTAGGTGTTTCCGTCGGCGTCCTCGATGGTGGCTCCGTCGGTGCCCCTGGCGTAGATCGGGTGTGGCGGTTCGTAGCGGACGTTGTGTGAGACGCCGCCAGGGTAGATCTCCGTGGCCCGTTCGTGCAAGCGTTTGCTTGCGTCGAGACTGCGCTCCGTCATGGACTACCGGCCCCGACCGCGACCACGGACATAAACGTTGGTAAGCACCCGGTTGTGGGACCGCCCCCATGGCTCCGGGCCACACTCATATATAGCCGGACCCGGTCTGGTGGTCCATCCATGGACGACCAATTCGACGTGCTCGTCGTCGGCTCGGGAATCAGCGGTCTCGTGACCGGCATTCAGGCCGCAGAACGTGACGCGGACCTCGACGTCGCCATCGTCGAGAAGGGTACCCGAACGGGCGGGACCTCCCGCCAGAGCGGGGGTGCGTTCTACTGTTTCGACACGCTCGCGGACTACCGCGAGCGCGACCCGCCGGGGAACACCGAGCTTCAAGAACTCGTCGTCGAACGCCATGAGACAGCCTGGGACTGGCTCGAAGACCACGGCGTCCCCCTCCGGCACGTCGACATCGGCCAGAACGACTTCGAGAACGTGCTGCCGGAGGTTGAAGACATGCTTCACCGCAAGCCGGTCGCCAGGCGGGTCGACACCCACGCCATGATCGAGGCGCTGGTCGACGCCTTCGAAGCAGCCGGCGGCCGGATCCACCTCGAGACACCGATGGACTCGCTCCGATTCGACGATGGGGTCGTCGACGGCGCGATCGTTACACGGGACGGGGACCGCGTGGTGGTCGCCGCCGAGGCTGTTGTCCTCGCCACGGGTGGGTATCCGGCGAACGAGCGCCTCGTCGAACAACACCACGTGGCCGGCCATACGGACGACCTCTGGCTGCGCGCCTCGACGTGGTGCACGGGTGACGGTCTGCTGGCGAGCCGTGAGGCTAACGCCAAGTTCAGCAAGGGCATGAACGACTTCTACGGCAAGTCGATGGTCGCACCGCCTGCAGACTTCTCACCGTTCGAGTACCCCGAGGCGACCGCCTTCTACGCGCCGTACTGCATCGGCCTAAGCCCCCACGGCGACCGAATCGCCGACGAATCCGCGTCGATCCACGAGAAGGCTGTCATCAAGGCAGCCGCCCGCGAGGGCTACGGCAGGCTGTACTATGTCATGGACGACCGCTTCTCGCAGTCGACTGTTCAGGTGACTCGCGAGCAGACCGTCGCCGACCTGCTCGACATCCAACGTGACCTCGGTGGCCGGATCGAGACCGTCGATTCGTTGACGGCCGTTGGCCGCACGCTCGCCGACTGGGGCGCCAACGGGACGCGGGCGGTCGAGACGATCGAGGAGTACAACGAGGCTATCCGAGAGGGAACCGCCGAGACGCGACTCGAGCCACCGCGTGCGGACGCGAAACTCGCCCACGACACTCCCCCGTTCCACGTCGTCGAGACCCAGCCCTCGATCAC
>CAYUFG010000001.1:55968-60652 GCA_964443815.1 uncultured Halobacteriales archaeon | reverse complement strand
ACGACGTCGTCGTCGAGCAGCATGTCGATGGTCTCGTCGTCGTAGCCGGCCGACCGGAGCACCTCCCGGGTGTGCTCGCCCAACAGCGGCGGATGCTGGTCGATCGACGGCTCGATGTTGTCGTACTTGACGGGGAAGCCGAGCGTGTCGACAGAACCGGCCTCCGGGTGATCGAGTTTCCGACGCATCTCTCTGGCCTGGACCTGGGGATCCTCCCAGACTGAGAGCGTGTCGTTGATCGGCGCCGCGGGGACGCCTGCCTCCCGGAGCGTCTCGACGAGATCGTCCACGCCCCAGTCCGCGAGTTCCTCGCCAACCGCCTCGATCACCGTTTCGCGGTTGCGAACCCGTTCGTTGACCTCGGCGAAGCGATCGTCGGCCGCGAGATCGGGCGCGTCGATGGCGTCACAGAAGTTGCGCCAGTGGCGGTCGGTGATCACCGACAGCTGGACGTCGCCGTCGGCACACTCGAACCGGCCCTCCGGCGCGAAGTAGTTGTGGTACCGGCCGAAGGGCGGGTAGGGCTCCTCGGAGACGAGGCTGTAGGTCGCCCGTGTCGTCAGCCCGGCGATGGCTGCGTCGAGCAGCGCGATGTCGATGTAGTCGCCCTCGCCGGTCTCGGCGCGGTTGATGTACGCCGCGAGGATGGCCTGGGTCGCGTACAGCGCGGCCATCACGTCGTTCATCGGCGTGCCCGAGCGCATCGGCGGCGAGTCCTCGTCCCGAGTCATCGACATGGCGCCCGACAGCGCCTGAGCCGTCGTGTCGATGCCGCCGTCCTCGCGGTACGGCCCGGAGTCGCCGAAGGCCGAGATCGAACAGTAGATGATCTCCGGGTTGCGCGCGGCGACGGTCTCGTAGTCGATGCCGTAGGCCTCCGCGAAGGTGGGCGGGAAGTTGAGCAGGACGACGTCGGCAGTTGCCGCGAGGTCGAGGAAGGCCTCACGGCCACGGTCGCTGGTGACGTCGAGGGCGAGGCTGCGCTTGTTGCGGTTCGCCGTGAGATAGTAGAAACTCTGGTCGCCCACACGAGGATCCAGCGAGCGGGCGAGTTCGCCGCCGTCAGGTCGTTCGATCTTGACGACGTCGGCGCCGAGGTCACCGAGCATCTGGCCGGCGTAGGGGCCGGCCACCATCGTCGACAGCTCGAGCACCGAGAGGTCCGACAGGGGCTGTCCGGACACGGTTCAGAGGTCGAACAGGTCGACGGCGTTGTCCCGGAGGACGGCCTCGACGGTCTTCTCGCGCAGGCCGAGCTCGAGGAACTCCTCCTTGCAGCGCTCGAAACCGAGGCCGTTGGTCGCCCACATCGTGCTGTCGCGAAGCCGGCCACTGTCGACGAAGTCCCAGATCTCGTCGGGGAAGAAGGACGGGTAGTACGCGCC
Source organism: uncultured Halobacteriales archaeon (assembly GCA_964443815.1). Taxonomy (GTDB): domain Archaea; phylum Halobacteriota; class Halobacteria; order Halobacteriales; family Haloarculaceae; genus CAYLJD01. The sequence goes on along the minus strand of CAYUFG010000001.1, from coordinate 59,267 downwards.
GACGTTGCCGTAGACGTTCGGGTGGCGCCAGAGCATCGAGATCCACTCGCGGTACCACGGCCAGCCGGCGTGGGTCAACACGAGGTCGAGGTCGGGGAAGTCCATGGCGACCTCGTCGGCGTACATCGGCTTGCCGTACTCGCTGGTGAGTCGCTCGGCGGACTGGCCGGTCTGGTAGCAGACCGGAACGTCGAGTTCGACCGCCTTGGCGTAGAGGGGGTAACAGGCCTGGTGTTTCGGGCCCATCTCGAAGGTCATCGGGTGGAACCAGATGTAGGTGAAGTCGTGGTCCTCGATGGCCCGTTCGACCCGCTCCAAGCTCTCGCTGATGCGGTGTGGGTTGTAGCCCACACCGCATTTGATCCGGCCGTCTGCCTCGTCACGCATCTCTGCGAGTTCCTCGACGCTCGCGACGGTGACCGCCTTCTTCTCGTAGCGGGACCACTGGATGAGCTGGTCCATGAAGGTGTACTCGACGCCTGACTCGTCCATCTGCTCGAGCATCTCCTCGACGGAGCCGGCGCCGAGCACTTCGTAGATGCGCCAATTTTCGTCGTCGGAGATGTCGTTCCGGGCTTTCACGCCGCCGAAGGTGTTGTCCGCCATGACCTCGAACTCCTGGGTGGCGAACAGCTTCTTCGAGAACTCCGGTTTGGCCGACATCGGCCGGTTCATCGTGTCGATCGCCTGAATGTCGCTCATTGGTGCCCGGAGGTGCGATTTGGGGTCGGATATAGCTTGCTATGAAGGGTTCCAAGCCGATGCCGAGGGCGGCCTCCGGGACGTCAACACCTCCACCCGACGGACGTCCCGGGCTTCCGTTTGGGACGTGTCAGTACCTATAAGCGGCGGTGGGCGAAAGGCTGCAGGCATGTCACTCGACTTCGGCGTGCGATTCGCGATGTTCGGCGAGGAGGCCGACCCACACCGCTTCGCGACGCTCGCGCGCGCTGCCGAGGCTCACGGCTTCGACGTCATCATCGGCGGCGACCACGTCACCTTCCCACGGGACATCCCCCCGACGCATCCCGGTCCGGAGGAGGGCTCCCCCGAGGTGATGCACCCCGAATCCGACGCCTACGACATCTTCGAGACGCTGTCGTTCGTCGCTGGCGTCACCGACGATATCCACATCGCGCCGAACGTGTGCGTCGTGCCCTACCGGCACCCGGTCCTCCTCACGAAACACGCGTTCACGCTGTCGGCCCTCTCTGAGGGTCGGTTCGAGTTCGGCGTGGCCGCGGGGTGGCTCGACACCGAGTTCGAGGTGCTGGGCGTCCCCTTCGAGGAACGGGGCGGCCGGCTCGACGAGTTCTTAAATATATTCGATCGCGCGTGCGAAGAGGGGGCCTTCGCCTTCGACGGCCCGTACCACTCGTTCCCCGAGACGGGCTTTCACCCCGTTCCGGACGAACGGCCGAAGCTGTGGGTCGGCGGCCACTCCGGGCCGGCTTTCCGGCGGGTTGCGGAGGTGGGGGACGGCTGGACGGTCTCCAGGCAGACCCCGGCGGAACTCCGGTCGGCGCGCGAGCGAATCATGAACGCGTGGGCCGACTACGACCGTGACGGCGAGCCAGACATCGCGGTCCGGGAGTACCTCCACGTCGAGGCGGGTGCCGAGGCCGACGACGACCGGGCCGTCGTCGGAGCGGTCGACGAGGTCGTCGATGCGCTCGAGGCATACGTCGACGCCGGTGCGACACGATTCGACGTCACGTTCCACACTGCCGATCTGGACGCACAGCTCGAGCAGCTCGAGCGGATCGGGGCGGACGTGATGCCGTCGTTCTGAGAGGGGGAATCGCGTGCACGGTCAACCTACCTCGGGTTCGCGACTGAGAACGCCGCCGTCATCCGTTCTGCGTTATTGGAAAACGTTTATTACGGTTCCACGATTCGCCTACCAGCACGATGGGCGCGATAGAGATTGACGAACTGGTCAAGCATTACGGGTCGGTGGTTGGCGTTGACGGGATCACGTTCGAAGTGAACGAAGGTGAGTTAGTTTCACTGCTCGGGCCAAGTGGCTGTGGGAAGTCGACGACGCTTCGATCGATCGCGGGCCTCGAGCGAATCACCGACGGCGAGATTCGCATCACGGGTCGGGTCTGTTCGTCCGCCGAGGACGACATCCACATGGAGCCCGCCGAGCGCGAGCTCGGGATGGTGTTCCAGTCATTCGCCCTCTGGCCGAACATGACCGTGCTCGAGAACGTCCGGTTCGGTCTCGAGCAGAAGGACGAGATCGACCTCTCCAAAGCGGAGATGAACGAGCGGGCCCAGGAGTACCTCGATCTCGTGGACCTCGGGCAGTACGCGGATTCGATCCCCGGCGAACTCAGTGGTGGTGAGCAACAGCGGGTCGCTCTCGCCCGGGCACTGGTCTACGAACCCGGCGTGATGCTGCTCGACGAGCCGCTGTCGAACCTGGACGCCAAGCTCCGGAAGGAAGCCCGGATCTGGCTCAAGCGGATCCAGGAGGAGACCGAGGTCACGACGCTGTACGTCACGCACGACCAGGCGGAGGCGAGCGCCCTGTCGGACCGGATGGTCATCCTCAACGAGGGCGAGGTCGAGCAGATCGGCACGCCGGAGGAAGTGTTCAAACAGCCCGACAATCACTTCGTCGCCGACTTCCTCGGCAAGGAGAACTTCATCGACGGCACGCTCTCCAGCCTCAACGGCGACAGCGGCACGGTGACGACCGAAGAGGGCGAGTCGATGGCCGTCAGCGTCAACAAGGACGGCTTCACCGAGGGGCAGAACGTCAGCATCGCCATCTCGCCCGAGGAGATCGAACTGACCCGAGACGGCGAGGGCACCAACGTCATCGAGGGGACGATCGACCAGAAGCTGTACTACGGTGACAAGACCGAGATCGTCATCCAGGCGTCCGGCGGCCGCGAGATCATCGTGGTAGTGGTCGACATCATCCCGGAGGACGAGGGCGACAACGTTCGGATCGAGCTCCCCGAGAGCAAGTGCGCGCTCCTCCCGAACTGACACCACCCAGATCGGTCGGTCGCGGTCCGCGAGCAGACTCACTCGTTTTTGCGTCGGTGTAGCGTGTGCTCCAGCTGAGTGTCAATCACGGCGACATCGGGCGATTGCCACGCCATGGCAAGCTTTAATTATGATTGATCCCATCGGTGCCCTATGTCCCTAGCCGAACGGACGAGGCACTTCGGCGGGCGAGTGGGTCGGGAGCTCCGCAAGCCCGAGAGCATGGCACAGTGGTTCCTCGCCATCGTGTTGGGCGGGATGGTACTGATTCCGCTATTCTTCCTGCTGATGATGGC
>CAYUFG010000001.1:0-55868 GCA_964443815.1 uncultured Halobacteriales archaeon | reverse complement strand
GTCACCTTCGACATCAACAACGTCTACGGGATGATCCTCGTCGCGGGCATCTACCAGATGCCCTACGCGTACGCGTTCATTTCCTCCGGGATGCAGAACATCAGTACGGAGCTCGAGTACGCGGCCCAGATCACCGGCGCCGGGTCGTGGACGATCCTCCGCCGGATCACGCTCCCGCTGATCAAGCCGTTCATCCTCTCGAGCATGTTCCTGCTGCTCCTGCTCGGCTTCCAGTCCGTCTCCGCGCCGCTCATCCTGGGTGGTCCTCAGCGGATCTACGTCCTCTCGACGTATCTCATCAGCCTGCAGAACTTCTTCCCGCCGCCGTACGGCATGATGGCGAGCATCGGGTTCATCATGGTCGTCGTGGCGTTCCTGTTGGCGACGCTGACCGGCCGACTGGTCGGTGACGCCGCACAGTACACGGTCGTCAGCGGCCGTGGCGCTCAGAGCACGACACACACGCCGCGGCGCTGGCAGCTCGGCGGTGCCGGCCTCATCGCCGGCATCCTGCTGTTCGGCGTTATCCTGCCCTTCCTCCAGCTGTTCATCCTCGGCGTGCTGGAGGGCCGCCAATGGGCCATCGACAACCTCACGCTCAACCACTTCATCAACCTCTACAGCAGCGACCTCGCGACCGCCGCAGTCCAGAACTCGGTGATCATCGCCTTCGTCACCGCGTCCGTGGCCGTCATCGTCACGGCCTACGTCGCCTACGTCAAGTCACGTGAGAACAACCTCCGCTCACGGGTCATCTCGTGGCTGGCGTGGATCCCCATCGCGACGCCCGGCGTCGTCCTCGGGATCGCGTACCTGTGGACCTACCTCTGGGTCCCGGTTGGCATCTACGGCACCATCTTCGCGCTGATGCTCGCATACCTCGTCCGGTTCCTCGCGCTCGGTACCCGGATGAACGAGTCGCTGATCGTCCAGCAGTCACCGACGCTCGACGAGCAGGGCAAGATCTGCGGCGCCGGCCTGATCTCGCGACTCCGCCACATCATCTTCCCCAACATGAAAAGCGGGATGATCTCCATCTGGGTCATCCTGTTCGCGCTGTTCATGAACGAGCTGTCGACGTCGATCTTCCTGTACACCAGCTCGAGCCGCGTGTTCACCGTGACACTCTACGAGTTCTGGTCGACGGCCCAGACGGCCGCACTGGCGGCGCTGGCGATCACGCAGGTCGCGATCACGATCTCCGTGATCTCCGTCGGCATGTGGTACTTCGACATCGACATCCGCGTCGCCTGAATCGAGGCGCTTTTCCTTTCGTTTTCCAGCAAGACAGCAGTCGCTCCCTCACCCGTTAGAAGCCCGGAAAATCCGCGTTCGTCTCAGTACGACCGCGGCAGGTCGAGCGCCTCGCCCGCGATGTGGTTCTTGATCATCTCGCCGGACACCGGCGCCAGCACGTGGATCATCGACTCGATCCAGTACCGCTCGACGTCGTACTCCTTGGCGTAGCCCATCCCGCCGTGGGTCGTGACCGCACGCCGGCAGGCCTCGAGGGCGTCCTCGCTCGCGCGAAGTTTGACGGCGTTGGCCTCCGCGCCTGGCTGTTCGCCCTCGTCGACCAGCCAGGCGGCCTCCCACATGAGCGCCTCGTCGGTCTTCAGCTTCGTCCAGGACTCAGCGAGGGGATGTTGAATTCCCTGGTAGGACCCGATCGCGTTCCCGAACACCTCGCGCTCGTTCGCGTACGCGGACGCCTTGTCGAGTGCGGCGAGACCCACGCCGATGCAGTTCGCGGCGACGTTCACCCGCTCGGCGTTGGCAAAGGAGAGGAGGTACTTGAACCCGCGACCCTCCTCGCCGATGACGTCGGCGGCGGGCACCCGGAACTCCTCGAACCACACCTCGTTCGAATCCGAGGCGCCACGACCCGCCTTGGGAATCTCCTCGACGGTGACGCCGTCCATGTCCTTGTCGAATTCCGTGAAGAAGAGCGTCATGCCGTCGAACCGGTTGTCCGGATCGTAGGGCTCGGTCCGGGTCAGCAGCATGATGACGTCCGCCTCCTGGGCCTTCGACGTCCAGATCTTCTGGCCGTTGATCACGTACTCGTCGCCGTCTCGCTCGGCGACCGTCTCGATCGTCGGCGTGTCCAGCCCCGAGTTGGGCTCGGTCACGCCCGTACAGACCATGACGTCACCCGCGGCGACCTTCGGCAGGTACCGCTCCTTGTGATCTTCGTCGCCGAACTCGACCAGCGGCGCAGCGCTGAAGACGTGATGGGATGTAACCGACATCCCCGCGGCGCCGGCACCCGACCGGGCGAGCTCCTTCTGGACGAGTGCGGACTCCTGGAGACCGTAGCCCTGGCCACCGTACGCTTGGGGGATCGTGACGCCACACCAGCCGGCGTCCGCGAAGGTCTCGAAGAAGTCCCAGGGGAACTCGTGGGCCTTGTCCTTCTCGCGCCAGTACTCGTCACCGAAGTCCGCACAGAGTTTGCGGATCTCTCGCCGGATGAGGCGCTGCTCCTCGCTGAGTGCGAAGTCCATAGCGCACGCTTCCCGGGGTGGGAGCGTAAAGACCCCGGAAGGACGAAGGCTTAACGTCGACGCGCCTGTCGACTCGGCCATGCACGTCGCCGTACTCGGTGCCGGCACGATGGGGAACGGTATCGCTCACGCAAGCGCCGTCGCCGGCCACGAAGTCACGCTTCGGGACATCGACGAGGACATCCTCGCGGACGCCCTCGAGACGATCGAGTCGAACCTCGAGGGCGGCGTCGAGCGCGACAAGCTGAGCCTGGCCGAGGCCGACGATGCGCTCGACCGGATCACGTCCACGACGGCGATGGCCGATATCGCCGGCGCGGACGCCGTCATCGAGGCAGTTCCCGAGGATATCGACATCAAGGAGGCGGTCCTGACGGAGGCCGAGGACGCCGTCGACGACGATGCCCTCATCGCCTCGAACACGTCCTCGATCTCCCTGACGTCGATCGCGGACCTGCTCGACCGCCCCGGACGGGTCTGCGGGCTGCACTTCTTCAACCCCGCACACATCATGCCGTTGGTCGAGATCGTCGTCGCCGAGCAGACGACGGCGGAGACGCGATCCCGCGCGGAGGAGTTCGTCGCCGACATCGACAAGACGGCCATCGTCGTCCAGGACTTCCCCGGCTTCGCCTCGTCGCGGCTGGGCGTCTCCCTGGGGACGGAGGCGATGCGGATGGTCCAGCAGGGCGTGGCGTCGCCGGCGGACATCGACACCGCGATGGAGCTCGGGTACAACCACCCGATGGGCCCGCTCGAACTGACGGATCTCGTCGGCCTCGACGTTCGGCTGGACGTCCTCGAGTACCTCCGTGATGAACTCGGCGAGCGGTTCCGCCCGCCACAGGTCCTCAAGCGGAAGGTCCGCGCCGGCAAGCTGGGCCAGAAGTCCGGCGAGGGCTTCTACGTCTGGGAGGACGGCGAGCCGATCAAGGACGACGACTAGCGCCGACGCTCGTTCGGGAGATCCCCCGACCATCGCAGGGAACGTCACCTCTATGTAACCGGGGCCGGCAGTCACGGCACCGATGAGTGAGCTCCAGATCTACGTCGACGGCGACGTGGTGCCGGCCGACGAGGCGACCGTCTCGGTGTTCGACCACTCCTTCCTCTACGGCGACGGTTGCTTCGAGGGGATACGCGTCTACGACGACCGCATCTTCGCGCTCGACGAACACCTCGACCGGCTGTACGACTCGGCGCGGATGCTCGACATCGACATCCCCTTGACGAAGCCCGAATTCGCCGAGGCTCACGCCGAGGTACTGCGGGCGAATCCCGACGACGTGACGTACCTGCGGCCGGTAGTCTCCCGCGGCGAGGGACCCGTCGGGATCGGCTACTCCCGCGATCTCGACGGGCCGACGATCGTCATCATCCCCCAGATCCGCGAGCCGAAGTACCGCGACGAGCAGTACGAGGCCGGCCTCTCGCTGGAGACGCTCTCGATCCGCCGGACGCCCTTCGAACACCTCGAGTCGCGTATCAAGTCCAACAACTACCTCAACAACATCCTCGCGAAGCTCGAGGTGTTCGACGGCGACGCCGACGACGGCGTCCTGCTCGACGCGGACGGCTACGTCGCCGAGGCGTGTGCGGGCAACCTCTTCTGTGTCGACGACGGCGTCCTCCAGACGCCGACGCGACAGAACGTGCTCAACGGAATCACGAGGCAGACGGTCCTCGGGCTCGCCGACGACGCGGGCATCGAGACCAGCGAGGAGCGCCTGACACCCTACGACTTCGTCACCGCCGACGAGGCTTTCCTCACCAGCACGATGTCGGAGATCGCGCCCGTCACGAGCGTCGACGGCCGAACGGTCGCCGACGGCTCGCCCGGTCCGATCACCCGCGAGTTGACGTCCCTGTACCGTGACTACGCCTCATCCCACGGCCACCAGTGGCGTTAGAGAAGCGTCAGCGCCCAGAGGACGGCCATCCCCGCAGTCACGGTCGCGAGGATGTTCTCGGTGTACCAGGCCACGATCGCCGCGGGGAAGAGCGCCAGCAACTTCTCGTTGCCGAGCCCCACCAGTAGCGTCCCATCGGCGAAGACGACCCGGGGGACGAGGATGGCAGCGAGGACGGCAGCGGGGACGTACCGCAGCGCTCGCTCGAGCCAGTCCGGGACGGACTCGAGCCAGGTGAAGACCTCGAGGAACGACAGCCGGACGAAAAACGTCCCCACGGCGAGGACGGCCACGAGCCCCCAGTAGAACGCGGGATCAGGCGCCGAGGCCATCCGGCTCACCCCCGCGATCCGAGACGTATCCGACGCCCATGCCGACGAGTGCGGCGACGAGGAGGCCAAGGTTGGCCGGCATTCCCGCGGCGGCGACGGCGACGAGACCGGCAGTGACGGCCGCAACGAGCGTTCCGCGGTCCGAGACCACGTCGAACAGGAGCGCGAGGAAGACGAGCGGGACGACGAAATCGAGGCGGAGTCCCTGGGGGACACTCGCCCCGACGACGGCGCCGACCGTCGTCGTCAGCACCCAGTTGGCGTACAGCGGCAGGCCGGTTCCGAGGTAGTACCACTCCCGGGCGCGGTCGCGGTCGCTATCGAACTCCGCAGTGGAGAGGACGAACGTCGGCGTCGTGACCAAAAAGCCGGCGACCCACGTCCACGGCCGCGAAAACGAGCGGACGTACGGCTCGAGAGCGGCACTGAACATCGAGAACCGCGCGTTGATCAATAGCGCCGTCACCACGATCACCCAGACCGGCGCGCCCTGGCCCAAGAGTTCGACGGCCGCCAACTGCGCCGTCCCAGCGAACATGAGCAGCGAGAAGCCGGTCACCTCGAGGATGGACAGCCCGAGCTCCCGCGACGCGACGCCCACGATCAGACCGAAGGGAGCAAAGCCAGGCAGCAGCGGGAGTACGGCCCGAACGCCGTCACTGAAGTCCCGGCGAGACATCCGATAGCGGGGCTACCCAAGCGAAGACCAAATCGGCACCGGTCGTCGATTCCTCGACACGACCGGCCACGTGGCCATCCGGTTGAGGCGTGTCACCGCACCTTTGTACCAGGCGGACCGACGGCCGGTATGGTAGACTACGGCTATCTCCTGCCGACGCGTGGCAGTGTGCTATCGAGCGACGACGACCAGACGCTGGCGGCGAAGACGCAGGCGGACGTGATCGGGCTGGCCGAACGGGCGGAGGCGTCGGGCTTTCGGTCGGTCTGGGTCGGCGACAGCGTCCTCGCGAAGCCGCGACACGAGCCGCTGTCGACGCTCGCGGCCGTCGGGACGGCCACCGAGTCCGTCCAGTTGGGGACGGCAGTGTACCTCCCGCCGCTGCGTGATCCCGTCCACGTCGCGCATCTCTCCGCGACCGTCGACCAGCTCAGCGGCGGCCGGCTCGCGCTGGGCATCGGCGTCGGCTCGGGCAGCGACGTCGAGGCCGAGTACGCCAACCTCGACCTCGACTTCGGGACCCGCGGCCGGCGGATGGACGAACTCCTCGACGTCGTCACGGCGCTGTGGTCCGGCGAGGCGGTCGACTACGACGGCGACCACGTCACCCTCGACGACGCAAGCATCGGCTTCGGCCCGGTTCGGGATCCGCCGATCTACATTCCCACGGCGGCCTTCGACCCGACGGAGGGCTATCCCACACCCATCCGCCGGCGGCTCGCGGAGTACGGCGGCGGCTGGCTGCCCATCGGGCTGACGCCCGAGGACTACGCGACCGCCCGCGAGGGCGTCGAGTCCATCCTCGAAGACGCCGACCGAGACCCGAACTCGGTCGACAAGGCGCTGTACCTCGACGTGGTCGTCGACGAGGACGAGCGGCGGGCACTCGACACGGCGAAGGAGTTCTACGCGCGGTACTACCCCGCCCGCCCGGAGCGACCCGACGACTACATGCGGAAGACGGGTGCCTTCGGCCCGGCCGAACACGTCGCCGAGCGCCTCGAGGCGTTCAAGGCGGCCGGCGTCGAGCACTTCGCCGTCCGCTTTACGGCGCCCGACCAGCGCCGCCAGCTGTCGCGGTTCGCGGCTCTCGCGGATCTCTGACCCGAAGGTTCTCGGTCCGGGCATGGATAGGGGTACGGGATGAAGTTCGGTATCAACCTGATCGGCCACCACGCCTACGACGCGGCGCCAAACGACAACTTCGACCAGGCCTTGGAGCAGGCCCGGCTGGCCGAATCCGTCGGCTTCGATCTCCTCTGGGCGGGCCAGCACTTCCTCCTGGAGGACCGCCAGAAGTTCCAGGTCGTCCCCGCCATCTCGCGGTTCGCCGGCGAGGTCGATCTCCGGGTCGGCGCGAACGTGATCATGCCGCTCGTCCACCCCGTCGAGGTGGCCGAGCAGTTCGCCACGATCGACGCGATGACCGACGGCGGCGTCATTCTCGGGCCCATCGGCGGCTACCGGAAGGAGGAGTTCGAGGCATTCGGCGTCGACCGGCGTGAGCGCGGTCAGCGGGTCGCCGAGAGCGTCGAGGTCGTCAAACGGCTCTGGACCGAGGACGACGTCCACTTCGACGGCGAGTTCTACCAGCTAGACGGCGCGACGGCGAATCCGAAGCCCGTCCAGGATCCCCACCCGCCGCTGTGGATCGGCGCGAACAAGGACGCCGCCGTCAAGCGAGCGAGCGAGCAGGGCTCGGCCTGGCTCGTCAACCCTCACGACAAGGAGGACGTCATCGAACGGCAGCTCGGCCTGATCGATCCGCCGGCCGGCGATGGCTGGCACGGCCTCCAGCCCGCGATCAAGGACGGCTTCGTCGGCGAGACCGACGAAGACGCCCTCTCGACGTACGAGCCGTACATCAAGGAGTTCTACGACTGGTACGAGCGGGCCGGCCAGGGGGAGGCGATGGAGACGCCCGAGGCGGTCGATCTCGACGCCGCCGGGCTCGACCAGTTCCTCATCGGCTCGCCGGAGACCGTCGCCGACCGGATCGTCCACCTCCACGACGACCTCGGCATCGACTGCCTGATCATCTACATGCACCGGCCCGATATCCCCCAAGCAGAGACGCTCGCGGCGATGGAACGGTTCGGCGACGAGGTGATCCCGCAGGTGGAGGAGCGCATCGGCGAGTAGGCGGGCCGGAGAGTGGCAGAAATTTAAGCGCACGGCCCGAGGCTCGGGTATGAGCGCGAAACTCGGGTCCGAGCCGCCCATGTCCGAGGCCCAGCGACTCGTCCGGAAGAACATCCGCGCGATCTGTGACGACTTCGACCGGGAGTACTGGCGACAGCGGTCGGTCAACCACGAGTACCCCCACGAGTTCGTCGACGAACTCGTCGATGGCGGGTGGCTGGGCGTCGCCATCCCGCCGGAGTACGGCGGTGAGGGCTTCGGCACGCCCGAGGTGACGGTCATGATGGAGGAGATCGCCGCGGGCGGGGCGGGGTTCTCCGGCGCGCAGGCGATCCACGGCGCCATCTACAACTCGGTGCCGATCGTCAACTACGGCAGCGAGGAACGCAAGGAGGAGCTACTGCCGAAGGTGGCCAACGGCGACGTATCGATCCAGGCGTTCTGTCTCACCGAGCCGAACGCCGGCTCGGACTCGACGTCGATCGAGACGACGGCCGAGAGAGACGGCGACGAGTGGGTGATCGAGGGGCAGAAGATCTGGACTTCCCGCGTCGACGTGAGCGACTACGCGGTCGTCATCGCGCGGACGACGCCCGTCGACGAGGTGGACAAACCCACCCGTGGTATCTCGATGTTCCTGGTTGACATCGAAGCCGCCGTCTCCGCGGGGACGCTCGAGTACGAGAAGATCCCCAAGTCCGCCAGCGACATGGTCAACTCCTTCGAGATGTGGTTCGACGGCGTCCGCATCCCCGAGGACGCGCTGATCGGCGAGGAGGGCAACGGCTTCTACCAGGTGCTCGACGGCCTGAACGAGGAGCGGACGGTCGTCGCCGCGGAGGCGCTCGGGCTGGGCGAACTCGCCATCGAGCGGGCCGTCGAGTACGCCGACAGCCGCGAGGTGTTCGGTCGGGCGATCGGCAAGAACCAAGCGATCCAGCACCCCCTCGCGTCGGCCCACGCCCAACTCGAGGGAGCGAAGGCGCTCACCTACCAGACGGCCGACCAGGTCGAGGGCGGCGACGCGAAGGCGGTCGGCGCCCGGGCGAACATGGCGAAGTACCTGGCCGCGGAGGCGTGTTACGAGGCGGCGGACGCCGCGGTCCAGACCCACGGCGGCTTCGGCATCGCGACCGAGTACGACGTCGAGCGGTACTTCCGCGAGGCGCGGCTCACGAAGCTCGTGCCGATCACCCAGGAGCTCGTCCTGAACTACGTCGGCGAGCAGGTGCTGGGGCTGCCGAAGTCCTACTGAAACCGGAAACGCAAACCCGCGGCGCGACACAGCGGGAGCATGACCCACCCGGTGAGGTACGAAACCGACGCGGGCGTCGCCACGGTCACGCTCGACCGACCGGCAACGTACAACGCCCTGAATACCGAACTGCTCGACGCCCTCAACGACCGCCTCCGTGCTGCTCGCGATGACGCCGACGTCTACGCGATCGTGTTGGCAGGGGCCGGCGACGGCTTCTGTGCGGGCGTCGACACGAACGACGTGCCCGGGTGGGAGGAACTGAGCCGGGCCGAGTACGCGAGCTTTCTCCGCAACTACCAGCACTGCGTCCGACAGCTGAAGTCGAGCTCGACGCCGACGATCGCGGCTGTTGACGGTCCGGCCGTGGGTGGTGGATGCGGGTTGGCGCTCGGCGCCGACCTGATGTACGCGAGCGAACGGGCCTATCTTCGCCCGAGTTTCACCCGGCTCGGGATCACCCCCGCCGACGGGTCGGCGTGGCTGCTCGCTCGGGAGATCGGCCGGGCTCGGACCAGGCGGTATCTCCTCCCCGGTGACGACATCGAGGCGGCCAAACTCCGGGAGTTCGGGCTCGCGGTCGACGTCGTCGACGACCCCACAACGGCCGCAGTCGAGTTCGCCACCCGGCTGGTCGACCGCCCCGCCCGCGCGGTCCGGGAGACGAACGACCTCGTTGGGTTCGAGGGCGACCTCGAGGCGTACTTCTCCGCGTCGATCGACGCCCAGTGGAACTGCGTCACCGACGCCGAGCACGCGGAGGCAGTCGCCGCACTCGAGGCGGATCGCGAACCGGCGTACGATCGGCCGGAGTGATCGAAAGAGGTAGGCGGCTCCCTCGTGGATCGGTGGCACATGGACGCTGGCAACCTGCCGCTCTCGGACGTCTCCGTGCTGGACTTCGGCCAGGCGATCGCGGGGCCGATCTGTGCGACCTTCCTCGCCGACCTCGGCGCGGACGTCGTCAAGGTGGAACGACCGGCCGGTGACGTCTACCGGATCAACCGCCGCGAGAAGGACGGCATCGGATTCAACCCACCCTTCGAGGTCTACAACCGCAACAAGCGAGGGTTGTCGCTCGACGTCAAGTCCGACGAGGGTCTGGAGATCGTGTACGACCTCGTCGAGAAGACCGACATCGTGGTGCAGAACTGGCCGCCGGGCGTCGCCGGCAAGCTCGGCCTCGACTACGAGACGCTCGCGGCACACAACCCCGATCTGGTGTACGTCCACGTCAGCGGCTACGGCGAGACCGGGCCGGCCGCGAACCAGCCCGCGATGGACAGCATCGTCCAGCACGTCTCCGGGTTCGCGAGCACGCTCGGCTACGAGGGCGACCCGCCCATCCGGTCACAGTCCTCGGTAGCGGACTTCTACGCCGGCTACAACGCGGCGCTGAGTGCGCTCGCGGCCCTCCGTGACGCCGAACGCGGCAATGGCGGCCAGAAGGTCGACATCTCCATGCTCCAGTCGACGATGCACGCCGCCGACGGCGCCTTCGAGTACCACCTCAACACCGGCGAGGAGATCCCTCGTGGAGGTCGCAACAACTTCGCGCTACCGGACATGCTCTACGGCGCAGCCGAGGCGAAAGACGGCTGGGTGGCCGTCGCCTTGCTGGTGTACTCGGATCGCATCTGGACCGCGTTCTGTGACCTCGTCGGTCGGGAGGACCTGCTCGAGGAGCCCCGCTACGAGGACGACGCGGAGCGGATGGCCGACTCGGCGAAGTTCACCGCCATCTTCGAGGAGTGGCTGGCCGAGCGGACCGTCGACGAGGCGCTCGAACAGCTCCGCGAGAAGAACATTCCCGCCGCCCGGCACAACACCATCTCGGAGGCTGCCCGACTCGAACACAACGAGGCGACCGACGCGTTCGTCGACGTCGACCACCCACGGCTGGGGTCGGTCCGGGTGACGGACTCGCCGCTGTCGCTCTCCCGCCAAGAGCCGACCGTCAGATCCCACGCCCCGCTGCGTGGGGAGGACAACGAAAGCGTCCTCCGGGAGGCCGGCTACGACGACGCCGAGATCGCGGCACTGCGGGAGGCGGGCGTCCTCTCGGCCGATGAGTGAGGACGCCATCGCTTGACTGCGGCCGTGCAGACGGATAAATCATCACAAATTTTTGGTGTTCCGTAACAGGCAATAGGCCACTACTGGAACCCGGTGGCATGCCAACCGACATCGCCTGGGAACCCTACGGGTACTACCGAACGCAGAGCAACATCGCCCGGTTCATGGACGAGTACGGCTACGAGACCTACGCCGACGTCGTCCCGGATACGGAGGCGGAGCTGGCGGCCTTCTGGGAGGCGGCCGAGCGGGACGTCGGCGTGGTCTGGGATCGTGACTACGACGAGGTGCTCGACACGAGCGATGGCTACGCGTTCGCCGACTGGTTCGTGGGCGGCCGGCTGAACGCGACGGAGACGCTGCTCGACCAATGGGTCGAGCGAGCCCCGAATCGGACGGCGTACGTCTGGGAGGGCGAGGAGGGCGAGACACTCGAGTACACCTACGCGGAACTCGCCGCGGAGACTAACCGGGTCGCGAACGCGCTGCGAGAGCACGGCATCGGAAAGGGCGACACGGTGGGCATCATCTTTCCGCTGCACCCCGACGCGATCGTCACCTCGCTCGCCTGTCTGCAGATCGGCGCGGTCCAGACGCAGATCTTCGCCGGCTACGGTGCGACGGCCATCTCCCAGCGGCTCGAAGACGCCGAGGCCGAGCTGGTCGTCCTCGCCGACGGCTACCGCCGGATGGGCGAGGCCCACGACTTGGTCGAAAAGTTCGACGAGGTGGTCGACGAGACGCCCGTCATCGACACCGTCGTCACGTACGACCGCATCGGCTCCGAGAACACCCTCAGGGGCGTCGACACGATCACGTGGGAGACGTTCCGCGCCGACCAGCCCGAGACAGCCGAGACGGAGATCGTCGACGCCGATCACACCGCCTTCATCGCCTACTCCTCGGGAACGACGGGCAAACCCAAGGGGACGATCCACACCCACAGCGCGATGGTCGCGGACGGCATGCGCGAGATGAAGTACCAGTTCGACGTCTCCGAGGGAGACACCTTCACGTGGGTGACGGACTTCGGGTGGGTGGTCGTGCCCGCGTGGCTCATGACCGCCTCGGGCCTGGGAGCGACGGTCGGCCTCGTCGGCGGCGCCCCCAACCACCCCGACGGCGAACGCCTCTGGCGGCTCGTCGAGGAGTTCGACATCACGACGCTCGGCATCAGTCCGACCGGCGCCAGAGGCATGCGCACCGAAAACGAGACACCGCGCGAGGACAACGACCTCTCGTCGCTCCGCGTACTCGGCTCCACCGGGGAACCGTGGGACCGGGAGACCTGGCAGTGGTACTTCGAAGCCGTCGGCGGCGGTCACCTGCCGATCATCAACGACTCCGGAGGGACCGAGCTCTGTGGCGGCATCCTCGCGCCGTCGCCGCTGACGCAGCTCAAGCCCGGCTCGCTGTGGGGCGCCCAGGCGGGCGTCTCCGTCGACGTCTACGACGAGGACGGCAACTCGGCCGACGAGGGGTACCTCGTCTGTGACCTGCCCAAACCGGGGATGACCCACAGCCTGACCGCCGGCGACGAGCGGTACCTCGAGGAGTACTGGAGCGACTTCGAGGGCGTGTGGAACCAGAACGACTGGGTCGAGATCGACGACGACGGCTTCTGGTACATCACCGGCCGGGCGGACGACACGATGAACGTCTCCGGCCGGCGCATCACCGCACCGGAACTCGAGGAGGCGATTTTGGGCACGACTGGCGTCGACGACGCCGCCGTGATCGACGTCGAGGCCGACAGCGGCAACACGGTGCCCGTGGCCTTCGTGACCGTCACCGATGAGGCGCCCGACGACGTCGAGTCGGCCGTCCAGGCGGCGGTCACCGACACCCTCGGCGCGCCCTTCCGGCCCGCGCGGGTGTACGTCGTGGAGTTCCTCCCGCGCACCCAGACGGGCAAGCTTCCCCGTGGCCGGTTCAAGGACGTCTACCTGACCGGCTCGGCGGGCGACGTCTCGACGCTCGACCGCGGCGAGGCGCTCGAGGACTTCCCGCGTCGCGACTAGAAGGAGGGCAGCACCTCCTCGGCCAGGAGGTCGAGCGTCTCCAGCCCCTCGTCTTTCGGCAGGCCGCACGTGGAGATCCGGAGGACGATCTCGTCGGCGCCGGTCTCGTCTTCGATTCGTTGCAGCTTCTCGATGGCCTGGTCGGGTGTGCCGGCGACCAGGGCCCGCTCGTCGACGTACCCACGGAAGTCACCCGAGAACATGTCCTCGAGTTCCTGCTGGGAGGGTGAGTACGGATGGCCGCGCTCGATCAGCGGCTCGTGAAACGCCCGCTTGAGCCGTTCGAGGCCGTCGAGGGCCGCTTCCGACGTGTCGCGGACGACCGTTCCCTGATTGGTGATCACGACGTCACCGTCACCGGAGTCTCGAAACTCCCGGGCGTAGGTGGCGAGTTCGTCGAGGTCGCCACCCGGCGAGATCCAGCCGTCGGCCAGGTTGCTTGCGCGGTGGTAGGCCTGATCGCTCGTTCCGCCGACGAGCATCCCCGGCCGCGGGTCGCTGGCGTGTCGAGGAAACAGTTCGAAGTCCTCGAAGGCGTAGAAGTCGCCGTCGAACGTCGTCGACCCCGGCTCGAACAGGTCGTTCATGAGTTCGAGGTACTCGGTCATGCGTGCGCCTCGCTCGGATCTCGGCACTCCATAGGCGTCGAACTCGTCGTGGTCCCACCCGAGGCCGAAGCCCATGCGCGCCCGCCCGTCGGACATGCGGTCGAGCAGGGCGATCCGACCGGCGAGGTGGACGGGATTGTGCAGCGGCAGGAGTTTGACCGCCGTCCCGAGATCGACGTGTTCGGTGTGGGAGGCGATGGCCCCGAGCGCGAGCACCGGCGTCGGCCAGTAGATCGGATGGCCGTGGTGCTCGGAGAGGTAAACACCCGAGAAACCGAGGTCGTCCGCCCGGACGGCCTGCTCGAGCATCGCGTCGAACTCGTCGGCGCCCTGGGAGGGCTTGATACTGAGGTCCATGCCGGCGGCGTACTCCGAGTTCGGGCATAAAGATTCTCACGAGGAATGGGGGTCACGCCACCGGCAGCCGAAGTCGCCGTTTCGAAGGGTATCTGAGGGGTGACCATGTAGGGCCTGCCAACACCATGCCAGCAGCCGACGAGGACCTCCCGCTGTCGGGCTACACGGTCGTCGAGCTCGGCCAGATCGTCGCCGGGCCGATCACCACGCTCACGCTCGCGGACCTCGGTGCGGACGTCATCAAGGTCGAGCAACCCGGCGGTGGCGACCGCATGCGGACGGCCGGGGAGGCCGGTGACGCCATGTTCCAGACGCTCAACCGTAACAAGCGTTCGATCACGCTCGACCTCAAGTCCGACGAGGGCCGCGAGGTGTACGAACGCCTCGCGAGCGAGGCGGACGTCGTCGTCGAGAACCTCGGGCCGGACGCCGTCGAGCGACTCGGCATCGGATACGAGGACCTCCGGAAGGACAACCCAGCACTGGTCTACCTCTCGATCAAGGGGTTCTTCGAGGGGCCGTACGGCGACCGGGCCTCGATGGACGTCGTCGCCGAGGCCATGTCGGGGTTCATGCAGATGACCGGCGAGAAGGGTGGCAAGCCGATCAGAGCGGGCACCTCGATCGCGGACATCGCCGCCGGCATGTTCGGCGCCATCGGCATCGTCACCGCCTTGCTGGAGCGGGAGCGAACCGGCGAGGGCCAGAAGGTGACCGCGACGCTCTTCGAGTCGATGACGAACTGGATGTGGTACTGGGTGGCGTTCACGCAGTTCCAGG
Source organism: uncultured Halobacteriales archaeon (assembly GCA_964443815.1). GTDB lineage: Archaea > Halobacteriota > Halobacteria > Halobacteriales > Haloarculaceae > CAYLJD01. The sequence continues at coordinate 41,201 of CAYUFG010000001.1, read as the reverse complement.
GCTACGACCCGGAGCCGCTGGGGGCGTCCCACCCGGCGATGCCGATCTACGACGTGTTCGAGAGCCGGGACGACGAGTGGCTGTTCATCGGCGTCGTGAGCCAGGGCCAGTACGAATCGCTCTGTGACATCCTCGACCGGGCGGACCTCATCACTGACGACCGGTACGAGACCCACGCCAAGCGACTCGAGCGCACCCCGGAGATGGTCGACATCGTCCAATCGGAGATCGGAGAGTGGGACCGCGACGAGATCCTCGAGGCGTGCTACGAGGCAGGCATCCCCGCCGCGCCGATCTCGGATCCATCGGATCTCGTCGACGACCCACAGCTGCAGGCGGCGGGCATGCTGACCGAGAGCGAGCGGGACGACGGCGGGGCGTTCCAGGCGATGCTCACGCCGATCGTGGGCGATCGAATCCAACCCACGAGCGCGCGGAATCCCCCAGGCCTCGGCGAGCACGTCGACCAGGTGCTCGCGGAGCTGGGCTTCGCCGACGACGAGATCGAGACGTTGCGGGACGCCGGCGCGTTCGACGACTGAGCCGAGATCACCAGACCGCCGCCAGGATGTCCGCCGCGTCGTCGGCGTCGAGCGGCCGTGGGTTCGGGTCGAGGTGACGCTGGGAGTGGGTCGCGAGCTCGGCGAGGTCGGGCATGTCACCATCCGTCGCGCCGACGTCCGTGAGCCGGCGGTCGAGGTCGAGGTCGTCACGGAGCCGGTAGACGCCGTCGACGAGCGTCTCCGCCCGGTCGCGGGGGTTGCCCTCGGCGCCGTACAGTCGCGTGCCGAGGTCGGCGAACTTCTCGACCGTCGCGGGCAGGTTGTACTCGACCACTTCCGGGAGGACCATCGAAATGGCCTCTGCGTGGGGGACGTCGTACATCGCCTGGACGCCGTAGGCGATCGAGTGGACGGCCGCCTTGCCGCCGTTCACGCGGCCGAGCATGGCCATCGTCGCCGCGAGGGCGACCTTTTCGCGGGCCTCGGGGGCGTCAGCGCCGTGGTATGTCGCGTCTCTGAGGTGCGTCTCGAGCAGCGCCATCGCCTCGCCACAGATGGCGTCGGCGAAGGTGTTCGACGTGGTCGACATGTACGACCCCATGGCGTGGCAGAAGGCGTCGACGCCGGTGGCGGCGGTGATGGGGGCGGGCAGGTGCATCGAGAGGTCGGGATCGACGAGTGCAGTGTTCGCGAACAGCGCCTCGTCGAGCACCGCCTCCTTCTCGCCGCTCCCCTCGGGTCGGTCGTCGAAGAAGACCGCGGCCGGCGACACCTCACTACCGGTGCCCGTGGTGGTCGGAGCGAGGATCGTCGGCTGGCCGTCGAGAGGGACGTTGTTCCGTCCGAACAGCTCGTCGATGGGCACGTCGTTGGTCAGCACCACGGACGCCGTCTTCGCGGTGTCCATCGAACTGCCGCCACCGAGGCCCAGGAGGCAGTCCGCGTTCGACGACTCCGCCGCCTCCGCACACGCGAGGACGTTCGAGACGCCCGGATCGGGCTCGACCCCGTCGAAGACGTCGACGTCGATATCGGCGGCCTCGAGTGCCTCGATGACCGGGTCGACGAGACCGGCGTCGATAATGCCCGGATCGGTCACGACGAGCGCCGCGTCGCCCAGGCTGGCGGCGTACTCGCCGGCATCGGCGACGCTACCGCGGCCGAAGCGAATGTTGTCGGGGGCGGCGAAGTCGAACTGCTCGACGAGTTGGTGCATGGGCGCCGGCTTCGCCCACGGGTGCATTAAAACTGCGTCCAGATGGCGACCCACCGCCACGGTGTCGGCGCAAAACCAGACTTATCCCGCCATCCCCCGACGGGGCCGTATGCCAACCTATACCGGTGACAACGAGTGCGTCGAACTCGATATTTCGGACGGCGTCGGCGAGCTGCGCCTCGCCGATCCCGAGAAGCGCAACGCCTTCTCGCTCGGCTTAGCCGCCGACCTCTTCGAGCTCACGAAGGGCCACCTCGTCGAGAACGACGCGCTCCGGGCCGTCGCGATCACTGCCGAGGGTCCCGTCTTCTCGGCCGGCGCGGACGTCAACCTCGTCCAGGGGAACGACCCCGAGGAGATGGACCGCGTCCACGATTACCGCCGACCGGTGTTCGACTGGATCCGCAACGGACCGGTCCCCACGATCGCCGGCGCCCAGGGCGCGGTCGTCGGGCTCGGCGGGAGTTTCTTCGCCGCCGCAGACATGCGCGTGGCCGGCCGCGACGTCGCCTACTGGCTGCCCGAGGTCGAGTACGACATCGCGCCGGCCGAGCTGGCCGTCTACCTCGCAGAGCGCGTCGGGACGGGGAACGCTCTCGAGCTGGTCCTCATGGGCAAGCCCGGGACGGCGGATGCCGACCGGCTGGTCGACATGGGGCTCGTCAACCGCGTCGTCGACCCCGACGACGTGCGCGACGCGACGCTCGACATGGCCCGGACCATCGCCGACAACACCGCCGGCAACGACGTCGGGACGGAGATGCTCGAAGCCATGAAGGACGTCCGCCGGGAGGCCATCAGCGCGTCGCTCGCGGGCGCCGTCGAGACACAGGAAGGGGCCAGACACGGCGCACAGGTCATGACGCAGGGGCGGTCGCTCTACGAGGACTGAGGCGACGTCGGGCGGTTTGACAACCTTTATCTTGGGAACCTCTGACGACTAGCGTGGCTATGCCAGAGCGCACACGCGGCAAGTATTACGAGGAACTGGAGGTGGGCCAAGTCTACGAACACCGGCCCGGGCGGACGGTGACCGAGGCCGACAACACGATGTGGTCGCTGATGACGGTCAACCTGCAGCCGCTGCATATCGACGCCCACCACTCCAAGGACACGCCGTTCGGCGAGCGGCTGGTCAACAGCATCTTCACGCTCGGTGTCGTCACCGGGATGCAGGTCCACGACCTCACGCTCGGGACGACCGTCGCCAATCTCGGCTTCGAGGAGATCTCGTTCCCCAACCCCGTCTTCGCGGGCGACACCATCTACGCCGAGACGGAGATCCTCGACAAGCGGCTGTCGGACTCCCGCGACGACAGCGGCATCGTCCAGTTCAAGCATCGCGGTCACAACCAGGACGGCGACCTGATCTGCGAGTGCCAGCGGGCGGCCCTGATGTACCACGAGGAGGCCCTCGAATGATGGACCCGTTCCGGTCGATGCTGTTCATCCCGGCCAACAACGAGGACTGGGTGCGTGACGCCCCGGAGAACTTCGACGCGGACGGCTACATCTTCGACATCGAGGACTCCGTCCCGCCGGCCGAGAAACAGGAAGCCCGCGAGATCCTCCGAGACGCCTACGACGCACTCGACGAGTACGACATCAACGTCACGGCGCGTGTGAACGCGCCCGAGACGGGACTCCTCGAGCAGGATCTCAAGGAGATCGTCCACGAGCGGCTCGACGGCATCGTCGTGCCGAAGGCGATGGAGCCCGACGAGATCAAGCACGCCGACTCCGTGCTCACTTACCTCGAAGACGTGCGTGACATCGACGACCCGACACAGATCCTGATCGTCCCCGAGACGGCCAAGGGCATGTACAACGCCTACGAGCTGTGTACGGCGAGCGACCGGGTCTACTCCATCTCCGGTGGCACCTCACGCGGCGCCGACATCCAGCGGGCGCTCAACTGGGAGTGGACGGCGGAGGGCCACGAGAAGCAGTACATGCTCTCGAAGATCAACATGGAGGGCCGGGCCGCGGAGATCCCCGAGATCACCGGCGGGGCCTGGACCGACATCGAGGACGTCGAGGGCCTGAAGAACGAGGCGCAGATGCTGAAGGAGATCGGGTACACCTCGTACCACGTCATCCACCCGAGTCACATCGAGCCGATCAACGAGATCTTCACGCCAGACGAGGAAGAGGTCGAGTACTACCAGGGCCTCATGGAGGAGATGGATCGGGCGGAGCTCGAAGAGGCCCGGGCCGCCGTCGAGTACGAGGGCGACATGATCGACATCGCCCACATCAAGACCGCCGAGCAGGTACTCGAGCGCGCCCGCGCCTTCGGAATGGTCGACTGAGCGTTCTCAGTACGACCGCGGGAGATCCAGGGCGTGCTGGGCGACGTGATTTTTGATCATTTCGCCGGACACCGGCGCGAGCACCTGAATCATCGTCTCCTTCCAGTACCGCTCGACGTCGTACTCCTTGGCGTAGCCCATGCCGCCGTGGGTCGTGACCGCGCGCCGGCAGGCCTCGAGCGCGTCCTCACTGGCTCGGAGTTTCAGGGCGTTGGCCTCCGCGCCACAGTCCTCGCCGGATTCGAAGAGCCAGGCGACCTCCCACATCAGTGCCTCGTCGGCTTTGAGTTTCGTCCACGACTCGGCGAGGGGGTGCTGGATGCCTTGGTAGGCACCGATCGGGCCATCGAAAACTTCGCGTTCGGTCGCGTACGCGGCCGCCCTGTCGAGGGCGGCCTGGCCGATGCCGATGCAGTTCGCGGCGACGTTGACTCGCTCGGCGTTCGCGAAGGAGAGGAGGTACTTGAACCCGCGTCCTGCCTCGCCGATCACGTCGGCGGCGGGCACCCGGAACTCCTCGAACCACACCTCGTTCGAGTCCGAGGCGCCACGGCCGGCCTTCGGAATCTCCTGGACGGTGACGCCGTCCATGTCCTTGTCGAACTCGGTGAAGAACAGCGTCATGCCGTCGAGGCGGTTGTCCGGATCGTACGGTTCGGTCCGGGCCAGCAGCATGATCACGTCCGCCTCCTGGGCCTTGGAAGTCCAGATCTTCTGGCCGTTGATCACGTACTGGTCCCCGTCGCGCTCGGCCACAGTCTCGATCGTCGGCGTATTCAAGCCGGCGTTCGGCTCGGTCACGCCGGTCGAGACCATGACGTCGCCGGCCGCCACCTTCGGCAGGTACCGCTCCTTGTGCGCCTCGTCGCCGAACTCGACGAGCGGTGCCGTACTGAAGACGTGGTGGGACGTGACCGACACCCCGGCCGCGCCGGCACCAGAGCGGGCGAGTTCCTGTTGGACGATCGCCGATTCGCTCAGGCCGTACCCCTGGCCCCCGTACTCGGTCGGGATGGTGACGCCACACCAGCCCGCGTCGGCGAAAGTCTCGAAGAAGTCCCACGGGAACTCGTGGGCTGCGTCCTTCTCACGCCAGTACTCGTCGCCAAAATCCTCACAGAGCGACCGAATCTCCCGCCTGATCAGTCGCTGTTCCTCGCTCAGTTCGAAGTCCATGTCCCGACCTGGCGGAAGGTGCAGTTAACGCTTCCTTCACTCGAGGCTCGCGAGCAGCTCCTGTCGGTAGTGATCGGTGAAGTCGAGGAACCGGTCGAGTTGCTCGTTGACGCCAGACTCGATGTTGGAACCGTGGGTGACGACGGCAGTGTCGATGTCGAGCGCCTGGAGCCGCTCGAGGCCGACTTCGGCTTTCTTGCTATCCCAGTTGTACTGGGCCGGCGGGGGAAGCAGGAACCCCGCGGGCAGGCCGCGCCGGTCGGCCCCGTCGAGCATGTCCGAGGCGAGCAGCGTCGACTCCTCCTCGATGTACAGCCCCGCGATACCCTCGGTGTGTCCAGGGATCGAGACCACCTCGTGGCCAGCGATCTCGTCGCCGTCGCCGACCTCGGTGACGTCAGCATCGCCGAAGTCGACGTCGAGCGGTTCGTCTTCGGGGACGTACACGTCCGGATCGTACTCCTCGATCACCCGCTCGGCGTTGCCGACGTGGTCGCCGTGGGCGTGGGTGATGAACAGGCGGTCGACGGGCCCCACTTCCTCGACGAATGCCTGGACGTCGGCCCACTCGTCGGCGAGGCCGGTGTCCTGGAGGAGGTTCGCGTCCTCCACGTAGACGATCTTGGCGTGGGCGATGCGCGTCTGGTAGACGCCGGGTACGACTTCGGTTGCCATGGCAGCTGTCTGGTTGGCGGGCGGGGGTAATAGAAGTACCAGGAGGCGTTGGCCGCGCGGGCTGGTCACGCCTCGCCGTCCGTCGAGATGATCACCAACTTAGATTCTGCGTTGTGACACGATTCACGACAAACGCTCACTTTTCGAATCAGTGTGTTTCGCGTACACGAGATCAGCCGGTCAAACCGAGCGTCCGTGCCAAAATATCAGAGTACTGGATGCTCACCGAGCCGATGATACTCATCACCAGGACGTATCCGACCGTGAACGCCGGGATGACGTTCTGAACCTCCGGAATGGCACTCGTCGCGGCCAACGCGGCGATGATCAACGAAAACTCTCCCCGAGGGACGAGTCCGAGACCAACCCGAAGTGACCGTCGTTGATTTAACTCGTACACGTACCCGCTGAGGTATCCGCTGACCACTTTCGTTACCGTGGTCCCGACGACAGCGACGGCAATAAGCAGGCCCGCGTCGGCTACCACCCGCAGATCGGTCGAGACCCCAATCGACAAAAAGAACAACGCAGCGAACACGTCTCGAAGGGGCGAGAGTTGTGCCTCGATTCGCCCCACGAGATCGGTCCCGTGAAACGCCGTCCCCACGAAAAACGCGGCGACTGCCTCGCTCGCGCCGATCGATAACGCCACGCCGCCGATGAGGACGGTCGTCCCGACAACTCGGAGCAGAAACAACTCGTTAGACTCGACCGAGAAAACCCGATCGACGTACCCGGTCCCGTAGTGGGCTACCGCTGCCAACCCGCCCAGAAAGACGAACGACTGTGCGACAGTAATTGCAATCGCCTCCGGTGGACCTCCACCAACCACCAGGGCCGAGACAACCGCCAGATACACCGCTATGACTAGGTCTTCGACGATGAGTGTCCCGAGGATAACTTCGCTCTCGGGGTTTGCGAGCCAGCCCGTGTCGGTGAGCGCCTTCGTGATGATCGCACTCGAGGAGATATACACCACCCCCGTAAGTAGCACCGTCGTGACCGGGCCGAATCCGAACAACAGCCCGAGCCCGACGCCGACGAGACCGTTGAACAGGAGGTCGAGACCGCCAACCTTCGTGAGGCGAACCCGATTTCGGATGAGCGTGCCGAGACTGAACTCCAGCCCGAGGAAGAACAACAGGAAGATGATCCCGAGTTCCGCGATGACGGTGAGGAATTCACCTTGGGTTACAAGCTGGAGCGAGAGGCTCCCGATGTTCGTCGGAACGTAGGGCCCGACGAGGATGCCGGCGATGATATAGGCGGGGATGACCGACTGACCGAGCCGTCGGGCAGCAGCGCCTACAAGCGCGAGACTGAAGATCGCTATGCCTACCTCGATGAGCGGGGTCTCGGCCATCTACTCGTCGACCTGAATCGACCCCGTTTCTACGAGAGACTGGAAAGCTTGCTGGTCCGAGCGGGAGCCGATGATTACGAGGATGTCTCCCTGGGATATCACTGAATCGGCGCCCGGGCTAGCGATCGTTTCATCACCACGCTGGATCGCGGCGATAGTGACGCCGGTCCGTTTTCCGATTTGGGCCTCTTCCAGGGTTTCGCCCGAGAGTGGCGAATCCTCGGGCACCTCGATCCACTCCATGATTGCCTCCCCCAGCGGAATGTCGGCATCGTCGAGGTCCAGAGGCTGGAAGTCCGCGCCTTCGAGGACGGTTGCGATTTCACGAGCTTGGCTCGATGAGAGATCGAACAGTTTCTCTGCATCGGCGTCCGGGTCCGGACGGCGGTAGATCTCCCGCTTTCCATCGTGGTGAACGATCACGACGAGGCGTTCACCACCGCCGGTTTCGACTTCGAACCGCTTCCCCACACCTGGAACTTCGGTCTCGTAGATCACCATTACGCCAGCTGTCGGAGCGAGACCAGATAAAACGGGGGCCAGGTATCCGCTCTGACGACCGTCTGGAAGCTAGGGTGCCACGGCGAACGAGTGCCAAAGGGCGGCACAGCGATTAGGCCCCGACCGGGCGCGCGCCACCTATTAAATCTCTCCTTGTGCATCGGACGGGAGGGCCGTCTCAAACCACATCTAGAGGACCTGACGGGACTGTGTAGGACTCAATGGCCTCGTCGGCGGGACCCTCGTGGGGTTCGCTCACCACGCACCACGGATACGGCTACAACCACCGACAATTGACCGTACCCTGACCGACGTATTTACGCGAAAGTTGATGACTTCGGTAGAGGGTGGATTTTCCGCTACTGCCGACCTTGTGGTTGTTGGCACCCGTCCCAAGTTTCGGATTGGATGGGATCACGAGGGCGTCGTGCGGCCGAGGCCGATCACGATCGCTGCGGACGCGAGCACGCACACGATGAGCGTCCCGAAGGCGAACGTGTAGGTGGTGCGCCCGGCGACGAACCCGACGTACGCCGGGCCGATGCTGGCGACGATGAGGAAGACCGACCGCAGCGCGCCGAAGTCCCCACCTTTGCTCTCCTCGTCGAAGGTGTCCATCAGGTACGCCTGCATGACGGGCGGGAACATCTTGCCACCGGCCGCCCAGACGAGCACCCCCGCGAGCGCGAAAACAGGTGCCGGCGCGACGACCAAGATCACGAGCCCCGCGGTGGCGAACAGCAGGCCGGTCCCGGATACGTACAGACGGGGGAAGCGGTCGCTGAGCCGACCGGCAAGCGGCTTGACGACCAGCCCGGTCGCGAACATGGCGCCGAAGATTGCGCTCGCGGCCGTCTCCGAGAAGCCGTGCTCGAGCGCGAGCAGCGTGGGGATGAACGCCACCGCACCCTGGACGGTGACCATGTAGAAGATGTACGCCAGGGCGATCCACTTCACCTGGCTGAATGAGAGCAGCCTCGCGCCCGTCTCACGGATACCGACGTCGAACCGCGAGAGCTCGATCGGCTCCCTGGACAGGTACCACAAGAGCGCGAGGACAGGGAGCACGGCGAGGGCGACGACGCGGAAGGTCAGCTGCCAGCCGGCGATAGCGAGGACGCCGATGGCCGCGGCGGCCGCCGAGATGCCCGCGAGGTCGATCGACGCGTTGAGCAGGCCGAAGGCCTGGCCGCGACGCGCCGTGAACAGATCGGAGAGGAGGGCGCGGCTGGCCGGCCCGTACAGTCCCTCGCTGACACCGATGAGTCCGGCTCCGAGGACGAACACGAGGTAGGTGGGCGTGACCGAGAGGAGCGCAGCGCCCAGGAACACGGCCGTCAGGCTCCCCACGAGGACCGTCCGGCGGGTGAGCTGGTCGGCCATCCGACCGCTCGGATACTGGAGGACCGCGTAGCAGGCTGTCGCGATCGACAGCGCGATGCCGGCCCGGAACGGGGTGATGCTGAGGTCGGCGATGATGGCCGGCAGCAGCGGCGAGAGCACGCGCCGGCCGAAGGTCGCGAAGATGGACCCCGCGGTGAGAATGATCAGCATCCGCCCCGAGTAGTCCCGAAAGAGTCGCTCGGAGTTCGAGGTCGATGAGCCGGCCTCCGCCATTGTTCGGCCCCACTCCAATGAGTCACTTCAACGTTGCCGTCTCGGCAACCGGGCGGTGACCGCGGCGTGGCTTTCTTGGCGCGATCCGCCGTCCACGCCCCATGGCAACGCCACCCAATGCGGTCGCGATCGTGGGCGCGGGGACCATGGGCTCGGGCCTCGCAGTCCAGTTCGCCCGCCACGGTTCCGCCGTGTCGCTGGTCGACCATCGGGCGGAAAACCTCGAGGCTGCCCGCAGGACGATCGCCGACGCGATCGACTTCCTGCAGGCCGAATCGCAGCACCGGGGCGAGAACGGGACGCTACTCGATCTGATCGAGACGACCCTCGATACCCCGGAGGCCGTCGCCGGCGTCGACTTGGTCATCGAGACGGTGTCTGAGGACCGGTCGATCAAGCGCTCGGTGTTCGAGACAGTCGCCGACGCCGCGCCGGACGAGGCCGTGCTGGCCTCGAACACCTCCGGCATTCCCATCACCGAACTCGGCGAGTTCGTCCCCGAGCCGGAGCGGGTGGTCGGCTGTCACTGGTGGAACCCCCCGTACCTGCTACCGCTCGTCGAGGTCGTCCGCGGGGAGGCGACCGCGGACCGTATCGTCGACCGGACCGTCGGGTACGTCGAAGGCGTCGGCCGCGACCCGATCGTCGTCGAGCGGGACGTACCTGGCTTCGTCTGGAACCGCATCCAGTTCGCCGTCCTCCGGGAGTGTGCCCATCTCGTCCAGGAGGGCGTGGCCTCGCTGGCCGACGTCGAGCGTGCGGTCCGCGACGGCTACGCGCTTCGAACCGCCGCTGTCGGGCCCTTCGAAACCGCCGACCTCGCGGGGCTCGAGCTCTTCCGCGACATCGCCGACGACCTCTACCCGCACCTTTCGACGGCGGACTCGGCGGGCCCCGTCTTCGACGACCGCATCGAGGCGGGCCGGACCGGCGTCGACAGCGGTGCTGGGTTTCACGAGTACGACGAGTCACTCGCGTCGGCGATCGCCCGACGTGACCGACGGGTCGCCGCCATCCAGCGGGCTCGAGAGACGACCACCGGTCGCGAGGACGCGGTGACCAACGGCGGTGAGTGAGTCGATGCGGCCGGCGGGCCGGTTGCGACGCGACCCACTCAGTCGATCCGGCGCATCGAGAGGCTTCCCAGGATGACCACGACGCCAGCGAAGAGGAGGGCCCCTAGGCCTGCGGTGAAGCCACCGGTGAGGTCCCGCAGCCCACCGATCACGATCGGACCGGTGAAGCCGCCGATCTCGCCGACGGCGTAGATCAGGCTGACCGCAGTCGCCGTCATGCCGGGACCGATGCCGTCCATGTCCGCGGGGATGGCCTTGATCATCGGCGAGAGGCCGCCGATGCCGATTCCGGTCACGGCGAGCACGACAACGATCACGGGAAGGGCACCGGGAGTGAGCAGCAAGCCGAGCGTCCCGATGGCACAGCAGCCGCCGGAGACGGCCAGCGCCGCCTTGCGGCGATTCCACCGGTCCGAGAGCGTAGGGATCGAGAGCGTCCCCGCGATTTCGGCGACGATCAAGAAGCTGACGAGCAGCCCCGCGAGCCCGGGTGCGAGCCCGGTTCCTTCGAGTATGACGGCGAGCCAGCCCCGGAGGCCGTGGTTGATGAACAGGTACATCGTGCCGACGAGCACGAGCAAGAGCATGTCGCGGTGCGTGACCAGCGTGCCGATGTTGCGGCGGGCGAGTTCGAGCGTGGACTCGTCGTCGTCCCCGTCGCTCGGTGCCTCGCCCCAGCCACCTTCGGCCGTTCGCGCGTAGACAGTCGTGACGAGCCACCAGACGGCCGCGAAACCCAGCACGACGCCACCGCTCACGAGAAACACCGCCTCCCACCCGCCCAGCACGGGCTCGAGCAGCGGCCGACTCAGACCGAAGGCGGCGACCGGCCCCAGCTGTGAGCCCACCTGGTAGACAGCGGTGCTCGACCCGGTCCGCTCCGGTGGGAAGAGTTCGGCGACGAGTTTTGGAAGGCCGAACGTCGTTGCCATCCCGAGGACGCCGAGGAGGAGCGTCGGGACGAGCAAGCCGAGGAAGTCCGTCGCGACGCCGCGGGCGATCTGGACGAGGCCGAACCCGGTCAGGGCGATGCCGATGGCCGCTCGGGAGCCGAGTCGGTCGATCAGGACGCCGCTGACGAGCCCCAGCGGGATGTAGACGAGCGGAACCGCGCCGACGACCAGGCCGGCCTGTGTCGTCGAGAGGCCGAAGTCCTCGATGAGCGGCGTCAGGAGTGCGGGCAGCGAGAACCAGACGAACGTGTAGCAGGCGTAAGCGAGCCCACCCAGAACCAGGATCGAGTACTCCCACCGACCGGGGTCGTCGCCCATGCGGGCTCTGTCCGCCCCCGGGGTCGAATAGGTTGCGCTACGCTGGCTCGGTGGGCGGGCCGCCGGTCGGCAGTCGGATGAACCGGTCGCTGCAGGCCGTTCCGCCTACGTGGACGATCCCGCAGTGGACTCCATCGCGGGCGAACTCACTCACGGTCGAGTTCGTCGGGCGTGTTCACGTTCCGAACCGACGCCTCGAGCGGGACAGAATCGGGTGCCTCGTCGACGGCAACGATCGCCGTCTCTGACATGGTGTCACAGAGCTGCTGTAATCGCCGCAGCTCGTCGTCGAGCGCACGCTCGAGCGCTGACCGGCGGTACCACGCGTGAAGCGGGTGGCGCCACTCATCGGACTTTGGAACGACGGCCTCCGCGTCTCCGCGCCGGTCGAACAACCACTCGATCGCCGTAGGATCGAGATGTGGCATGTCACAGCCACACAAAAACAGCCACTCGGCAGTGGTGTGGTCGAGAGCAGCCGCGAGGCCGCCGGCCGGGCCGTCCGGCTCGGGAGCGTCGAAAACGAACTCCGCAGAGTCGAGAACGCTGCCGTACGTTGCTTCCCGCTCCGCGGACCCGACGGCGACGACCGGTGGGGCGCCAGTGGCCTCGCCCACGGCCCGGCCGACCAGACGGAGCATCGGTTCACCCCCGACCTTTGCGAGGGCCTTGTCCCTGCCGCCGAATCGACGGCTCTGGCCACCCGCGAGGACGATCGCACGGCGGGTCATCCGGTTCCTCCCGTCAGGGGCACTCGGCCGGGCGCAGATCTCCCCCCTTGCGCCCTCCACCCAGCAGCACCACTCGTCGCGTTTCGAGCGCTGCGTATGCCGGCAAATACACCCATGGATTGTGGCCACCGCTTCGTCTGTTCTGATCGGGCTTCCGTCGGTAGTGCACTAACGAGACGGTGGAGCAAAGAGCCACCGGCGCGAACGGAACGACGTGCGGCCGTTTCGAATCGTCGGGCCGTCGGATGCGGGCAAGACCACGCTGATCGAGCGACTGGTACCGAAACTCGCCGAGCGCGGTGATGTTGCAACCGTCAAACACCTCGACTGTCGGGTAGAGATTGACGAGCCGGGGAAAGACACCTATCGCCACCGGGCGGCTGGCGCCGCGGAGACATACGGCGTGATGCCGGCTGGATCGTGGTTCGCGACAGGTCGAGATCGCGACCTCGGTGAGTTACTGGTCGCTCTCGCCCCCGAGTACGAGTACGTGCTGATCGAGGGGTACAGTACCGACGGACGGGTCCCGGCAGTCGTCCTCGGGGATCGAGACCACGCCGGCAGGGCCATCGCAACAGCCCCTGGAGTCGACGCAATCGATCTCCGCGACACCCTGGCGTGTGTCGATCGCTGCGACGGGATCGAAACGCGAGACTCGCTCGTCAGCGACATTCGGGAGGCGATCGATTCTGAACGCACCAGCACGATTGCCACCTGTGTCGCCACACAGCCAACGGCCGATCACGAGGGGTGGCTCGACCGGCGTCAGCGGCGGAACCTCGAGGCGGCACTCGACACCTGCCGAGGGACAATCGACGGCAACGAATCGCTCACTGCCGTCGAGACCCACCACCGCCCCAGACTCGCCGAGGAATCGGGCCACGTCGCGTTCGTGGCGATCGCCGCTCAGACCCACGCCGAGGCAGTCGATATCATTACGGAGTTCGGTACCAGGCTCCGCGAGGCGCTTCCGGACTCGTCGACCGAGATGGCGACGATGTGGACGGACTGACTCCGGCGGCGCTGACGTGAAGAGCTAGGCGTGCCAGAGCCAGTGCTCGACGTCGACGGTCTCCCCCGCCTCGAGACGGTCGCGCTCCTCGGGGACGACAACCCATCCATCGGCCGTCGTGACGCTCGAGAGCACGCCCGCCCCGGCGCTGTCGATGCGGGTAACCGCATCGCCGTCGAGGGCGACGCGAACGAAGCGCCGTCTGTCGCCCGCGCCATCGATCGCCTGCTCGAGCACAGACGTTGTGGTCGGGAGTGGGTCCGGCTCGAAACCGCCGCTCGAAGCGATCGCGGGTCGGAGCAGTTGAACGGCGACGACGATGGTCGAGACCGGATAGCCGGGTAGCATCAGCACGGGCGTCTCACCGACACGACCGAATCCAGCGGGGTGGCCCGGCTTGATCGCGATGCCGTGGCTGGCCAGCGAGCCACGATCCTGGACGACGTCGGGCACGATATCGCGCTCGCCGGCCGAACTCCCACCGATCGTGACGAGTATGTCGTGGTCGAGGTCGGCCTCGAGTGCCCCGACGAGTCGCGCCCGGTCGTCGCTGATCGCGGTGTGGTGGCTGGCGGTCCCACCCCAGCGCTCGACGAGCGTCCTGACAGCCAGGCCGTTGGTCTCCGGCGTCTCGCCGGCTCCCGGCTCAGCCCGCGGCGGTACGAGCTCCTCGCCCGTCGGGATGACGCTCACGGTCGGCGGCTCCAGGACCCTGATCGTGTGATGTCCCGTCGCCTGGAGGAGGCTCAGATCCGCGGCATCGAGGCGGCTACCGGCCTCGTAGAGCTGCTCGCCGCTCTCGACGTCCTCGCCGACCGGAGCGACGTTCGCACCGACGGCGGTCGGCGTCTCGATCGCGACCCGTCCATCGCGCTGTCGTGTCCGCTCCACTCGCACCACCGCGTCTGCACCGTCCGGTATCGGATCACCGGTGTTCACCCGCACCGCCTGCTCGTGGAAAACGCCCCCGGTCGTCACCTCGAGTTCGACCGGTAGATCGGCCTCGGCCACCGCCCCTGCGCGTACGGCGACGCCGTCCATGGCGGCCCGCTCGTAGTGTGGAACCGCTCGCTCGGCGACGATCGGCTCGACAAGGGCGCGTCCGGCTGCGCGTTCGACCGGCACCCGCTCCACACGGCTGTGTTCGGAGACGAGTCGAAGCCAGCGGTCCCGAGCCGTGGCGAGGTCGACGGTCGAACCGGCCCCCGATTCGTCCCCGTGGGTCATGGCCAGTCCTGGAGGTGGACCGGCAAAAGGCTGCTCCCGGTAGCCCCGAACGGGAGACGGGGTCAACCGCTTCCAGCCACCGTCGGGGGCAACGAGTCGATGCAGCATCGTCCAAACTATTTTGGCCCGCGGGGGTGCACGGTTGACAATTACATGCAGGGGAGACCTCGATGACTGAGCCGGCGACCGACTCGCCGGTACTCCGGATCGCATCGGCACGGGAGACACCTGACCTGGCTTCAACTGCACGATCGGCGACGTCGGCAGCCGTCCTTTCGGTGGGGTCGACGGGTCTCACGGCCATCGAGCCGCTGGTGATTGCGACCCACGACGATCGAACGGTCTACTACCACAACTGCGCCGCCGACCGAATCGACGGTATCGCATCGGGGCTCGAAACCGGTGAGCTTCCAGCGGCTGATGCCGTCAGCGACGACACAACTCCCATCGGTCTTCCGGCTCCGAACAGCGGGCCGCTTGGCGTCGGCCACCGACGGCTTCTCTCGGGTTGTGGATGGCGGCGGCCCGACGCCGCCGCCGACTACCGTGCTGCGGGTGGGTTCGTGAGTTCAGCCGTCAACGTGGAGTCAGCTCTCACCCTCGCGGATGCCCAGCAGGGACGCGGCTGGGGTGATCTCGCGTCGGGGGAACCCCTCGCACCGTACTGGCGAGAGGCGAGGGACGCGGCCGGCGCCGGCGTGGTCGTCGTGAACGCCCACGGGAGTGCCTGTGACGAACTTCTGGTCTCGAGCGATCCGTTCGCGATTCTCGACGGAGCGGCGGTGGCCGCGTCGGCCATCGATTCCACAGAGGTGATCGTGTACACCGCCGCGAGCGCCGAGCGTGTGCGCGAGCGCCTGGCCGACGCGGTCGATGCGTTCCCCGGTGAACTCGACGTCAGGATCGAATCGGGGCCGGATCGCTACCGGGCCGCCGAACCGACCATGGCCGTCGAATCGATCGAGGGTGCGGACCGCCTCGAAGCACGGCTCAGACCGCCCGGGCCCGCGTCGACCGGGATCGATGGGCGGCCAACGCTGGTTCACACCCCGCGGACACTGGCAGCCATCGCCGCTAGCGGCCGAGATCGAGCAGGTGACACACGGGTGCTGAACGTGACGGGCGACGTCGCCGCGGAGGCAATCATCGAGCTTCCACCGACCGAGCCGATCGAGACCGCTCTCGAGGTGACGCCCGTCGAGGGCGAAGTCAAGGCAGTTTGCGTCGGTGGACGCTTCGGCGGACTCACGGCCGCCCTCGACACAGCCATCGGGGTGGATACCCTCCAGTCGGCCGGGCTCGGGACGGAGGCAACCATGGAGGTGCTCACCACGGATCGGTGTGTCGTCGCCTTCGCTGGGAAGCGAACGCAGTGGGCGTCTGAGACGAACTGCGGTCGCTGTGTGCCGTGTCGGGAAGGGTCGACCCAACTCGCCGAACTGCTCCGCGGTGTCTACGACGGGACGGTCCCCGCCGATCAGATCGACGAACTCGCGCGGGTTATGGAGCGATCGAGTATCTGCCAGTTCGGCCGCGACGTGCCACGCCCGGCCCGGACGGCGCTGGAGCGGTTCGCGGACGAGTTCCACGCCCACGCGGCAGGTCGCTGTCCGGCGGGCGTTTGCGACCAATCGTCGGGGGTGACTGGATGAGTCCAGTCCCTCTCGGCTGGACCGTCCCCGGAGGTCGCCCATGAGCTCGGATCCCGGGCGGCCCGACGACGTTCCACCACTGACCGAGACCATCACACCCGGGACGGCGACCGATCCGGCTGTCGGCTCGGACGCACCGGCCACCGTCACGGTCGATGGCCAGGACGTCCAGGTGCCCACCGGTTCGACGATCCTGGACGCGATCGAGGCGGTCGACACGGCCGCGGACGTGCCCGCGTTGTGTCACTACGACCACGCGGCAGAGGATCGAATCGGCCCACGGAGCGAGTGTCGGACCTGTATGGTGCGGACGGAGACAGCGGGGGTGGTCCCGGCCTGCAGCTACCCCGCGACCGACGGCGCGGTCGTTCGCACCGACGACCCTGACGCATCCGAGGCGCGAGACGTCAATCTCGATCTCGTCCTCTCCGACCACAACTTGCGCTGTACGACCTGTGGCAAGAACGGGCGGTGCGAGCTCCAGGACGCGGCGATCGATGCGGAAGTCGAGGAGCCACGCTTCGGCGTGTTCGACAGGAAAGAGGAGTACGAACCGATCGACGATACCTCCGCATTCATCCAGATCGACCGGAACAAGTGCATCCTCTGTAACCGGTGCGTGGAGGCCTGTAACGACGTGCAGGTCGAGGGGGTGTTGCGGATGGAGGGCGAGGGCCGGGACACGCGGATCGGGTTCCAGAGCGACGCGGAAACGATGGAGGGGTCGACCTGTGTCTCCTGTGGGCACTGCGTGACAGTGTGTCCGACCGGCGCGATGGTCGAGACCGGCCTCGTCGACGCGACGACCATCCCGCTCCCGGGTTTCACACAGACGAACAGTGTTGGGGCGACGGTCGAGTCCGGCGACTCCCCCAAGGGTCCGATGACGCCCAAGAAACGAGACGATGCCGACGAGCGGCCACAGCCGGACCGTGGCTCCGACGACCCGGAGCGTGACTGGCCATGAGCCACGAGCCGGAGGGTGTCGCGGGCTACATGCAGCAGGCGAAAGACCAGGCGCTGCGAAACGTCGAGTCGGTTCTGGAGGGGGCTGCGGCGGGGACGATGTCGGAGGGGAAGCTGTTCGACATCGCGACGACGATCGGGGAGAAGCGCATCGACGACCTCACACTCGCGGAGACGACGTGTGGCTACTGTGCCGTCGGCTGTCGGTTCGAACTCGTCTCCGACGGGACCGAGATACTCGGGGCCAGACCGGCCGACGCGGGAAACGCACCGGTCAACGGCATCTCGACGTGCGTGAAAGGCAAGTTCAGTTACAACTTCGTGGATCACGACGACAGGCTGACCTCGCCGCTCGTCCGTGACGACGACGGCCGGTTCCGCGAGGCCACCTGGGAGGAGGCTTACGAACGGGTGGTCGACGGCTTCGAATCCATCAGTCGAGAGCACGGCAGCGATGCGCTGTCGGTCATCGCCTCCTCGAAGGCGACCAACGAGGAGAACTACCTGATGGGGAAGTTCGCCAGGCAGGTGCTGGGCACAAACAGCGTCGACAACTGCAACCGGCTGTGTCACTCGTCGACCGTCGCCGCACTCGCCCGGATGTTCGGGTTCGGGGCGGCCTCGGTGAGCGTCGAGGACCTCGAGGAGACCGACTGCTACCTCCTGACGGGCTCGAATACGACGGAGGCCCATCCGGTGCTCGCGACCCGGATCAAACAGCGTGTCCGGGAGGGCGACGCGGACCTGCTCGTGTTCGACCCACGCGAAGTCCAGATCGCCGAGTGGGCCACGCAGTACTCCCAGATCAAACCCGGCTACGACGCCGTCTGGATCAACGGCCTCGTTCGCTACATCGTCGAACACGACCTTCAGGACGAGGAGTTCGTCGCCGAGCGGACACGTGGCTTCGAAGCGATGCGTGAAGCCGTGGCGGAGTTCACCCCCGAGCGGGTCGAAGCCGTCACGGGGGTGCCGGCCGAAGAAATCGCCGCAGCGGCCGAGACCATCGCCGCCGCGGATACCTGCGTGTTCGGGTGGACCCTCGGTCTGACGGAGCACGCCCACGGCACCGAGAACGTGATGGCGATGGGCAACCTCGCCGCGGTCACGGGGAACCTCGGGGAGGTCGGCGCAGGCGTCTCACCCTTCCGCGGTCAGAACAACGTGCAGGGAGGCGGGGGTGACATGGGCCCGCTCCCGGACAACTTTCCCGGGTACCAGGACATCGCCGACGACGAGGTCCGCGAGAAGTTCGAGGCGGCGTGGGACTGCGAGATCTCACCCACATACGGTCACTACACGACACAGATGTTCCACGCCGCGGACCGCGGTGACCTCCGCGGGATGTACGTCATCGGCGAGAACCCGGCCCTCTCGGAGCCGGGGATCAACCACGCCGAATCCGTCCTCGAGGAGCTGGACTTCCTCGTCGCACAGGATCTGTTCGTGACCGAGACGACGAAGTACGCCGACGTCGTCCTACCGGCGTGTTCGTTCGTCGAGAAGGAAGGGACGTTCACCAACACCGATCGAACCGTTCAGAAGGTGAACAAGCTGATGGAGCCGAAGGGGGACTCCAAGCCCGACTGGGTGATCCTCTCGGAGCTGGCCCGTCGCCTCGGCCGCGACTGGGACTACGACGACACCGGCGAGATCATGGCGGAGATCCGCGAACTGACACCGATCTACGGCGGCGTCTCACACGAACGGGTGGTCGACGACGCACCCCTTCAGTGGCCCTGTCACTCGCTCGATCACCCGGGGACGACACGACTCTACGAGGACGAGTTCCACACCGACGACGGCCTCGCACACCTCCAACCCGTCGGCTATAGCGAACCACGCGAAACACCGGACGACGAGTATCCGCTGTCACTGACGACCGGTCGCGTCCTCTACCAGTACCACACCGGCACGATGACCCACCGTGAGGCGGGTGTGATGGGTTACACCGGTGAGGACTTCGTCGAGATTCATCCCGCGGTGGCCGACCGGTACGGCATCGGGGATGGCGAATCGGTCCGCGTCGAATCACGGCGGGGCGAGATCGTCGTCCCGGCGCAGGTCACCGACCGCGTGGGCGAAGGGACGGTGTTCGTGCCGATCCACTTCGCCGAAACGGCAGTCAACCGGCTGACCGACGAGGAGTCGCTCGACGATGCAGCGGCGACACCGGAGTACAAGGTTTCGGCGGTCCGCGTCTCGCCGGCCGAGGCGGACGCTGGCGGGGATGGATCGGCTGCCCCAGAGGGTGATGTCAGTGGCTGATCCCGACCGCACGGTTCCGACCGGAGCCACGAACCGCGAGGCGAGTACCGTGGGTGACGGCGAGGCCGCGCTGCGGGCAGCCCTGGCCGAATACGGCGACGAGTACGCAGCGGCGATCGAACACACTGACGAACTCGTGGAGGTCCTCGAGACGGCGATCCTCGTGCTGGCCAGTGCCGACGACGAGGACGTCGAGTACGTGACCGACTCGCTCGTCGCGTTGACGAACGCCGCGGATGGCCTCACGACGGAGCAGACGGCCACGCTCGCCGAACGGGTGGGCGAGGATGGAGACGCACTCGCGTCGATCACCGAACGACTCGTCGAACTGGAGCGGTCGGGGGACCTCGAGGAACTGATCGCGCTGACGAAGCTGGCGGCCGACCTGGAGCTCGACGGCGACACCATCCAGGGGATGAATCGGGTCTTCGCGGCCGTGGGTGAAGTCGAACGCCAACCGGAGGCGGATCGACAGTCGATCGGCCTCCTCGGGTTCGTCCGCTCCCTCCGGAATGCGGACGTTCGTGCCGGCCTGGGATACGGAGTTGCCCTCCTGAAGGCCCTCGGGCGTGACCGAAGAGCGGACTGACCCCGCCATGAGTGAAGACGAGGGCTCGTCGACCGTATGCCCGTTCTGCTCGGTCGGCTGTCGGCTCAGTTCTACCCAGAACGACGCGACGCGCGTTCGCGGCGTGCCGGGTCGGGCGAATCCGGATGGCCGGCTCTGTTCCAAGGGAATCCGTGCGGCGTCGGCGTTCGATTCGGCCGATCGACTGACGAGTCCCATGGTTCGTCGCAACGGCGAACTCACCGAGACGTCCTGGGAGGCCGCTCTCGACCGAGCCGCTCGGCAACTCGACGCGGTCAGGGCCACCCACGGTGCGGATGGATTGGCCTTCTTTGGAGCCCCGCGGTGTACCAACGAGGAGAACTACCTCCTTCAGAAACTCGCGCGAACCCTCGGAACCAACAACGTCGACAACCGCGCCAGGAGCTGTCACCGCTCGTCGATGACGGCGGTGGCGAAGCGTCTCGGCCGGCCGGCCATGACGAACTCGCTAACTGACCTCGGCGCAGCCGACGCGATACTGATCATCGGAGCGAATCCGGCCGTCCAGCAACCCATCGCGTTCGACTCCCACATCCGGCCGGCGATCAACGACGACACGGCGCTGATCCACGTCGACCCGCGGCAGACCGACACCACCCGTCTCGCCACCCAGCACATCGCGTCCCGCCCGGGGTCGGACGCGGCAGTGGTTACCCTACTGACTGCCAAACTACTCGATCGCGAGGCGATCGATCGGGAGTTCGTAGCCACACGGACCAACGGCTTCCCTCGATTCGCCGAGAGACTCGAATCCCTCGATCGGGAGCGGCTCTTGGCCGAAGCGGACGTCCCAGCGTCGGCCGTCGAGTCGGCTGTCGACTGTTTGGAACGTGCCGATCGCATTGCGGTCGTCGGCGGCACCGGCATCGAGGAGCCAAACGGCGGGACCGGAACGGCCGACGCGTTGCTGAATCTCCTGCTCGCGACGGGAAACGTCGGCCGACCCGGGACCGGATTCAACGTCTTCCGGGGCCTGAACAACGAACAGGGGGCGGTGGACATGGGATGTCGACCGGATCGGCTTCCGGGTCACCGACCGGTCACGGATCAAACGGCCCGGGCTGCTGTGAGCTCGGTGTGGGATACTGACGTTCCCGCGAGTCCTGGGTTGGACGAGCGCGAGTCGCTCGAGGCGTTCGGTGACGGTGTGCATGGCGTGCTCGCGGTCGGGGAGAACCCCGCCGTGGAGAAGCGGGAGAAGTCGTGGATTCGTGAGCAGTTCGAAGCGCTCGAGGCACTCGTGGTAGTTGACGTGTTTCCGACCGGGACGACCGATTTCGCCGATGTCGTCCTTCCGGCCGCGGGCGGGCTGGAGAAGCATGGCACTGTCACGAGTCTCGACCGACTCGTGCAGCCGATCCACCCTATCGCCGAGGCCCCCAGGGGAACGAAACCGGATTTCGAGATACTCCGGGCCCTCGGGCGCAAGCTCACCGGGGCGTTCGACTTCGATCGACCGGCGGATGCGTTTGCCGAGATGCAGGAAGTCTGTCCACCATACGCCGAGGTCAGCATCGAGCCACGTGGCGTCCGGTGGCCGGCCGACGACGGGGCCAGCACGGACGTTCTCTACACTGATCGGTTCCACACCGCCGACGGGCGCGCCGAGTTCGTCCCGGTCGAGACACGGCGTGGGCCTACCGACGGAGAGGGGCTACAACTGGTGGTGACGAGTCGCATCGGCGGCTTCGCTGTGGAGGGCAGCGGCGACGAACGATTACATCTCCACCCGGCCGACGCCGAGACACGGTCGATCACAGACGGCGACCGCGTGATCGTCCGTTCTGACTCCGGCCACATCGTTGCCAGCGCTCACGTCGACGACGCCATCCGCCGGGGGACAGTGGCCATCGACGCAAGTGCGGCGGACACCCTCGTCCGTGGGCCGGACCGGACGGTCCGGATCGAACGAGCCGCTGGGTAGTGAGGGAGCCTGGGAAGACCCGCCCTCTCGAGACTCGATATCGTTCCGCCTCACGCGGTTTCCTACCGGTAACGACTATCAATTGCGTCAAGAATTCGCCGGCCGGCCGCCGGTCGGCAGCCGTCCGAGTCGGTGGAGGACAGCCAGCACCGCCACGACCGCGAGAACCACGGCGGCGAGTCCCTGGAAAGCCGCGTCGTAGCTCGTCCCGCCGACCACCACGGTCCCCACGAAGCCGGATCCCAGCGCCTGGACGAACATCATGGATGCTGAGTAGAACGAGTAGGCGCTGGCGCGGTGGTGGTCGGGCAGCGAGGAGAGCATGTAGGTGTCCGTCGTGGGCAGGAGGGCGAAGAAGAAGGCCCCGGCACAGACGCTGAAGATGGCGATGAGGACGATACCGGAGACGGCCGTCAGCGCGAGCACGCTCACGCCGAACCCGCCGCTGATCGCCAGCAGCATCGGAACGTTCGGCAGCCGATCCGCGAGGCGGCCCGCAGCGAACACGGCCACGGCGCCGGCGGCGAACATCAGTGAGAGCAACAGCCGGCCGGTCGCGGGGTCGATCCCCTTCACGACCGTGAGGTAGTCACCGTAGAGGTTGAAGAGGCCGTTCCAGAGGAATCCCGCCATGCCGATCACGGCGACGGCAGTGACGACGAGCGGCCATTGGCCCCGAATGGCCGCGAGGAGGCTGCGGTCATCCCGACCGGCGTCGGGCAGGTCGGTTCGGCGGGCAGCCCAGACGAGGCCGGCGGTGATGGCTGCGGCTAGCGCGGCGATCAGCACGAACGTTGTCCGCCAGTCGCCAGCGATCAACACGGCGCTGAGCACGAGCGGGGCCAAGATGGAGGCCACCTGGCTGGACACACCGTGGACGCCGATCGCGCTACCGACGCGGTCCGGATAGAGTTCGCTCACCAGTGGCAGAGCGGCGATGAAGTAGATGCCACTCGAGGTCCCCATGGCGAACGCGCCTACGGCGAGGTGGGAAACGGATCCAGCTGCGGCGGTGAACAGCGACGTCACCACGAGTAGGGTGCCCGTCCCCGCGACGACTCGAGCCCGCGACGTCTTCGTCAGTAGATATCCCGTCGGCAGCCGTGGGGCCGCGCTGCCGAGCCACGCGGCGCTCGTGACGACGCCGAGCGACGCGGCGGTAACGTCGAAGTCCGCCGCCGCGGGCTGGACGAGCGGCGCGAAGATGATCCGCGCCATGTTCACGAGGAAGACCATCGCACAGAGCGACCCGAACAGTTGCCGGCGTGACACGGCCGGAGACCGGACGGCCTCCCTTGTGAAGGAATCGATGACCCGGTGTCTTTACGTCCAGGTCGGCCCTGGTCGGCCCATGGATCAGCAGACTGCGGACGACCTCATCGACACCTACTTCGACAGCCTCGACACGACCGACTACGAGACGCTGTTCACCATCCTCGCCGACGACTTCGAACTCGTCACCGGTGTCGGTGAGGTGTACAACGGCATCGAGGACGTCAAGGACTACTACCGAAATACCCGCGGCGACCGGGACTCCGACCACCAGACGAACCGCCGGCGCTACGGCGACGACTTCGCGGTCGCGGAGGGCGAGGCGACGCTCAACGACGGCGACGGGACGGTCGAGAGCGAGTTCTGCGACGTCTTCGACTTCACGGACGGGAAGTTGGCGCGAGTCGCCATCTACAGCCGTCGGGACTAGGGCTCCGGAATCAGCAGCGCCAGCGCCGCCATCACCACGGCGAGCCCGGCGAGCAGGAAGAACGCCTCGTCGAAGTAGCCGCGGTCTGCGAGCGCGCCGAAGACCAGCGGACTGGCCGCCCCGACCGTGCTGTACGTCGTCCGGATAGCGCCGAGGCCAGTGCTCCGAACCGCGGACGGGAGGGCCGTCGTCACGTACGTCAGCGCGAGGGTACCGTACCCCAACAGGCCGCTCGCGAGCGCCGTCACCGCGATGATCGGGCCGAGACCCTCGGCGAATGGGAGGAGCACCAGTGAGACGGCCATCGCGATGGCGACAGCCAGGAGCGACCGCCGGATGCCGATGCGGTCGTACCCGTCACCGGCGAGGGGTTTGACGACGATGCCAAGGGCGAAGAACCCGCCGAAGAGCAGGCCCGCTCGCGTCGGCGAGAGGCCCTTCATCTCGACGAGATAGGTCGGATAGAAGCCGGTGAACGCCTGCCAGATCCAGTTGCCGAGGAACAGCACCGCCGTTCCCCTGACGATCTCCGGCGAGCGAAGGCCCGCAAGCACCCGGCGTGCGCTGTCGAGCGAGAGTTCGTCGATGCCATCAGCCGCACTGGACGTCGTCGCGGGGACGACCATCCAGAGCGAAATGGCGGCGAGCAGGAATAGGGGGACGAGAACGCCGAAGCCGGCCTGCCAGGCGATCGCCGCTGCCAGAAATCCCGCGAGCGGTGGCAGCACGGCATTCCCCGCATCGCCGGCGGCAAGCGTGATCCCGGTGGCCGTCCCAACACGGTCGGCGAACAGATCGGCGATGATGGTGAAGCGAGCGACACCAAACAGCGCAGTGCCGAGTCCAAGGAGTACGGTGCCAACGAACAGGGAAGACACGGAACCGCCGAGTGCGACGAGCACGAGCGTCCCGGCGGCAACGATCGAGCTGACGACCAGAACGCGGCCTTCACCCAGGCGGTCCGCCAGGTAGCCGCCCGGAAGTTGGCCCAGCGCGTACGCGAACCAGAGCGCGCTCAACAGCAATCCGGCCACGGCCAGGTCCAGATTGTAGGACTCGCGAATGTAGGGAAGCAACACGGGATAGACGAGCCTGACGCCCAGCGACAGGAACCAGCCCGCCGAAATCGCGACCAGTATCAACAGGTGTTCGTCGCGGGCAGCGTCACGGGCCCGTGAGAGGAGTGAGAGACTAGACACGCGGATAGTCGCCTACCTACGCCGGGGTACTCCAAGGGGCCGTATGAACGTTGGGCATCACTCGATCCAACGAGTCGCGAGCAGGGAGGTGACGATACGGCCGGTGACGCCCCACACCTCGCCGTCTGCAAGCCGGTACCGGACCCGGTCACCGTCCATCTCGTATGCGGCGCGAAGGTCAGGGATCGAGGCCCAGAAGGAGTCGGTGACTTCCCTGGAGTCGGGGACGAATCCAGCAGGGTGATCGACGGTTCCGACGAACGGCGCGACCGCGAACCCGGTGGATCGGGTGTGGTGATCGTCCAGTCGCTCGTCGATAGCGAAGTCCGCAGGCGTCAGGGCGGTCTCCTCGCGGGTCTCCCGGCGGGCCGTCTCGCGCAGGTCCTCGTCTTCGGGTTCGACCTTCCCTCCGGGGAATCCCACGTGGCCGGCGTGGGTGGTGGAGTCCGGCGACCGCCAGACGAACCCCAGTCGTGGCGGCCCGTCGTCGGGCCGGTGCACGGGAACGAACACGGCCGACACGGTCTTGTCGCCCATTCGGTTCGACTGAAGAGTGACGCCGAGATAAACGACGCGGACCCAAAAGGCCATTAGCCGGTTGTCCTAACGGCGCATATGGGAGAGGTACTCGCCAGGACCGTCGACGTACTGCCCCATTACCTGGTGATGCTCGCGCTGGTCTTCCTCGCGCTCGAGATCGTCGAGAACCAGCTCGGGATCGACAACATCATCGTCTTCTTCGCCGTGGTGATGGTGATCGTCTTCGCCTACCGACCAGTAGTCCTCAGGCTGGGCGTGGCACCGGAATCCTGGAAGCGACCGGACGAACGGTCCTAAGCGCCGTAGCTTTATTGTTGGGCTGGACGGGCTCGGGGTATGGACCTCGGACTCGAGGACACCGCAGCACTGACGCTCGCATCGAGCGGCGGCCTGGGCAAAGGCGCAGCGACGGCGCTCGCCAGGGAGGGCGCCGACGTGGTGATCAACGGCCGAACGGAAGCATCGCTCGAGGAAGCCCGAGCGGAGATCGAGGACGTCGCCACCGGCGATGTCGTCGCGGTGACCGGCGACATCACCGATCCAGACACGCCGGCAGAATTGGTCGAGACGACGGTCGATGAGTTCGGCCGGCTCGACCACCTCGTTACGTCTGCAGGCGGGCCACCCCGGCTCCAGTTCCTCGAAACCGACGACGAGCATTGGAACGACGCCTGGGAGTTGCTGGTGATGCCGGTCGTCCGGACGGTCCGGGAGGCGGCCCCACACCTCGAGGCAGACGGTGGCGGTTCCGTCGTCGCGATCACCTCACAGATCATCAAGGAGGCCAGCACCGCGAACGTCCTCTCCAGCTCCGTCCGGATGACCGTCGCGGGCATCCAGAAAGTGCTGTCCGAGCAACTCGCTCCAGAGATTCGCGCCAATACGATCATGCCGGGTGCCTACGAGAGCCCCCGGGTCTACCGCGGCTTCGACCGCATGATCGAGGAGGGCGAGATCGCCGATTACGACGAGGGGCGAGAACTCCGCGCTGAGGGGATTCCAGTCGACCGGATGGGCGACCCGATCGAACTCGGCGACACCGTCGCCTACCTCTGCTCGGACCGCGCGGGGTACATCAACGGCGACGCCATCTTCGTGAACGGCGGTTCACACGCGTCGACGCTCTAGGGCTCGCCGGCCGCACCCGACTCGAGGATCTCGTCGATCTCGTCGTCGGAATAGCCCGCCGCGGCAAGCTCCTCACGGGTGTGCTCGCCGAGGGCAGCGACGCCACGGGGGAGTTCCTTCGACGTACCTTCGAAGGAAACAGGGTGCCGGATAGCGTCGATCTCGCCGCCGTCGGGCGTCTCGACGGTCGTGTGCAGGCCCCGGGCCTGGACGTGGTCGTCCTCCCAGATCTCGAGCGTGTCGTGAACCGGCGCCGCGGGGATGTTCTGTGTGGCGAGTTCGTCGAAGAGGTCCCGCGCCGTCTCGTCCGCGAGGGCGTCGTCGAGGATCGCGTTCACCTCATCGCGGTTCGCCCGGCGGTCGTCTGCGGTCTCGAATCGGTCGTCGTCGCCGAGTTCCGGTCGGCCGATGGCGTCGGCGAGCCTGTCCCAGTGGTGGTCCTGGACGGCGCAGATCGCGAGGTAACCGTCGGCGCACTCGTAGACCCCGTAGGGGACGAACTCGTCGAGTTCGTTCCCCTTCCGGGGGTACGGCTCGCCCGTCCCGAAAGACCACCCCGCCCGGACGGTGAGCCAGGAGATCATGCTCTCGGCCATCGAGACGTCGATATAGGTGCCCTCGCCGGTGCGCTCGCGCTCGAAGAGCGCCGCGATGACCGACTGGGCGGCGTACATCGACCCGGAGATGTCGGCGATCGGCGCGCCGGCGCGGTAGGGCTGTCCGTCCCCCGGGCCCGTGATCGACATGTTGCCAGCGAAGGCCTGGATGATGATGTCGAGGGCGGGGTACTCGGCGTATGGCCCCGTCTGGCCGTAGCCGGAGATGGAGCAGTAGACGATCTCCGGGTTGACCGTGCTGACCTCCTCGTAGCCGAGGCCGAACGACTCCATGGTCCCCGGCCGGTAATTCTCGACGACGACGTCGGCACGTTCGGCGAGATCGAGGAAGGCCTGACTGCCGTCGTCCGACTTGAGGTCGAGGGCGATCGACTTCTTGTTGCGGTTGACCGAGGCGAAGTACGCGCTGGTGCCACCGACGTACGGATCGAACCCCCGGCCGATGTCGCCCCGGCCGACGCGTTCGACCTTGACGACGTCGGCGCCGAGATCCGCGAGCTGCATCGACCCGAACGATCCCGCGACGACCTGTGTCACGTCGAGGACCTTGATGCCGTCGAGCATGCCCGCGCCGGACTCAGAATGCATATCTCGGTCAACCCCGCACGGACCCTTAATTCCTCGCAGATGGGGTCCGACGCAAGACTCATGGCTCACGGGCGGGCCTTCCCCGCATGGCCTCGGAAGACGATCTGACCGCAGAACAGCGACGTGTCAAGGATGCCTACACCGAGAACCGGTACTGGACCGGCAACTTCGAAGACATCCTCCGCCTGGAGCCGGCGTGGCTCGAGGCCTACGGCGAGCTGACGCGCCACGCCTGGGAGCGGGCGGGGCTCGCGCCGAAAGAGCGGGAGTTCGTCCACGTGGCGATCGACGCGTCGACAACGCACCTCTACAACCTCGGCACTCGCGCCCACGTGGGCAAGGCCCTCGACGAAGGCGCCACCGTCGAGGAACTCACCGAGGTCCTTCTCATCACGAGCGACGTCGGCTTCAATGGTGCTCGTGAGGGGTTTGCCGTCCTTGCGGAGGAGGTCTCCGACGGGGAAGCGCCCGACCCCGGCGACGGGAGTCTCGCTGACGAGTACCGCGACACCGTGGAATCCTGGGACGACGAGCTGGCGGCGATCCTCGCCACGGACGCCGCCTTCTTCGAGCGGTATCTCGACATCGCGGCGATCCCGTGGACGGAGGGAGTTCTGGAGCCAAAACTGAAGGAGCTCATCTACGTCGCTGTCAACGCGGCGGGGACGACAGTCTACACGCCGGGCATCCGGACGCACGTCAGAAGTGCCCTCGACCACGGTGCCACGCCATCGGAGGTCGCGGGGGTGATCGAAATCGCGAGCATCCTCGGCTCGCACACCATGATCGAGAGCGCCGACATCGTCCGAGAGGAGGCCGAGAAGCGTGGCGTTCTCCCGGCGGATCACTAGATGGAGCGGCCGAGGCGGGCGCCCTCGTGGATGGCGGTGTAGAGGTCGCTCGGCGTCTCGGCGTCGCCGATGACGACGGCGTCCTCGACGTCGAGCGATCGGGGTCGGCGCTCGCCAGCTATGACGAGCTCGTCGAACGCGACGAATCGTTCCTCGCCGTCGACGTCGATGACACGCGCCGTGGTGTCCTCGATGGCCTGCAGACTGGCGTGTTCGATGGTCTCGATGTCGCGATCGTGCTCGCCGAGGCTGGCGAGGATGCGGTCCCGGGAGGTGACGCCTTCACCCTCGGTGTAGCGCTCGGGGAGGAGCCTCCCGGGTGAGACGATCGTCACAGCCACGCCGCGATCCGCGAGGTACTCGGCGGTGTCGACGCCGATCTCACTCGCACCGTGTACGAGTGCGGTCCCGATGTCCGCGTCGCCGGTGAGGACGTCCTCCGGCGTCACTACGCGACCATCGGCGATCGCGTCGGAGATGCCCTCGATGGTCGGCACCGCCGGCGCACTGCCGGTGGCGACGACGACGGTGTCGGCGGGAAGCGCCTCGACGTCGGCAGCCTCGAGCTCGGCTCCCGTCTCGACGGCCACGCCCTCCCGGTCGAGTTCCGTCTCGAGAAATCGCAACAGCTCGGCGTACTCCCGCTTGCCCGGTGCGTGCTGTGCCCAGCGGAGCTGGCCGCCGAGACGAGACGCCGCCTCGTAGACGGTGACGCTGTGGCCGCGACGGGCCGCCCAGCGGGCAAACTCCAGGCCCGCCGGGCCACCGCCCACGACGGCGATGGACGTCGGATCCGCCGCCGGCTCGACCGACTCGCCCTCGCGACCGACACGCGGGTTGACCGTACACGTGACGGGGTTACCGTTGACGAGGTCGCGACAGCCCTCCATGCCGCCGACGCAGCGACGAACGCCGTCGAGATTTCCGGCTTCGGCCTTCCGCACGAAGTGCGGATCGGCGATGTGAGCTCGACCCATCGCAGTGAGGTCGGCCTTGCCCTCGGCGATCAGGTCGTCGGCGAGTTCGGGGTCGTTGATCCGACCCGCGGCGATGACGGGCACGTCGACCGCCTCGCGAACGGCCGCCGCGTAGTCGGCGTAGATAGCCCGCTCGTCGTGGCCGTTGATGACGATGTGGCCGTTGTTCCACACGTGGCCGGCGGTGACGTGGAGCGCGTCGCTGCCGGCGTCGGCGAGGCGGCGGCCGATTCGCGTCGCCTCGTCGGGATCGATACCCCCCTCGAGAAACTCGTGGCCCGGCATTCGGAACCAGACCGGAAAGTCCCGGCCCACCTCGTCCCGGACCGCAGCGAGCAAGTCCCGCGCGAACCGCGTCCGGCCCTCGAGGTCGCCGCCGTAGTCGTCGTCCCGCCGGTTCGTCCGCGGCGAGAGGAACTGCTGGACGAGGTAGCCCGAGGCGGCGTGGATCTCGATGGCGTCGAAGCCGGCCCGTTTCGCACGGTCGGCGCCCGCCGCGAACTCGGCGACGAGCTCGACCATGCGCTCGCGTGAGATGCGGTCGGCGGTCCCGCCCTCCGGTAGCTCGATCGCCGAGGGCGCGAGAGGCTCGACTTCGTCGCTCGTCGCGCGGTGAGTGTTCAGTTGCACCGCGAGCGTGCCGCCCTCGTCGTGGACGGCGTCGACGACCGACGAGAGGCCCTCGATGTAGGAGTCGTCGATCAGCCAGTGGCGCTGTGGGTGCCGCTCGCAGGGATAGGTGCACTCGAAGACGATCAGGCCCGTCCCCCCACGGGCCCGTTCGCGAAAGTACTCGCGGCTGCGGTCCGTCACGTAGCCGTCCTCGGAGGCGAACCGGGTGACCATCGGCGGCATGACGACCCGGTTGGGGAGGTCGAGACCGCCGACCGTGACCGGATCGAACAGTGAGTCGAGCATGTTTGTGGTTAATCCGATTGCGTCATTCGTGTCGGCGCGCCACCGTCGGCGCTCCAGCATCGATTGTCGCCGTCCCTGTGATGAACCTGAATCATGGTTGTGGTCTGGGCAAGTATTCCGCTTCAGAACGCCGGCATGACCTCGTCGGCGAAGAGTTCGAGCGAGGCCTCGGCGTCCGCCGCGGGCATGCCGGGCCACTGGTGGCGCATGACGATGTGGTCGGCGTCGAGTTCGTCGCGGTAGTGTTCGAGGCCCTCGATCACCGTCGACGGCGAGCCGATGACGAACCGGCCCTCGACGAACTCGTCGAAGGCGTCGTCGGCCTCACCCATCGCGTGACCGCCGCCCCAGTTCTGGTAGGTGTCGTACTTGGCCGAGAGCGACGGCAGTGCGGTCTCGCGGGCCTCTTCGTCGGACTCGGCGACGAAGACTTCCCGTCGGAGCGGGCGGGTGGCGGGCTCCTCCTCGAGAGCGTCCTCGTAGACGGGACGGTTCTCGAGCACGTCCGATAGCGGTGTCCGTGCGTCGATCAGCCAGGCGTCGCCGAGGTCGGCCGCCCGTCGGATGGCGGGCGGGGCCGTGCCGCCGACCCAGAGGTCCGGGCCCCCCGCCTGGACCGGCTTCGGGTTGATCGAGACGTCGTCGACGGAGAAGATCTCGCCCTCGTATGAGACTCCGTCTTCGCGCCAGAGCCTGTCCAGTAGCTCGAGTGTCTCCGTGGTGCGCTGGCCGCGCTCCCGCTTGGGCACACCCATCACGTCGAACTCCTCCTGGCGGTAGCCGACGCCGCCACCGAAGACCACCCGCCCGTCCGACAGCACGTCCAACGTCGCGAGCCGCTCGGCCAGCTGGACGGGGTTGTGCAGCGGAACGAGACAGACGGCAGTCCCCAGGGTGACGTCGTCGGTCTCGGCGGCGAGGTGTGGCAGGAGTTGAAAGTTGTCGAAGTAGATATCCTCGGTGAAGTGGTGTTCGCCGACCCAGAGGGAGTCGTACCCGAGGTCGTCGATCAGACGGGCCTGGGACCTGATCTCGTCCGCACAGTCGAGTGGATCCCGGTCCGCGTCGTGCTGGCTCAGGAGCACCACGCCGAAGTCCAGTGACATGGCCGTCACCACCGCCAGCGACTCGAAAAGCGTTGTGATCAGCGGCGCTCGACGCCCGAGAGGAGTCCCTTGAGGTACCCCACGGTGAAGGCGTGCCCGCGGGGACCGCCGAGTTTTGCCCGCTCCTCGCCCTCGACCTGGGGGACGTGGTCGGGCGTCATCACACCGGAGAAGCCGGCGTCCGCGAGCGCCGCCATGACGTCGTAGGCGTCGAAGTTCGCGTCGGGATCGTCGAGGAACGTCTCGTAGAACTCGGGGACGGTCCCCACGACGTCGCGGAAGTGGACGTAGGCGATGTCGTCGCCGAAGTGGTCGATCACCGCAGGGACGTCCTCGCCCATCTCCGACCAGCAGCCGACGCAGAACTTCAGGCCGTGGTTGTCCGAGGGGACGAGCTCCATCGCGCGGTCGAACGTCTCCCGCGAGCGGAACAACAGCGGAACACCGCCGATCTCCTCGACCGGCGGATCGCTCGGGTGGACAGCGAGCGTGACCCCCCACTCCTCGGCGACCGGCAAGACGGCCGCGAGGAACTCCTCGTAGACAGCCCACAGTTCGGCCTCACTGACCTCGCGGTCGACGATAGGCGACTGGTCCATCGCCGACGCGTCGAACGCGGTGGTCCTGGCGCCGCCCCGTGCGGTCGCCTCGCGGTCTGTCCGGCCGACGCCGCTGGGCGGCAGGCCGCTGTAGCCCAGGATCGGCACGCCCGCCCGGCCCATGTTGCGGACCGTCTCCTGAATCCCCTCGATCAGGTCCGCACGGTCTGCGGGGTCGGCCAGGAGGATGTCGTAGAGCGGCGTCGGCATCATCTCGATGGCGGCCAGCCGGAGGCCCGCATCCTCGATCGTGTCGCGTCGCCGACGGAGCTGGTCGTACGTCCAGGACTCCGCCCGCGGAATCGCCCCCTCCCGGTCCTCGAAGGGCCAGGGCATGATCAGTAGGTCCTCGACGCCGAGTTGGCGGACGAGCCGCAGGTGGGACGCCCCCAACGATCGGTACGTTCCCCAGCCGACGCGCATCGGCAGGTCGGCGATGGCGTCGAGCCGGTCGCGGTCGGGCTCGGTCGGTGTGGCCATGCCCGCCGTAGCGCCATCACCGCCAAATACTGTGTGGGTCCGCTTGCGAACACGTTTCCGGACCGCACGCCGACGTGGCCCTATTTCGAGAGAAGGCCGCCCGTTATTTACGGTGGCCGGCGTAGGGTCGCGCCATGCTCGAGGGCAAGACGGCGCTCGTCACCGGGTCGAGCCGGGGCATCGGCCGGGCCATCGCCGAATCGTTCGCCAGGAACGGCGCGGACGTGGCGGTGAACCACCACCCCGACGACGAGCCCGGAACGGCGGTCGTCTCGGCCGTCGAGGCGGCCGGACAGGCCGCGATCGACGTCGGCGCGGACATCTCCGACCCGCGTGACGCCGAGACCCTGGTCGATCGAACCCGCGAGAAGCTCGGTGAGATCGACGTGCTCGTGAACAACGCGGGCATCTTCCCCCGTGAATCGTGGGCGGAGATGGACCGTGCGGTCTGGGACCGGACCGTGGACGTCAATCTCGGTGGTCTGTTCGGCGTCTCTCGCCTCGTCCTGCCCGCGATGGCCGACCGCGGTGGCGGTGCCGTCGTCAACATGGCGTCGACGTGGGGGCTCCAGGGCGGCACCGTCGACCCCGCCTACACAGCCACGAAGGGTGGAATCGTCGCGGTGACGCGCCAGATGTGCCACGCCTTCGCCGAGGACGGCGTCCGGGTGAACGCCATCTCGCCGGGGGCCGTGAAAACTGATCTCAACGCCGACCGCCGGGCGGACGACGAGTACGTCGCGGAGGTCGAGGAGGCCGTCCCCGCGGGACGATTCGGCGAACCGTCGGACGTGGCCGGCGTGGCGACGTTTCTCGCGAGCGACATGGCGGCGTACGTCCACGGCGAGAACGTGGTCGTCGACGGCGGCGTGACGGCCTAGCCCTCGCCGGCGACGTGCTGGCCGGCCAGCCGGCCGAAGACCAGCCCGCGGAGGACGCTCGTCGCGCCGGCGTACTTGTCGAAGTACAGCCCGGTAACTTCGCCGGCGGCGTACAGCCCAGGTATCGGGCGGCCGTCGGGGTTCACGACCTGTGCCTGGTCGTTGGTCGCGACGCCCCCGAACGTCATCACGATCGAACACTGCATCGGCCAGCAGACCAGCGGTGGCGTGTCCAACGGTTGAGCCCAGTTGGACTTCGGCGGGTCGACGGCGGCGGCCTTGCCGTCCGTCGTGAACGGGTCGAACTCGGTGTCGTTGACCGAATCGTTGTAGTCCGAGACGGTGTCCAGCAGTCGGTCGGCGTCGACGTCGATCTGCGCGGCGAGGTTGTCGACGGTCGTCTCGAGCGGGTCGTCGTCGCTCGCGAAGTCGGGCTCGGCCTCGATCGGTTCCTCCGGCGTCTGCAGCGAGTGCTCGATCTTCGGGACGTCGAAGATCTTCTGGTCGGCGACGAGGTACGCGATGCCGTCGGGCTGTTCGCGGATCCGACGGGTGACGTACTCGTAGTGCTCGTCGACGGTCCGGCCGCCCTCGTCGACGAACCGCTCGCCGCGTTTGTTGACGAGGATGCCGTAGGGAAACGCCATGATGGCCGCCTCGGGTGCATCACTCCGGGGGTCGATCGGCTCGGCGTGGAACTTGCGGAACTGGCCGTCGGTGTCCGCACCGACGTCCATCGCCATCCGAATTCCCTCCCCCATGTTCTGCTCGCCGCCGGGGGCGATCGTCGGCAGTTCCGTCACGTCGCCGTCGACGTACTGAGCCAGCATCTCGGGGTTACCCTCGAAGCCACCGCAGGCGATGACGACGTTGTCGGTCTCGATCAACTGAGATGTCCCGGCGCTCTCGCGCACCCACAGCCCCTCGATGCCGTCGTCCTCGCCGCGGACGAGCTCCTCGGCCGTGGTCTCGAAGTGGACGTCGACGCCGGCGTCGCGGGCGTCTTCGAGGAGCGCCTCGACGATGGCGAGGCCGCCGCCGATGGGGAGGAGTCGCGGCCGGGAGGCGGTGAGGAACATCGTCTCGAGCTGCTCGAACTCGACGTCGTGGTCCCGAAGCCAGTCGATCGTCTCCTTGGCATCGCTGGCGATGCGGTCGACGATGGCCTCGTCGGCCTTCCCGTTCGAGAACTCCCTGAAATCCTCCCGGAAGTTCGGCGCCGGCGAGCCGTCCTCCTGGAGGCGCATGTAGGCGTCCGTGTATCTGGAGTTGCCCCCGTGTTCGCCCTCCGGCGCTCGTTCGACGAAGGCGATGTCCAGCGAGGGGTCGGCCTCGGCGGCCGCCACGGCGGCGGCCGTCCCCGCAGTGCCGGTGCCGATGACGACGAGGTCGTACTGCATGGACGACTAATCCGCCAGACGTCTCTTAGTTTATTCGCTGTCTCCGACGGTCACTCCAGGTCGTAGTGGTCCAACAACTCGTCGAGGAAGTCCTCATCGGGGGACGCGTACATGCGCTTTCGGCTGGTCTGCAGTGCGCCCAACTCGTAGAGGTCGACGTACGTCTCGGTCAACTTCGTCAGCACGGTCACCTGATCCATGACGGGCACGCCGTGCAGTTCGGTGATACCCTCCTGGTTGAGGAGCATGGAGATGATGCCGCCGCCGGGGATGACGAGTTCGACGCCCTCGTCGACGCACTCGGCGACCGCGGCGTCGAAGCCGTCCAAAACTTGCTGGCGCTTGTCGTCGTCGTGGAACGCCTCGGCCATACTGTTCAAACTGATGTCCATCCCGCGGACGACGGGAATCCGCTCGGTGAGTTCGTACATCCGGATGCGGTCGCGCAACTGGGGCTCCCACTCCGGCGTCAGCGGGACCAGCGCCGCCGTCTCCGAGACGGTCATCGCGGTCATGTACGATGCCTCGCCCAGGCCGAGGATCGGGATGTCGGCGATCGATCGGCCCTCCCTGACTGCTGGGTCGAGGATGTTGCCCACCGCGATGCCGTCGACGCGCTCGCGCTCTCGAGCGATCGTCTCGGCGACGCCCTGCTCGTCCTGGAAGGAGAAGAACCGATACGTGTCCGCGAGGCCGCCCTTGGGCGTCCCGCGCAGTTCGACATCGGTGTCCGGCCGGGAGACGTCGTCGAGGTAGTCGACCATCGCGTCCGCGTAGCCCGACAGGCGCTCCAAGTTGCCAAGGCTGTGGTAGACGAGTTTCATTGCGTGAGCGGGTGCAACCAGGGGTACAATAATACCTTCCCCCGATACGTCGATCGTACTCCGAGGATGTTTTGCTGAGGGCCGTCCGCCCACGCCCGGCGCATATTTGGCACCGCCGGGCGCAATCGATCCCATGGGATCCACGGACGAACTCGCGTTCGACGTCGTCGCGGACGAGCCGCTCCGCGTCGGCGAGAACCCGCTCTGGCACGACGGCGACGGCGTCCTCTACTGGGTCGGCATCTACGAAGGGCGGCTCTTCCGGTACGATCCGGACGCAGAAACTGTCGAGACGGTTTACGAGTGTGACAAAGAGCTCGCCGCCTTCACGTTCCAGGCCGACGGCTCACTGCTCTTGTTCCTCGACCGAGGGACGGTCCGCGTCTGGCGTGATGGAGAGGGCGTGGTCGATACCCTCGTCTCACCTGGCGAGTTGACGGAGGCGCGGTTCAACGACGTCGTCGCCGATCCCGAGGGGCGGGTCTTCTGTGGCACGAAGGGTACCGACGACGCCCCTGGCCGGCTCTATCGCCTGGACATCGACGGATCGTTCGCGTGCCTCCGCGAGGGGGTCGAACTCTCGAACGGCCTGGGGTTCAGTCCCGACCTCGAGACGCTCTACTACGCCGAGTCACACGAGTGGACGATCCACGCCTTCGACTACGATCGGGCCACGGGCGTGCTCTCGAACGCGCGGACGTTCGCCACCTTCGACGAGGACGGCGGCTTCCCCGACGGGCTGACGGTCGACGCAGCTGGCGACGTGTGGACGGCGCTGGCCTACGGCGGCGAACTCGCCAGGCTGGCGCCCGACGGGACCGAGCGGGCGCGGTACGAAACGCCAGTTGCGTTCCCCGCGAGCGTGGCCTTCGGTGGCGCCGAGCTGGACGAGCTCTACGTCACGACCGGTGGCGGTCAGGACCGCGAGGAGTACGGCGACCTCGCCGGCGCGACGCTGCGCTGTCGGCCTGGCGTGACCGGTCGCGCGCCCTTCCGCTCCCGAATCGGCCTGGACTGACGGGTTGGACTACTCGTCGGGTGACACCAGGACGGTCGAATCGCCGACCTCGTACTCGTTTGCTGGCCCCCAGTTGGTCTCGACGCGTTCGAAGGCTCGGTCGCCGTCGGCGATCGAAACGAGCCCGTCACGGAGCCGGTAGAGCAGGTCGATCTCGTCGCGGTCCATCGGCTCGTTGTGCGCCGTCGCGAGCACGTCGAATTCGCCGGCTTCCCAGCGGTCGATCGTGTCGTCGAAGGACTCGATGTAGGCGGCCAAATCGGAGTCGTCGAAGTGGACGTAGAGGTTGCGGTCGACGTGGACGAGGTCGGCGGCGAGAAAGACACCGTCCGACCGAGAGAGAACGCCCGTCTGCCCGCCGGTATGACCCGGAATACCGACGAGTTCGAGTTCGTGATCGCCCACGTCGAGGAGGTCGCCGTCGGCGTGGGTGTCGGCAGCCGGCACAGGCGGGATATCGAATGTTTCGGGGTCGACGCCCTCGGGCAGCGGTCGGCCCTGGTCGAGGTGATTGTCCATGAACTGGCCGGGCCGCTTGAGAAACACCTCGGAGACGACGTCCAGCGTGACCGAGCCGTCCGAGTTGCGCTCGCGGCGGTCGATCGAGACGTTCGCGAACTGGTGGGCGTTGCCGACGTGGTCCCAGTGAGAGTGCGTCAGGACGAGCCGCGTCGACGCATCCAGCCCGAGGTAGCCACGGAGATCGCCGATGCCGCGGCCGGCGTCGACGACGACCGTCGCCTCCGACCCGTGGACCACGAAAACCCGGCTCGTCCTCGCGTGTGGCGTGTCGACGGCATCGATACCGTCCGTCAAGGCGGTCGTCTCGTACCAGTCGTCGGTGTCGTTCATGGCCGAGGCACGGACCGCCCGCTACATGACGGTACCGACCTGCCCGACCGATTTATGCCGATTCGACCGGCAGTGAGCCCATGCGACTCTCGATCGGCCTGCCGTCGTTCTCGAGCCCGAGCCACGCTATCCCGCCGGACCGCTTCCGCCGGTACGTCCGTGACGCCGACGACCGCAACTTCGCCGGCGCGTACCTCATCGAGCACCTCGCAGAGAGTCCCACCTACGCGAGTTCGCTGCTCGACCCGCTGACGACGCTGAGCTATACCGCCGGCGAGACGGAGACGCTCCCGGTCGGCACGAGCGTGTTGTTGCTGCCGCTGCGTGACCCCATCCTGTTCGCCAAGCGCGCGGCGACGCTGCAGCACTTGGCGAGTCGGCAGCTCACGCTCGGCCTCGGGACGGGCTACGTCGAGTCCGAGTTCGAGGCTGTCGACGTCCCGATGGCCGAGCGGGGTGCTCGCTACCGCGAAGCTCTGGGGCTCGTCAGACGGCTGTTCACCGAGGAACGCGTGACGTACGACGGCGAGTTCTACTCGGTCGAGGACTTCAGGCTCGAGCCGCGGCTCGGCCAGCCGCCCCGGCTGCTCGCCGGCGGCGACGGCGCGGGGACGGGCGACGACCGGTCGATTCCCGACGGGGTGCTCGCACGCATGGATGATGCCGACGGTTGGATCGCGCCGCCCCGTAACACGGACATGATCGCCTCGGACCTGGCCGACGTCGAGTCACACCTCGACGCCGAGGGGCGCGACCAGTCGGACTTCGATCGCGTCGCGCTACAGTACGTCCACCTCGTGCCCGGCGCCGACGACGAGCGATCGAAACGCGAGCAGCGCGACGTCTTCGGGTACATCACCGCCGAGGGTCGGCCCGTCGACGAGCGGATGGACCGCTGTCTGACCGGCTCGGTCGAATCCGTCAGGGAGACGGTCGCCGAATACCGCGAGCTCGGCTTCGACGAGCTGATCCTCCACCCGATGACGACCGAGCCAGGCGACCTCGACCGCCAGCTCCGTCTGATCGACGAGCTACTGCACCGGCGAGAGCCCTGAGCCCCCGGACAGCATATCGGTCCGGCAATCCCGGAGACTGATAGATCACGAAAATGCGGACACCCGACCTCGGCGAGCACAAGCCAGTCCTCATCGACATCGCGGTCCTCCTCGCGATCCCCGCCGCACTCACGCTGATTCACTACGTCCTCCCCGACGCGCTATCAAATCAGCTGCTGTTCACCTATGGGGATTCCAGTCCCATCACCGCATGGACGGCAGCACTGCTGCACGGCTCCAACACGCATCTCTACGGGAATATCGTCGGGTACGGACTCGCGATCGGGTTCGGATATTTCCTGTACGTGGCGCACCTGCAGGCACGCCGGCGATTCTGGTTGACGGCGGGAGTCCTGGTCGTTCTCGTTCCCCCGATAACGACTGCGATCGATTACGTGGTTCTGTACCAGTACGCCGGCGTGCTGGCCGACGGGGCAACATCGAGGGGGATCTCGGCAGTGGTGAGTGCCTTCGGCGGGATGCTCCTCGCCGCGATCGGGTTCTTCGTCGCTGACGAATACGGGACTCAGATCGGCACACTCGCTGTGTTGCTGATCTGGATGGCTTCCCTCGGTGTCCTCGCAGCAACGACGGGAGCCATGACGCCAGCGTTAGCCGGGCTGTTCGTCCTCGGCAGTCTGCTGTTTGCAGCTGCGTTCGCCAATATCACCGGCCTGGCGGACCTCGCCCGACTCCCTGCGCGAGTTGCAGAGCATGCCGAGAATATCGTTCAGGTCGGATGCTTTGGGGCCGTCGTGGCTCTGCTGTTCCTCTTGATGGTGCCGGACGACGTCGTTCACGGCGACACTTTCATCAACGTCCTATCACATGCCACTGGTTTTCTCCTCGGGCTAGTCTTCTCACTACTCGTTTATCAGGTATCCTCGTCTTGAAGAACGCCATTCATCGGCGACGCTGTCCCGACGTTCTGACGCATTGTCGAGAAGGGGAGGAGCTCGGCAGTGTAGAACCCGTCGGTAAAATTGACGTCCTCCCCACGTCTGAAGTCGTGGACGTCGTCCTCGAGTCTCGGTGATTCACCGACTCGTTTCCACACGAACATTCCACGAAGCCGAGCCGGTCTGGCGGCCATCGGCCGGACCGAAGCGCTGTTGTCCCGGGCGTGAGTGGTCGAACCATGGCGACTGGCCTCCTCACGCCTGAGGACCACGACGACGTCGCATCGTTCGCCGACCACGCCGAGTCGCTCGGCTACGACGCCCTCTGGGTGACCGAGCTCTGGGGCCGCGATGCCTTCGTCGCGCTCACCCGCGCGGCGGAACGGACCGAGACGATCGACCTCGGGACGGCCATCGTCAACGCCTACGGCCGGTCGCCGGCGACGCTGGCCCAGGCCGCGGCGACGCTCGCGAACGGCGCGGACGGCCGCGTGCGCCTCGGCATCGGCACGAGCACCGAGAAGGTCGTCGACGACCTCCACGGGATGGCCTTCGCCAACCCGCCTCGCCGGCTGCACGAGACGATCGAACTCGCGAAGGCATTCCTCGACAGCGACGGGCGAGTCGAATACGACGGCGAGGTGTTCGACGTCGCGGACTTCCCGTCGCTGGAGACGCCGCTGCCCGTCTACGCGGCGGCACTCGGCCCCGCCAACCGCCGCGCGACCGGCCG
The DNA here is from genome assembly GCA_964443815.1 of uncultured Halobacteriales archaeon. Taxonomy (GTDB): domain Archaea; phylum Halobacteriota; class Halobacteria; order Halobacteriales; family Haloarculaceae; genus CAYLJD01. The sequence continues at coordinate 734 of CAYUFG010000001.1, read as the reverse complement.
CGTCGCCGATGGCTGGCTGCCACACAACATCCCCTTCGACCAGCTGTCGGAGACGTACGAGACGATCGCGGAAACCGCCAGGGACGCCGGTCGGAACCCCGACGACATCACCGTCTCGCCGTACGTCCCGTGTGCGGTGAGCGATGATCCGGACGAGGCGATCGCGGCCGTCAGGAATCACCTCGCGTACTACCTCGGCAGCAGCGACGGCTACAAGAACGCCGCCGCGCTGTCGTTCCCGGACCAGGCCGAAGAGGTCGCAGCTGCCTGGCGGTCCGGTGACCGCGACGACGCGCGGGCTGCGGTGACGGACGAGATGCTCCACCAGTTGGCCATCGTCGGCACGCCGTCCACCGCCCGCGACCGGTTCGACGACCTCGCCGAGCAGGACGTAGTCGACGACGTCATCGTCACCATCCCGATGGGCGTCGACGAGGAACTCCGAGACCGGACGGTCACGGAACTCGCCCCCGACGCGTAGCGGCTCCGAGAGCGCGGTTATCCACCACGAGTGGGGACTCCGAAACGGGAGATTTCTGTCTCGGTTGGTGGTTCCTCGTAGTTAGTCGTCGCCGATCCGGTCACGAACGGCGGGAATAACGCGGTCGCCGGTCAGGCGGATCGATTCGAGCACGGCCTCGTGCGGAACCCCCGGGCGGTGGGTCGACATAACGACGCAGTCGATACCGATCCCCTCGGAGAGTCTGACCACTTCCTCAGCCACTGTCACCGGT